>NZ_JAEUPY010000492.1 GCF_016790065.1 Steroidobacter sp.
ATCGCCACCGTCGGTCTGTTGGAAGACATCGAGCGTCACGCGGTAGACCTGACGTTGACTGCCATGCCAACGCTGCCCGGGGCGAACAATAGTTACACCCAGCAGACCTTCGCCGACGCGGCCAATCTGGTCATCGGCACCGGCGCACGCATCGAAGGCGATGTCGGTGCGGACATCAGCTTGAACTCGTCGAGCCGATTGTTGGTCGACGGCACGATCTCGGCTGCGGCCGGCAACATCGACCTGCGCTTGAACAACTCGCTGGCGATTGCAGCGGACGGCACCGGTCAATACTTCGCGGATCAGGGCATCTGGCTCGGAGACAACGCGCAACTGTTGGCGCGTGGCGCGGCGGTGACAGAGGTCGACGACCAGGGACGCATCATTGGCGACGTGCTGAGCGGCGGCACCATCAGCATCGATGCGGATCGTGGCCATGTGCTCACGTCCTCCGGATCGTTGATCGATGTGTCCGGCACGTCGGCGCAGTTGTCGATCAAGTCGGATGCTCGCGGGCGCTATCAAACACGGCAGATTGGTTCGGCTGCCGGCACAGTAGATATCGAGGCGTCCGAGGCCATCCTCATCGGCGGCCAACTCAAAGGCGAGTCGGGCGATCCTGGCAATCTCGCCGGTGGTACGTTGCGCGTTTCGCTGGATACTTCCGAGCGCAACGATCCGGGTCAAAGCCGGCCTATCCCCGAGTCCACGTTGCCGGGCGGTGATCGCACCATCGAAGTCACGCAGCAGTCGCTCGATCTGAGTTTCGCTGACTCGACACTGTCAGGCTATTCGGGCAGAGCCGTGGTGGCGGCGGAGCAGGTGACCGAAGGCGGCTTCGATGCGCTGGAGCTCAGCTCTAGAACCACGTGGACCTCCGAGGGCGCCGCATCCACCATCGACGTGCACGTGGGGCGCGTCGAGTTCGACGGCGATGTGTCGCTGGCACTGGATCGCAGCCTGACGGTGAACGCTGCCGTAATCGCTTCCGATGGCGGCGAGGCCACACTGAGCGCGCCGATTGTGACGTTGGGCAGCTCAGAGCTCGATCACAACAACCTGAATTCTCAATACCAGGCGCCCGCGCAGGCAGGCACTGGCTCGCTGAATGTCGAAGCAGGGCAGATCGACGTGATCGGCACCAGTGTGTTGCAAGGCTTTGCCGATGCCACGCTGAAGTCCAGCGGCGATTTGCGACTGATCGGCGTACAGATCGATCCGCCGCAAGGAGTGACCGGCTCGCCGGCACTGAAGGGTTCGCTGAGCACAGCGGGTGATCTCACATTGAGTGCGGCACAGGTCTACCCGACCACGCTGACGCAGTTCACCGTCGCTGCCGGCGTCGATGCTGACGAAGGTAAATTGACGGTTACGCAGAACGGCACTGCCGGTGATGCGTTGTCCGCGGGCGGCGCGTTGACGCTGTCGGCTGATGAAGTGGTGCAGTCGGGCACTGTGCGTGCACCGTTTGGCAGCATCACTATCGATTCGCCCAGCATCACGCTCACTGATGGCAGCGTGACATCGACCAGCGGCGCCGGGCTGAACGTGCTTTACGGCGAGACCGAAGGCGGTCTCAACTGGGTGTACGTGCTCGGCTCGAAGAAGATCATCTACGGCGATGGCAGTCAGCGCATCGTCGATCAACGTGTCGCCCTGAATGGCGACCGGGTCGCCTTGGAAGAGGGCGCTGTGCTCGACGTGAGCGGCGGCGGCAACTTGTTGGCCACTGAATTCACTTCCGGCACCACCGGCACGCTCGATGTGCTCGGTGAAGACAACACCTTCGGCGGATTCGCCATCATCCCGGCGAGCCGCCTGCAGTCCGCGGCGTATGACCAAAGCATCTATGGTGAGTCCGGCTTCGAAGGCGGCCGGAGCATCTATCTTTCCGGCACCGGCAATCTACCGGCCGGCGAATACATCGTGCTGCCCGCCAAGTTTGCGTTGCTGCCAGGTGCTTATCTGGTGCGGCCGGTGTCGGGCTATCAGGACATCAGTGCGAGCGAATCGTATGGGTTGAGTGACGGTAGCACGGTCGTCTCCGGCTACTTCACTCACACTGGCAGCGGTTTGCGTGACAGTGCGCGGACTTCAGGGTTCGCCATCCTCGACGGCAAGGCCGTACAGAACAAGGCTAAGTACACCCTCACCAACGCCAATGATTTCTTCGCCGCGAGTGGCGAAAGCGCGGCCACGCAACGTCTGCCGCAAGACGCGGGCAGAGTCGCGATCACTGCCACCGAGTCGCTGATCCTCGAAGGTACCTTGCGCGCCAATGCTGCCGAGGGTGGCCGGGGCGCAGCGCTCGATATCGCCAGTAGCGCTATCGAAGTCGTGTCCGACCTCGACAGTGCTGGTAGCACGGTTGGCGTGCTGAAGTTGGATGCCGGCGACCTCAATGCACTGGGCGCCGAATCGATCTTGTTGGGCGGCGTGCGCCACGAGAACGAGGATGGCATCGACATCACCACCAACTCGTCGACAGTGACGATTGCTGAAGGCGCGGCGTTGGTCGCTCCGGAAGTCATGCTGGCGGCCACCAACACGGTCACCGTCGAACGGAACGCCAGTATCACTGCCAGCGGTGCAGAGGTTCAGGCTCAGGATGTTGGCTTGACTGGCGATGGCGCCTTCGTGCGCGTCGCTACGTCGGAGGCAGCCAATGTTCAACGCAGTTCGGCAGGTAACGCCGGTCGCGTGATCATTGCTGATGGCGCGTCACTGACTGCGACGGGTGGTTCCATCAGTTTGGAATCCTCTGGTGGCGCTGATCTCTCAGGAGCTTTGTCAGCCGCGGGTGGCGAAGTGTCCTTGACCGGCAATCTGATTAGCCTCGGCAACGTGAATCCCTCCGTTGGCGGTTGGGTGCTGGATGCGGCTCAGTTGTCGCGTCTGGATGCCGACACGCTGAGCCTGAACAGTCGCAGCGCCATCGATTGGTATGGCGATGTCGATCTGGCCTTCAGCAATCTCAACTTGAGCGCACGCGCACTCCGAGGCTACGACGACGGCACGGTGTCCATCGACGCCGCGGGCGATGTCACATTCACGGGTGGCGATGCGGCCACCAATCCGACTGACGCCACCGGCAACGGTCAGTTGCATCTGACCGCGAACAATGTCGTCTTCGACGGCGGCGCGGTGGAAATGTCGGGCTTTGAGTCCGTTGGGCTATTGGCCAACCGTGAAGTGCGCGCTGATGACACAACGACGGTCAGCGTCGTCGGCGGTGACCTGCAGCTCGGCGCGCAGCGTATCAGTACACAATCCGGCGTGGACTTGGCGATCAGCGCTGACCGTGCCGCTAGATTGTCGAACAGCGGCTCGACTCAGGCGCTCGAGGCAGTCAATGAACTCGGCGGCTCCTTTAGCTTGACGGCGAGCTCTATTGAGTTGGCGACTCGCATCGAGCTGCCCTCGGGCTTGGTGAGCTTGAATGCCACCAACGGCGGCGTCGCTTTGACCGGCAGCGCAGCCATCGATGTCAGCGGTCGCGCCACCGAGTTCGCCGATCAGATGGCTTACAGCCATGGCGGCACGGTGAGCCTGGATGCGGCCAGTGGCGACGTGGTGTTGGCCGAAGGGTCACGCATCGATGTCTCTGCCGAAGGCGGAGCGGACGCTGGCAGCATCGAACTGAGCGCGGCTGCAGGAAGTCTGCAATTGGCTGGAGCGCTCGATGGCAGCGCGGCTGCCGGCGGCGAGGCTGGTAGCTTCAGCGCCGACGCACAGAATCTCGGTGACTTCGCTGATTTGACCCAGCGGTTGGGTGCCGATGGTTTTGCGGGAGACTTGAGTTTCCGTCAGCGCGGCACAGGTGACCTGACCGTCGCAAGTGGTGCCACGGTGCAAGGAACGTCGGTGTCGATGACTGCCGATCAAGGCAACATCGTCGTCGCTGGCAATATCGTCGCGCACGACACGGGCGGCGGACGTATCGATCTGTCTGCCAGCGATGGCATGACCCTCAGCGGCACGCTGGACGCTCGCTCCACCAACAGCGACGAACGTAACGGCCGTATCGCTCTGAACGTGAGCGACGGCGGTTTGAATGTGACCGACAGCGCAGTGATTGCCACGGTGGCCTCGGGTGCAGCGACTGGAACGAGCGGCGATGGTGACGTTGCCATTCGTCTGCCTCAGCAATCGTTGCTGACTGTGATCGACGCGGACAGCGCTAACGACGCTGTGCATTTGGGTGGCGACTGGAGCCAGACCGCCGACGTCAGCGTCGAAGGCTTCGCTGT
>NZ_JAEUPY010000499.1 GCF_016790065.1 Steroidobacter sp.
CGATCTGAGCAACCCACCGTTCTGGTCATCGACGCGAACGAGCCACTGGCCGCGGATACTTATGAACTGCGCATCAGTGGCTCTGACCCCGTTGCGCTCGCCGACTTGCAGGCTCAGATCCTGGACGGCGATGACGATGGCACGGCTGGCGGCGATTTCTTGCTGCGCTTCACAGTGGAGATGGCACGATGAGATCCAGCAACGTGCTTCGGAAGTGGCTGGGCCTGGTCGCGTTGTTGGTCATCGGGGGAGTGGTTCACGCAGAGCCTTACTTCGCCGTCCGTGAAGGTTTCAAATGTAGCAGCTGCCATTTCAACGCGGCCGGCGGCGGGATGCGCAACGCTTTCGGCAATGGTTGGGCGCAGGGAGCGCTGCCTGCGCGTCGCATCGAGGGCACGGGAACGGATGCCTGGACCGGAGCGGTGAGTCGCTTCTTTGCGCTGGGTGGGAATCTGCGCGCGAATGCTACCTACACCGATGTACCTAACAGCAATGCTCAATCCGAGTTCGATCTCGAGGAGGCGCGCGCCTACTTGGCGATCACGCCTGTGCCGGATCGATTCGCGGTGTACATCGATCAGCGCTTGGCGCCTGGCGGCAGTACCAATCTGGAAGCATTCGCGCGCTACACGACTCAAGGTCAGCGCTGGAACGTGCAAGCAGGGCAGTTCTATCTGCCCTATGGGTTGCGGTTAGAGGACGACAGCGCCTTCATTCGCCAGGTTACCGGCATCAATTTCGCGACGCCGGATCGCGGCGTGCAGCTCGGTTTCGAATCGAACCGCTGGTCTGCGCAACTGGCCGTGTCCAACGGCACTGCGAGTGGACCGGAACTCGATGAAGGCAAGCAGGTGAGTTTGCGCGCTGAACACGTGCAGCAGGGTTGGCGTGTCGGCGCCGGCTTCAACTTGAATCACACCGATGCCGGCGATCGACGCATGCAAGGCGTGTTCGCCGGATTGCGCACCGGCCCCATCACCTGGCTGGCTGAAGCCGACTATTTAACGGACCAAACGCTCGGCGTCACGGAACGCAAACAATGGGTGGGTCTGATCGAAGCCAATTGGCTGATCACCCCAGGCCAGAATCTAAAACTCACCGCCGAAGTGTTCGAGCCCGACACCGATGTGGACGAGGACGAACAGAACCGCTTCAGCCTGCTGTGGGAGTTCTTCCCCATTCAGTTCGTGCAGTTACGTGTCGGCGCGCGTGTGTACGATGGCATTCCTCAAAACGATTTACAGAATCGCCGGCTGTACTTCGTGCAGCTACATGGCTTTTTCTGACACGACCGGACGCGTCAGACGCGCCTCATACCCCCGGCGCGTTTCATGGATTCATTGCGGATCGAAGACAAACCCATCTGTGGACCCGCGAGCAAATGCACCGAATGCAAATCGCAGCGGAGTTGCGCGTAGGCGTTGGCGATATCGCGGCGGACCACGCGCGGCGTCAGCTTGAGCTTGACCGCGATTTGTTTGTAAGTGAGCTCGTCGTTGATGTGCAGTAACAAGACCGCGCGCTGACGCGTCGGCAGCCGGCCTAGCGCTAGCTGTACTTGCTTGTCGAGCAGCGTGCGATCAGCGGAGCTTTCCGGCTCGTGCTGTGGCTCGATTTGCAAATCCTCGAGCCCGGCTTCGTCGTGCGGCAGTTTGTTTCTGGCGCGCTCGTGCCACTCGTTGACCACGTTGGTGGCGATCCGGAACAGATAACTCTGCGGATACTCCACCACGGCTTCGTCGCTATAGCGCAGCAGGCGTAGGAACACCTCTTGCGCTACGTCGTCCAGGTCCGCGGCTTGGATGGACGAGCGGCTGGATAGCCACCGGCACATGGCGCCGCGCCAGGTTTGAAACCATTGAGTCAGACGCGCATTACGCGTCTGATTACTATCTTCCCCCTCAGTCGCCGCATCCGTGGGCATGGCCTCCTCGAGGCCTTGTATCGAAGCATCCTGCCTGTACCGATAAGTGGAATCTGTTCTGAGTGCAGATTGATCGGGCGGCATCGCAAGCCCCATCCCCGGTTGGCGTCTAAAGCGCGGTGAATAATGTTCAGTACATGGCGGCATATACTGAATTTCGGTCAAAACTAGAGAAGACCGAATCGGATGTCAAGACGTCGTAACATTTGTGCTTTACCGCAATTTTTCAGGCAAACCGGTTCGAGCGCTGGGGCCGATTGCGGACGGCCCGAGAAACTCAGCAGTCCCTTAGGAAGATGACCGGTCGCTGCGATCGATCCCACCCGTGTCGAGGCCGCCCCTAGCGGGAACCCACCTCGCCAACGCTGCGCGCAACGTCGCGCGACTGAAAGGTTTGCCCAAATAATCATCCATGCCTGCGGCCAGACAGGCTTCGCGTGCGGCACTTGTAGTGTCAGCTGTCAATGCGATGACAGGAACACGACGGCTGTTGCCTTCGCGACGACGCAGCTCGGTGGTGGCGGTGAAACCATCCATCACCGGCATGCGGCAATCCATCAACACCACGTCGTAAGTTTTGTTTGCAAGCATGTCGAGCGCGTGTTGGCCGTCATGCGCAGTGTCGACTTCGAGGCCGAGCGCAGTGAGCATGCCCTCTGCGACATCACGATTCAGCGATTGATCTTCGACCACTAATACGCGCAAGCCTGGCGCCAATGCCAGCGCCGGCGTCGGCGTCGCGATGGCTTGAGCGAAGTCGTTGCTGGGATCGCCAGTGAGCGTCCTATGCAGCTGAGTGAGGCGCACCGGTTTGGTGATTTCGGCGTCGAACCAATGCAGATCCAGCGCCTGCGACTGCGTCAGATTCACGAAGTTGGCGAGACGAATCAGTCGCGGTCGTACCGAGCGTTCGGCCAGCGCCGCCTGCAGCTTCTCGACGGCAATACTGTCGAGCAACGAATGATCGATGATGACCACGTTGTATGCAGTGGCACGCAATTCACGCAGGATTTCAGGCACAGAACCGGCATCGGTGACGTGCGCGCCCCACTGATCCAAGGTCTGAGCGATGAAACGACGCACGGCTGCGTTGTCGTCGGCGACCAGCACGCGCAGGCCGCCGATATCGACGGGGCCGGAGGCAGCTTGCGCGGCAGCGTGGGCCAATTGCAGGGACAGCTCGACGCTGAAAGTCGAGCCGGCGCCCGGCATGCTCACCAGAGACAAACGTCCGCCCATCAGGTCCACCAGCTGACGCGCGATGGCCAGTCCCAGGCCGGTGCCGCCGTAACGGCGCGTCGTGGAAACATCTTCCTGGACGAATTCTTCGAAGATGCGCGACTGATTGGCGGGCTCGATACCGATCCCAGTATCGGCTACTTCGAGCCGGATACGCAGCCGGTCGCCCTCGATGTCGGGCGCGGCCAAGCGCAAGGTTACTTCGCCGCGTTCGGTGAACTTCACAGCGTTGCCGCCCAAGTTCACCAGGACCTGTCGAAGCCGTACCACATCGACTAGCACGCGTGGCAGCGGCCGAGGCGGAGGTTCGCAAAGCAACTCGATGTTCTTGCCGGACGCGCGTGCGGCCAGCATTTCGGCGGTTTGTTCCAGCAACTCGACCAGGTCGCAATCCACCGGTGCCAATTGCAGACGCCCGGCTTCGAGCTTGGAAAAGTCCAGCACGTCGTCGACGATGGCGAGTAACGAGTCGGCGGAGCGGTGGATGCCGTCGACGAAGCGCCGTTGCACCGGATCGAGCCGCGTGTCGAACAGCAGCTCGCTCATGCCGAGCACGCCGTTCATTGGCGTCCGCAGCTCGTGGTTCATGCGAGCCACGAAGTCGCTTTTGGCACGACTCAGTACCAGCAACTGATGATTACGCTCTTCCAGCTCGTGGGTGCGAATCTGAACTTCATTCTCCAGCTTGCGGCTGTAATTGAGCTCTCGCTCGCGTCGTTTACGTTGCAAATGCCACAGGTAGCCGGCAATCAGCAGGGCAATCGCTGCGTAGCCCAGGCGTGCCCAGAGGGTGTTCCACGGCGCTGCGCCGACATGAACGGGCACCGCCAGCTCCTGCTGATTGGCAATGCCATCGGCGTTGGTCGCGCGCACTCGAAAGACATACTCACCTGCATCCAGGTTGGTATAGGTGGCGCGATGCAAATGGCCGGCGTCGATCCAATCGCGGTCGAAGCCGTCGAGCCGATAGGAGTAACGATTGTTCGCCGGCGATATGAAATCCAACGCGGCGAATTGGAATGTCACGAGTTTATCGTCGTAGGCCAGCTGCAGCGGCCGCTCGACGCCGGGCAGCTCCGGCAACGGCAGCTCTTTGTTCAAAATCGACACGGCCGTCAACGCTACCTGCGGCGCCGGCGAGTTCGGAGTGACGGCGGCCGGCAAGAAGGCGTTGAACCCGCCATTGCCGCCAAAATACAGCGTGCCGTCGCGACCGCGATAGTGAGCGTTGAAGTTGAATTCGTCAGCTTGCAGGCCCTGCGCTTCGCGGAGCAATCGGCTGGCACCGCTGCGCGAATCGAGGTGCACCAGGCCGTTGTTCGTGCTGAGCCACAGGTCGCCCTGGCGATCCGACTCGATGCCATACACCACTTGGCTCGGCATGTTCGCGAGTCGAGTGTCGCGCTGAAAGCGCACGGTGGCTGGATCGGCGGAGCTACCAACCACGCGGTCGAGTCCGCCGCCTGCCGTGCCGACCCACACAGTGCCGTGATCATCGACGTGCAGAGCGTAGATGGTGTCGTCGCTCAAACTGCTGGGATCGCGGTCGTTGCGACGATAGTAATGAAATCGCCCCGACACTCGGTCGAGCAGGTTGAGGCCGCCGCCGATGGTGCCGACCCACAGATTGCCGCGCAGATCTTCGGTGATCGCGCTGGCACGCGGACTGCTGAGTGCGTTGCTGTCCGCGCTGCTGTGAGGGTAGCGAATGAGTTTTCCGTCGCTGTGTTCGATGCGGGCCAGGCCGCCGCCAAAGGTTCCCACCCACAGATCGCCGTCGCGATCTTCGAACAGCGACATGATGCCGTCCGCCGGCAAAGTGCTCGGATCCGCGGCATTGTTTCGGTACGAGCGGACGACGCCGCGCTTACGATCGAAGCGCGTGAGGCCGCCGCTCATCGAGCCGATCCAGAGCGCTTCACTACGGTCATATAGCAACGTCATGACCATGTTGTCGGCGAGTTGCAACGGCGCGGGCGAGTCTTTCGTATAGCGGCGTTCGCGATGCTCGCGAGTATCGATCTCGACCAGTCCTTCGGCAGTGCCGACCCAAACGGTGTTCATGCCGTCGTCGGCGAATGCATTCACCGGGGTGTTGGCCAGCATGCCGCTGCGATAATGGCCGAGCGCCCAGCTTTGCGGGCTCCAGTGACTGGCGCCGCCGGCTCGAGTGCCGACCCAAAGTACGCCGCCGCGATCCTGATACAGCGACATCACATCGTCGTCGCGCAGGCTGTGTTGATTGTCGGCATCGCGGCCGTAACGCACGAAGCTTTGCGAGTCGCGATTGAACAGGTTCAGGCCGGAGGAGGTGGCGATCCAGAGCCGATGCGCGTCGTCTTCCATGATGGCGCGCACGCGGTCGTTGCTGAGCGAACGCGGATCGTTGGCGGCGTGGCGAAAGGCCGTGACTTGTTTGGTCTTTGGATCCAGCCGATATAGACCGGTGTCGAAAGCGCCAATCCATAGCGCGCCGGCATGATCTTCGAAGATCGCGCGGACGCGGACGTTGTCGAGCGCGCTGTCGAAGTCGCCGCTGCTGGGCTCATAACGAGCCAGGCCCTTATCGGTGCCAACCCAGAAGCCGCCGGCTCGATCCTGGTAGAGCGCGAACAACGCATCGGCTGCGAGTGAGCGCGGATTGCTGGCGTCATGACGGAAGTGACGCGCGCGACCGGTTTGCGGATCGAGCACGTCGAGACCATGTCGCTCTGTGCCGGCCCAGATGCGACCGTCGGCGTCGATCAGCAGGGTGCGTATCGCGTCGCTGGCGAGGGTTTGAGGATCGTCGGGGTTGTGGCGGAACTGTTGGAAGCGATCGTTACTTCGGTCCCAACGCGCGACGCCACCGCCCATGGTGGCGAGCCATAAGTCGCCGCGCGCGTCTTCGGCGATTTTCCACACGTAGTCGCTCGCCAAGCCGTAGTCATTGCCACGCTCGCGACGGTATTCGCGGATCGAGTAGCCATCGTAACGATCGAGGCCGCTCTCGGTGGCGAGCCACAGGAAACCTCGCGAGTCCTGCAGAACGCTCATTACCGTGCTTTGAGACAGTCCGTCGCGCACGGAGAGATGCTCAAAGTACATGGGCCGTACTGGCGGAACGGGAGGCGTCGCTTGCGCGGAGAGAGCCGCGCAAGCGAGCAGGGCAGATAGCCAACCGAGCGTGCGTGAACGCACGGCTCTACTACTGGTTATTCCTGAGCGGCCGGCTCGATGCCAGTGCTGGACGGCGTGGCGGTGTTGCTCCATGTGTATCCATTGCTCCACGTGTAGCCGTTGCTCCAGGTGTAACCGTTACTCCACGTGTAGCCATTGCTCCAGGTATAGCCGCCACTCCAGGTGACTTCGTCCGTGGTCGGCGGGCTGCCATCCCATAGCAAGCCGTCGAGTGTCGATGCGAGTCCGACCAGCAACTGACCCAACAGCGGCAGGCTGCCGAGCGGGCTCAATAGCTGAGTCAGCAAGCCCGCGGGCTCTTCGACTTCCATGATGTAGTAGTTGCCGTCGGCATCTCGATTCGCGCGTCCGCCGTAGTGCTGAATGCCGGAGAGATCAGCGGCGACGTTCAAACCCTTGTTGGCGCAGTTCGACGCAGTGCTGTAGATCGAGTCCTGCGCGTTCACGAGGCCGGCGCCTTGTTGAAACACGGAATAGGCGAGCATGCCGTTCGAGTGCACTGCCGGCCGCGCGCCATCCATGAGGCGACATTTCACAGTGTCCGGCGAGAGGCCTGGATTAGCGTCGAGTAACAGCGCGACCACGCCGCTGGTCACGGCTGCTGCCTGCGATGTACCCGACATGGTGATGTCTGGATATCTCAGGTCCACCCACTGCGGGAATCTCTGCGCGAGCGTGCCTGCATCCGGTGCATACGCGCGAATGTGACCACCCATCGCGACGACTTCGGGCTTCACGAAGCCTTCGTAGGTTGGGCCCGCGGATGAGAACGACGCGAGTCGATACGCGCTCACTTGCGTGGGCTGGTAACTGTCTGTAACCGCGCCGACAGTGATGACGTAGGGATTGTTGCCCGGAACACCGATGCTCATCGGTTCCGGGCCCGCGTTACCGGCCGCGACCACGACCACGAGGCCCGAGCCCCACGCGGCCATGACTGCTTGATTGAGCGGATCGTCCCAATAGTGCGACTGAACCGGTGCGCTCAACGAAAGGTTGAGCACGCGAATGCCGTATGCCAGGCGCTGATTCATGGCCCACTGAATGCCGGCGATGACGTCGAAGTAGCGGCCCATGCCTTGGCTATCCAGCACGCGCACCGACACTAGATTCACGCCAGGCGCGACGCCTTGATATTTGCCGGTCGCGGCGATGCCGCTGCTGGCGATGATGGAAGAAATGTGAGTGCCATGACCGTTCAGGTCGTTGATGTCACGGCTGTACTTGTTCAATGACAGCAGCGGATACGCCGACGGATTTTCGCGCGCAAGGATTACATCGTACTGAGCGAGCACACGAGGATTGCGCCCTGTCGAGGATTGTTGAAGCGGACCTTTCTGTTGCCACACGCCCGTGTCGAGCACCGCGACTGTGACACCGCGACCCGTCACGCCGCCGGTGTGCATCGAACTCGCACCAACTTGGGTCGGATAATAGGTTTCGGGCAGCGGTTGGGGGCTGGCACTCGATTTGACTTGCGCATCGTCATACACGCGCAGGCCTGCTACTGGATCTTCCCAAAGCGTCGCCAGTTCGCGACTGTCGAGCGAGGCACCAACTGCGCGAATGATTGTGAGATCGCCGGTGACGACGCCGCCCGCGTGTTCCACGGCGCGGCGTGCGAGATCGACGCTTGCTGCTTGCACGATATAGTTCTGTCGAACGCCAGCGGGTGCGTTATGTACAGGACGCGCGTTCGTCGCGAATGCGGTCGGCTCAGGTTGCGCGGGAGTCGATGTTTTATTCGCCGGTGTCGCGGCGGGTGCCGGTGCCACCGATGTTTCTTCCCGTTGCGATAACAAAACCGCGCAGATCACAGCTGCACCGAGTGCGCCGGCTCCGAGCAGCCAACGTCTACGCCGATCGATCTTCCCCATCGCGTTCTCCGTTCTGTGTCGGCAAGTGACCAACCTTATCGTGCCGCGTTTCTAACCGAACACAGCTGCTGACAACAAGCGAACTTACATCATTCCGTGATACGGACCGCGGGCAACCGTGACTACGATCTCGGAACCACCGCAGCAAGCTGCTTCGCAACTTGCTCTAAGTAATGTTCCAACGCGGCGCGACTCGCTGGAGCAAGCGCAACGAAGTCACGGCGCGCGTCCAGCGGATCCGGATTGCGCACGATGTGGCCGGCCTTGACCAATTCCCGGATGCGCCGCAGCGCGGTGGTGGAAGAGCTGGGTTCGATGGAAATGCTCAGCGCCGAGACCGACATGCGCTGTGAAATTTTTTCAGCCCTAAGCAGTTCTAACAGAAGGTCCCACGCCACATCGTCGAGTTCGCCGAGCGGCGGGACTGCTTGTCGAGGTCGGCGCAAGTGATCCAGGCCCAGCGCGGCAAGATCGCCGCGCGGCGCTTCGGCTTTGGGTTCTGGTGCAGTGGAGTGTGAATGTTTCCACGCGTTCAGCGCGGCGGCCAATGCCTCGGCCTGTTGTGCGAGCACCGCCGCCTGATCTTGCAACTGCGTGGCAACACGGCTCTTATCCACACGCTGCATGGCGCTGCGGACTGCATGCAGAAGCTCTTGAGGCCGCACGGGTTTCACCAGGAAGTCGACGGCGCCGAGCCGCAGTGCCTGCACCGCGAATTCCACCTCGGGATAAGCAGTGAGGAAGATAAATCGCGGTAGCGACGCCGCGCCGGTCAGCGAGCAAACGCTTTGTAACAGACTGATACCGTCCATGCCCGGCATGTGGATGTCGCTGATCGCGACCATGATGTCCGGCGTGGTGCGCAGGGTCGTAAGCGCTTGCTCGCCGCTGAGCGCGGGCAGGCAGTCGTAACCATCCGCCTCCAAGACCGAACGCACCCACAACACCATCGACGAGTCATTATCTATGACCAGGACGCGGCCGCGGACCGCATCGACAGGGGGAGGAGCATCGGCAGATTGCGATTTCATCCGTGGTTCCGTTACGTGTACCCGGCCGACAGGTAGACGCACGCAATGTACCCTATCCGGACCCGCAGTCGACACCACTGAGATATGTCACATTCCATTGAGGCGGTCGCGGTATTCGAGGGCTCTGTATTTGATGACTTGGTCGCGAGCCTGGTTGAGCCTGCCACAGTGGCCGCGCTGTATCGCAAGTTCGTCGGGAACGCGGCGCTTTTCATCGGTGAGCTGGCTACTCAAGATGCCGTCGCGCGCGTCGAGACGTTGCATACGCTCAAGGGCAGCGCGGCCATGATGGGTGCCAGTCGTTTGGCTGCCGAGGCGGCGGCGTGGGAGGTGGGGGCTCAGCAATCCGTTCAGGTTGAGCAGGCAATGACCCAGTTGAATGCCGAGTTAGCGAAGTTTCGCGTGGCGGCCGCCGAACGGCTCCGCGAGCTGGGAGTGTCGCTGGAGCCGTGAAAGATTTGCGTCAATTTGGCGCAGATTCCGGCGCGGCGAGGCCGCGTGAGGTCACAACTCCGCCGGACCGATCAAAGTCGCCACGGCTTCGACCAGCGTGTCATGGAACGTGCCTTTGATGACGTAGTAGTTGGCGCCGGCATCGAAACTGCGCCAGCGCTGCTGCACGTCACCGCCATCGCACGCGATCAACACGGGCAGACGCACGAAGCGAGGGTCCTTGCGGATACGCCGAGTGAGTTGGATGCCGTCGAGCAGCGGCATGTCGACGTCGGCGAGCACCAGATCGAAGTTACCTGTGAGCACCGCGTACCAAGCCTCGATGCCATCGGACGCGGTCACCACGTCGTAGCCGCGATACCGGAGCAGCTTCCGTTCCAGCTCGCGGATCTCCAGCGAATCGTCCACGACCAGCACCGGTTTGCCTTTGGCGGGTGTTTGGCGTTCGCGCGTCTTTGTCTTGGAGTTTGCTTTGAGCTTGCTTGGCGGCAACTTCGCCATGCAGTCGAGCAGTTCGACGCTTTGGACCATGAGACCGATCAGCTCCTGCTGCATCTCGATCTCGCCCCGGCGCATGGCTGCCAGGCAATCCTCGATGGCTCGTGCCAGCCGCGCACCGGCCTCGAGCCCGACCATCTGCGCTGTGCCTTCGAATGAACGGGCCGCAGCCGCGCACGCGTTGAGCTGATTGGTTTCGAGAGGAGCGCGTGCCAGTGCCAGCACGCAGTTACTGAGCAACTGGGCCTGCGTTTGCGCCTGCAGGCGAAGCAATTCCATCATGACCATGGCCGCGAGCACCCTCCCGAAACTGCTCGGGATTGTGCTCACGTCATGGCGGGTGCCATGGAGTTGTCTGCGCCAATTTGGCGACGATAGAGCTATCTATGCCAAGGCCGGCCGTACTAGGTCGATCAGGGCTGCCTCACAAAGAAGTCGTCGTACTCCGCCGAGGTTCTATAGGTGGCCAGCCCATAGCGACCTTTAGTGAACGTCGTGTCGTTCGCTTCGAGCACCAGCTGGTTGTTCACATACACGCGCAGCGCTGTATCTATGTTCTCCATTCGTATGTTGAACCAGATTCCCGGCGTCACTGTCAGCGGCGCAGTGTCGAGCACCGTGATCGCGCCGTTGATCAGCCGGCGCAACGAGATCTGGTTGGAGCTGCGCAAGGTCACGTAGTAATAATTGGAGTCGTTCTGGTAACGAGTCAGCAGGCCGAACCAGCGATCGCTACCGTTGAAGCTGACGGCTTTGAGTTTGGTCTCGATCACCAAATCATCTACTGCGACGCCAGCGATGTTGCGAGCGTCGGCGGCGCTGGAGGTTTGCACGAAGGTGTCGGTGTCGTCATTGACAGTCCAGTTGCCGGAACCGGTGGGCAGCCATTGGCGGCGCTCGCGGAATTCCTGCGGAGCCTCGGGATCGACAAAGATGTCGAAGGTGTCTCGGAACATCCAGCCCAACGGATTCGGGCTGATGACCACGTTGTCGTAGTCGGCGGCGACTCGATAGGTGCGCAAGCCAGCGAGGCCGTGCGTCAGCGATGAATCTCGAGCCTGCGCGACTAAGTTGCCGTCGACATAAACGCGCAGCCAGGTGCCAACGGCTTCCATTCGTACCTTGTACGTTCGACTGAGCGAGACGGTGAGAGGCGCGGAGGCGAGCGTGATGAACGCGCCGTTCACGATCTTTTTTATTTGCACCACGTTGCTGGTGCGAACCGTGGCGTAGTAATAGTTGTTGGCGTCGCTCTGGCGCACGAACAACCCGAACCAACGATCCGCGCCCGACACGGCGGTGGGCTTGATGTAAGCCTCGATGCTCTGATTGGTCCAGTCGACGCTGCTCCGAGTGCTCACGGCTTCGGCAGCGAGATTGTTCTGCCGATACACACGCGAACCGGTGCCTGCGACCACTGACCAAGCATTGCTCGGCGTGTGCAGCCAGCCTACTGAGTTGTTGTCTTCAAAGTCGTCCTGGAGCAGTTCGGGTTGGCTGAGTGTGGTGGGCAATTGAAAGACGTAAAGCTTGGTGCCATCGGCAGGTACGCTGACGATGCGGTTGCCGCTCAGTTCCACCGCTCGACCCAGGCCGAGTTGTTGAGTCGCATCGCTGGCCATCAACTTGGCGATGGGTTGATAGCCGGCGACGCCGTTCACGCCACGTTTGTAAACCATGATGGAACCGCCTTCGCTGCCGCGGTCCTCGTCGGTGTATAGACCGATGAGTGCGGTGCCGCCGGCTGCGCCGAGTCCGGCGATGTCGGTCATATCGACCCGCACTTGTTCGGACGAACCGATTTGAGTGGGCGAGGTGTCGAAGACCCAGTTGCCGCCGGAGCGCACGAACAGTCCGGTCTTGGAAGGGCCGATGGTTGGTGCGCCGCTGATCAGAATGTAATTGCCGTCGAAGGCCGTCCAAGTCAGCGGTTTGAAGTTAGCCGGTTCCGTCAGTAACGCGGTACGAGTCCAGGCGCCCGGCGTGCCTTCGAACAGATGAGCGGTGACAATCGCTTCGACGCCGATGGCTTGATAGTGCGTCAACAGCACTGAGTTGCCCGATAGCTCGACGTTGGCAGCGTACGTTTCGTGTGAAAAGCCGCCGGTTGGGTTGGCCACCAGGCTCTGCAGATAACTCCATTGGCCCGCGGTGTTCTTGCGATAGACCAAGCCGACGGAGCGCAGCACGCCACTCATCAGCGCGGTGCTGCCGACGACTATGAAGCCGTTGCCGACCGCGACATCCGGGCCTTGATTGCCTCCTTGTAACAACAGATTCGCGGTTTGGGTCCAACCGCCGGCGCCGCGTTCGAATACATACAGCCGATTCTCCGAGACTACGGCGGCGACATTGCCTTTCAGGTCGACGGTGATGACTCGGGTGCTTTCGCTCAGCGGCGTGGTTTTGGTGAAGATTCGAGTCGGCGTCCACGTGCCATTGCTGGCGCGCTCCAGAATGTAAACCGCTTGTGGATCGTCGACGACGTAGGGCTTGTGCGCCGCCGCTATGATCCGGTCGCCGTCGACGGCCAGCATGCTGGTGCTGGCCGGCGGGATCCAGAAATAGTCAGGTTCGGGCGGCACGATCCGCGTGGTTTCTTCCAAAACCGGCGGTGCGGCCAAGCTCAATGTGCTGGGAAGTAGCGCGAGTGTCAGCAAGATCAGCCGGGCGACCGACATTGGTCCCAGGCGATGGGCGGCGAACATGACGTTTCTCCTGCCAGGTCGGAGTCGTGCACGCAGTGTTATGAACTTGGAATGGC
>NZ_JAEUPY010000502.1 GCF_016790065.1 Steroidobacter sp.
CATGCGGCTCGATCTCCGTCAAACTCAACTGAGCATCGCCACCGAAAGCCAGCTGCATTCGCTCACGCAGCGTGGAAAGCCCAGTGCCGAGCCCACTGTTCTGTGCATTCAAACCAACGCCGGTATCAGCGACGCGAACCCAACATCGACCATCGCGCATCGACACGTCGACATCGATACGCCCGCCCGTTTCGCTCGGGTCGATGCCATGCTGGACGGCGTTCTCAACCAACGTGAGCAGCGTCATGGGCGGACAGTGCAGCTTGGTTGCCGCCGGATCGATGCGCAAAGCAAACTGCAATCGATCCGGCATGCGCATCTGCATCAGCTCGATGTACGCACGCGCCAGCTCCAACTCCTGATCCAACGTCGTATCTGGCGAATTCATTCGCGGCACAGCGGCGCGCAAGTAAGCAATCAGATTCGTCAGCACCTTGGATGCTTGCGGCGAACCGGCATTCACCAGTGCCTGCACGTTGGCCAGCGTGTTGAACAAGAAATGCGGCTTCACCTGCGCCTGTAACAAACGCAAGCGAGCATCCAACGCGTTGCGTTCCAACTCGCTGCGCTCTAGTTCAAACGCGAGCGCCTGATCGCGCGCGAAGACGTCCCGCTGCCGAAGCATTGTGCCCAGCGCAATCCACGGCCCGAACAACAAGCCCTCCACCAGCAACACGATGAGTCCTCTCATCTGTGAGTCCTGGTGCGCCGAATGGATGTCGATGGCCATATGCGCGAAGTGAGCGAACAACACGCCGGCCGGAATGGCGATGACCACACCCGCGACTTGCAATGCCCAACGCGTCAACCAAGCAGGCAATCGCAGCGGACGCTGTTCGAACAGTCCGAAGGCGAGCACAGCGACCAAGCCGACGACCAACGCATGACCGATGCTAACGAGCATGGGTGGCGCACTCGACGGCAAACCGTTGACCGCGCCGAACAGCACCGACAAGCCGAGCGCAACTAACAATCGTCGCCAGCCGAACGCGAGCGCCACGCCTCGCGGCCGAGGTTGTACCAGCTGTCGATGGCTGATCGCGGAAGACATGCGAATAACTATAGATCGTTATCCAGGCGGGCGCCTGCGGCTTTGCACGCTGAAAAGGCCGGTCTGCCGCCATTCATCCGCTTGAATCGTGGCTCGGCCCGCCGCCGGCCCCCTCCGTCGCATGCGGCTCGTGTTCGCAGCGGCGGACTTTCATAGTCCGCCCGCCCCCAGTCCACCGACCTATTCGACCGTTCGATCTCGACAGGGAGAACCCCATGACTGCGAACAAACGCCTGCTGCTGGGCCTGGCCGGTGTGCTGGCCCTGACCGTCGTCTCGCTGGCCATTGCTTTGAGCTACGACGCCGACTGCCCTGCGCCAACGTCGATTGCTCAAACTGGGCAGCCCACCATGAAGGCCATCCAACAGCGTTGTTATGGCTCACCCGAAACGCTCGCGCTCGCGGACGTTACCAAGCCCTCGCCCGCCGACGATGAAGTTTTGGTGCGCGTGCAGGCGGCTGCAGTCAATCCGCTCGATTGGCACAGTGTGGCCGGCCGGCCCTACCTCATGCGGCTCTCCAACGGATTGGGTACGCCTACCGATTCGAACACCGGCGTCGACTTCGCCGGTACAGTTGCAGCCGTGGGCAACCAGGTCACTCGCTTCAAGCCGGGCGACGCAGTCTTCGGCGGCCGCAATGGTGCCTTCGCCGAATACCTGGTCGTGCGCGAACAACGCGCCGTCGCCCACAAGCCTGCCAACTTGTCGTTCGAGCAAGCCGCCGCCATTCCGGTCGCGGCAGTGACTGCGCTACAAGCTTTGCGCGACCAAGGAAAGTTGCAAAAGGGACAAAAGGTGTTGATCAACGGCGCCTCGGGCGGCGTCGGCACGTTCGCGGTTCAAATCGCGAAGGCCCTCGGCGCGCAAGTAACCGGTGTCTGTAGCACCAAGAACGTCGAGTTGGTCCAGTCGCTCGGCGCCGATCAGGTGGTCGACTACAAGAAGAAAGATTTTACCCAAAGCAACGAACGCTACGATTTGATCGTCGACAACGTCGGCAATCATTCGCCGCTGGCGCTGCGCCGTGCGCTCGAACCTCATGGCACCGTTGTCATCGTCGGCGCGCCCAAGGACGGCCCTTGGATCGGCATGTTCTGGGGCGTCATTCGCGGCCTGGTGCTGTCGTGGTTGGTCGATGAAAAGTTCGTGTTCTTCGTCGCCGACTTGAACCAGAACGATCTGAACTGGCTCGCGAATCTGGCGCACGAGGGCCGGATGACAGCGGTGATCGACCGCGAGTTCGCGTTGAACGAAGTGCCTGCCGCCATCGAATATCTAGCGAGCTGGCATGCCCGCGGCAAAGTCATCGTGCGGCTGGAATGACAATTTGCAGGAATCGTCCCCCTGATTCGTTATATTTAGCGGTCACCGAGGACAACACACACCATGCGAAAAACACTGCTGTTCTGCTCGCTGCTCGCCACCACGCTCTTTGCTACCGCGCCGGCGAGGTCGGCGGAGCAGCCACTGGATGTGCTCATCGTCAACGCACGCATCGTCGATGGCGGCGGCAATCCCTGGTATCGCGGCAGTGTGGGCATTCGCGATGGGCGCATCGTCTCAGTGGCGCCCGGTTCGGTAAAAACACCGAGCAAACGCACCATCGATGCCGCCGACCGCGTGGTGGCACCGGGCTTCATCGATCTGATGGGCCAAGACACGTTCGTCTATCTCACCGACCCGGACTCGGCGCGCTCGCGTCTGTATCAAGGCGTGACCACTCATGTGAGCGGCGAAGGCGGCTCGCACGCCCCTCAGAACGAGCGCACTCAGCGCAAGCCGGAGATGGTCAACG
The DNA here is from genome assembly GCF_016790065.1 of Steroidobacter sp. Classification (GTDB taxonomy): domain Bacteria; phylum Pseudomonadota; class Gammaproteobacteria; order Steroidobacterales; family Steroidobacteraceae; genus Steroidobacter. The sequence continues at coordinate 2,849 of NZ_JAEUPY010000502.1, forward strand.
GCAAGCCGGTGCGCTGGCGCACTTACAAAGAGTACTTCCAGATCCTGGAATCGCACGGCGTGCCCATCAACGTGGCCCACAACGTCGGCGCCGGTCAGGTGCGGTTGGTGGTGATGGGCGAGGAAGATCGCGCCCCGACCGCCGCCGAGATGCAGGAAATGAAGCGAGTGGTCGCCGAAGCCATGGATGACGGTGCGTTCGGCCTCTCGACCGCGCTCATCTATCCACCCGGCGCCTACGCCACCACGCAAGAAATCGTCGAACTGGCCAAAGTGGCTGCCAGCCACGGCGGCTTCTACTCCACCCACATGCGCAACGAGAGCGTCGGCTTGCTCGCCGCCATCGATGAGAGCATTCAAATCGGCGAGCTGGGCGGGCTACCGGTCCACATCTACCACTTGAAGGCAGCAGGCAAGCGCCAGTGGCCGCTAATGAATCAGGCCATCACCCGCATCGACGCGGCACGTACTCGTGGCCTGGATGTGACTTCCGATATCTATCCTTACATCCGCAACGGCATCGGCCTGGAGTCGTTCCTGCCGCCGTCGCTGTACGTCAACGGCTTCGACGCCGCGAAGAAGCAAGTGGCCAAGGCCGCCAAGCGTCGCGAGCTGCGCGCCGAGCTGGAAAACCCCAACACCACTTGGGAGAACTGGTACCAGCACGTCGGCGCCGATTGGAGCAAGGTGCTGTTGACCGATTCGGGCCGCTATCCGCGCGATGTCGCCGGCTTGTCGGTGGCCGACGTGGCCAAGAAAGAGAATCGCGATGTGTGGGAAGTGTTCTTCGAACTGGCCATGGCCCAGGTCAACACCGCTCCCGAGAGCATGGACGAAGCGCAGAAGCACGCCGCGTTACGCGCGCCTTGGGTGATGATCGAAACCGACACACCGCCGGTCAACATCGCCACTGCCAAGAGCACTCACCCGCGCGCGCTCGGTGCGTTCCCTCGCGTGCTGGCGAAATATGTTCGTGACGAACACATCCTGACCATGGAAGAAGCCACTCGTCGCATGACCTCGATGGTCGCGAATCGGATGGGCTTGACCGACCGCGGCCGGATCGCGCCGGGCATGGCCGCCGATCTAGTGGTGTTCGACCCGCAGCGCATTCAGGATCAGTCGACCTTTGAGAAGCCCATGCAGTTCTCCACGGGCGTCGACTACTTGTTGATCAACGGCAAGCTGAGCATCGACGACGGCAAGGCCACTGGCGTGCTCGCCGGCCAGGTGCTCCGGCATCAGCAGTAACGCGGCCCTGGTTCACACCGGCTCGTCGAGCGATTTGGCGAGCGGTGTGAACAACTTCGGACCGGCCTCGGTCAGGTGCCAGCAATCTTCCAGCCGAATACCGAACTCGCCCGGAATATAAATTCCGGGCTCGTCCGAAAAACACATGCCGACGGCCAGCGGCGTGGCATCGTTACGAACCAAGTACGGCGACTCGTGACCATCCAGGCCGATGCCATGGCCGGTTCGATGCGACAGGCCAGGCAGGCCGTAATTCTTCTGCCAACCCTTCTGCTCATAGAACGCGCGCACCGCTTTATCGATCGCGCTACATGGAACGCCCAGCTTGGCTGTTTCCAGTGCGAGTTCCTGACCGCGCTTGACCGTGTCCCACACCTTACGCTGACGCGCTGACGGCTTGCCGAACACCCAGCTGCGAGTGATATCGGATTGATAGCCGTGCACCGTGCAGCCAGTGTCGATCAGAACCACCGAGCCCTCGCGCACCGCTTGCGGCTTGTTCGAACCGTGCGGGAATGCGCTCGCTTCGTTGAGCAGCACCGAGGAAAACTCGTGGTGACCGCCCAGCGCTTCGGTGGCTGAAATCATCAAGTTCATGATGTCGTCGGCGCTCATGCCGGCCGTGATCTTCCCATGCACATGGCGCAACGCTGCGATGGTCACGTTGTTCGCCACCTGCATCAGTGCCAGCTCGGCTGACGACTTGATCTCGCGACAGGCACGCACCAAGTCTTCGCCAGGAACGACGGTGCGAGAGTTCTTGGCTGCCTTCAACACTCTGTCGACGATGAAGAAGCGCGTGGTGTCTTCCACCGCGATCGAGCCTGCCCCCTGGTCACGTAACGCACCGGCCAGCAGCTCGAACGGGCTTTCATCCTCCTTCCAGGGCCGCACATCCGCGTCGATCATCAGCGTCTCGGCGATCGACGGCGCTTCGAAGAACGGCGTGACCAGCACGGCCTTGCCGGTCGGCAGAATCAGCGCGGCCGTGGTCCGCTCGGAGCGCCACCACTGGACGCCGGTAAAGTATTGGAGGGTCGAACCAGCGTCGAGCAACATCGCCGCCACTTTCTGCCGCTGCATCAGACCTTGCAGCTTGGCGATTCGAGCCGCGTGCTCTTGGGCGGTAATGGGTTGGGCGGCGCCGGTGATCGACTTCAGGCCCGAGGTCTTGGCCGACGCAGCAGCGCCGCTAGCGTCAGCATGCGCGGCGACGACACCGCTCGCCAACGCTGCCCCGACGAAGCCACGCCTGGAAAACTTCATCACGCATTTCCCTGGGCCACGACGACTCTTGGCCGCACCGACCACAACATGAGCAACGCCGTGTAGGCCACCACTACCGCCACCAGCCAGCGCAGCCAATCGATAGGCAAAGACTTCACGATGAAAGCGGCAATCAACACGCCAGGAATGCCGCCGATGGCCAGTCCCAGCGAGGCGCGCAAGTCATAGCGCTCGGTACGAACGAAGCGAATGCCACCGATGGGCATCAAGAACGCGCACGAGCCCATCATGATGGGAAAGGCCGCCAGCGGATTCATGCCCAGCAGACTCACCAGCATCAGACAGGGCGCGTACAAACCCACCCCCAGTGTCATGAGCGCGCCAAGCACAAAGTTTATGGCGATCGCGCCAACCAGCGGTATGCCACTGAGCCCCAGCGCGTCGCCGCCACCCGGCAACCATTGCAAATTGTTCGCCACGAACAGCAGTGACGCGATCAGCAGCGCGATGCCCATGCCGATCTGAATCGCTCGTCGCGGCAACCGTGCGATGACTCCGGCTCCCATCCAGGCACCGGCCACCGCAGCCACGATCATGCCCACCAGCGTCACTGGTTCGACTTGCACCAGGCCGATGAAAATCACCGCCATCAACAACGTCGGCAAGGCGTGCCCGACGTTCAAGGTGCCTGGAATTTTCTCATCCGGCATCCGGCCGAAGATTTTGAAAATGGCGGTGGTGGGCGCGAACGAGCCAATCCCCAGCGTATCGAAGAAGTTGGTAACGAAGCCGATGGCGCCATCCGCCGGCCGCGGCACGCGAGCCGTCCCTTCGCGCCGAGCCCGTTCGATGCGCCACCATTGCCACACGAACCAGATGGTGGTGACTACGAGCGCGCTTATGAGTAGGTAGCTGGCGAGCGTAAGCATTAGAGCCCTCGTTATGGCCCATGCTGGACCAGACCTGTTATTTGACCATTCGGCTCGATCGACAGGGGCCGATCTTGCGGAATGGCTAGTTGTAGTGCAACCGGCAAACGAAAAATCCCCGGCGTGGCCCAATTCATTTCTCGCGCCACCAGCGCACCCAGGCTGAGGATGGCATCGGGTTCGGACAACACGATGGCACTCGGCGCGAGGCCTCGATACACCAGCTCGAGCAACACGGAACTGCCCGAAGACGATCCTTTCAGCTCTCGAATCAACAAAACTCGGCCCGATATCGATACACCGCGCTGACTACAACGCGGATCGATCAGCGTGCCATCGACGGCAGACACGCCGCCCCAGAAGCTGATCGGTTCTATCAAATGCAAGGCGCGTCCGGTGACGACTCGAGCAGGCGCCGCCGGTATCACTACGTCGAGTTTCATGACGCCTCGCGCAGTGACAGTCGGCCTGAGACGGCACTGTCCACACAGTCCTGCAGGCTGGCGAAGACGACGTCATAGCCGGTATTGCCTGGCGCGTAGTGCGCGAACTTGCCCGAGTTGGTGACCAGGATGCCGGCCTTCTCGGGCAGGATGGGTGTCACGACGATGCACGTGTCAGCGATCAACACCACACCACTATCCAACAAGCGCTGAGCGATACCGTCCGGCGTCACGGCAGACAGTGAGCTTCTGCTGGTGCAGGCATACAGCGGGACCTGACAATGTCGCGTGCCGAGCGCGGCCGCGAGATTGCGCAGCTCCTGCGCCGACAAATGCGGGCTGCCAATCGCGACCGCCTGAATCGGATCGTTCACAGCCACTTGCACGGTGGACAGGCTCGAGCGCGCATCAGTCAGCATCACAGCGGTGAGCCTGATGATCTCGACCGGCTCGCGCTCACCAAAAGCAGTCGCAACCGTCGGCGCTTCCGGCGTCACGCCGATGACATGAAACAATCCAACCGCTCCGGTAGACGCGGCCGCCGCGCCCAGTGCTTTCAACTGATCCTCGCTCGGTTGACCCAACCCTTGGAACGCAGCAATGGCCGCACCAACCGTTTTTCCCAACCAAGCACCGAGAATGGGATGCGCGATGTCATCTGCCAGAAACTCACGCGGCAGCTGGCTTGCATCGATGAGCACAGTCGCGCGTCTATTCTCAGGAATGTGCAGCCCGGTTCGCGGCGCGCGTCCGGTGATGGCCGAGCAAATATCCAGAAAATCTCCGTAGCGATTGGTGCGAGCGCCGAGCACTGAGTTACAAAACGCCACCGCGTTGCTCTCACCCCATGCCACATCACTGCCCAACGATGGCCGATGACCTGCTTGATAAGGCGCGCAGGTCCACGTCGGCTGGCAGCCCAGCGCGATGTAGGCAGTCATCATTCGGTGCGCCATCTCACGAGAGTCCGCTGGCAGCCGTGTGCGAAGGCCATGCAGAAGATCCAACGCGCCGACGTTGAGAGTCGTCGGTACACGCACCTTCGCCTGAGTCTCGACCAACTTCTCCGCGAATAGCGTGCCGCTGTCGCCGTGGTACAAGCAGCCATCGATGTGCGCAGACTCGATGTCGATCAGCGTATCGGCCCCCAGCGCTTCGGCCGCGCCGACCAGAATGCGCATGGCCAAGGCCGTTCCCTCGCCCGCCGCGCCGGCCAACATGTCTCGATCGCGTTCGCTCAATTTCATGGCGTACAGCGCTTCCCAGCATTCTGCCGTTTCAACCAACGGTACAAAGGCGCGTAATAGTCGAGCATGGCACTCGCGTCGGCTCGATCCTCGCCAGTAAACATTGCCAAGGTCTGTCCGGTGGGCCGTGAGCGGCCACTCGCCAGCATCTCGCCGAGCTTGGCGCCGACCTCTTTGCTACCGTAAATGGAGCAGCGATGCAACGGCCCGTCGACGCCGGCAATCCGGCAGGCCGCACGCTGGAACTGATATTGGTACACGCTCGCCATGAAATAGCTCATATACGGCACGTTGGCGGTGATGTGATATTTGGCCGCAATGTCGAACGCGTCTGCCGGCCTCGCACGCGGCGGCCGCAATTTCTGATAGCGCTCGACCAATGACCACCACGCACTGTTGTAGTCAGCCGGCTGAATCTCGCCGGCGAAGACACCCCAGCGCCACTTGTCCATAGCCAAGGCGAACGCGAGCAACGGTACCCGCGCCAGCGCCTGTTGCAGTAGATAAGACGTCTCATCTCTTTCCGCCAGGTCCGCCGGCTCCAACCCGATGCGTTTCAAATAACTCGGCGTCACCGCTGACAGCGCAATGAAATCGCCAATCGCCTCATGAAAGCCGCCGTTGACGCCATCGCGAAACAGAAACGGTTGTTGTTGATACGCGAGCTGGTAGTAATCATGACCCAGCTCGTGATGAATCACCGGCCACTCGGCCGCGGTCACCCGAATACACATTTTGATACGCACATCGTCGCGCTGATCGATGGTCCAGGCGGAAGCATTGCAGTCCACATCTCTTCCCTCAGGTCGCGTGAACTGCGAGCGAGCCCAGAAACTCTCGGGCAATGAGCGCATGCCGAGTGAAACGAAGAATCCTTCAGCCGCTTTAACCATCTTCTTCGGTTCGTAGCTGTTGGCATGTAACGCCTGTTCGAGATCGAAGGTCGCGCCAGACTCGGTCGGCACCAGCACATCCCAGATGCCGGTCCAGTTCTGTCCCCACATATTGCCGGTGAGGTCGGCCCGAATCGCACCCGATGCCGGCTGGACGGAATCGCCATAGCGCGCATTCAACTTGGTTCGCGCGTAACAGTGCAGCTCGTCATAGAGCGGCGAGATTTGTTTCCAGAGCGCATCGATCTCGCGTGCCAACGCTTCGGGCGTCACGTCATATTCGGAACGCCACATCGCGCCCACATCCGCAAAGCCCAGCTCGCGCGCACCCGCGTTCGCGAGAGACACCATGTGCGCATAGTCGTCACGCATAGGTGGTGCTACCGAACGCCAGCCTTCCCAGATCGCCGCGCTCTTCACCGGATCACGCGATTGAGCCAGCGCACGTTCGGCATCCTGTAACAGGTATCGCTTGTCTTCGATCGTGAAGCTTCCAGTGGCAAAGCGAGTATTCAAACTGCCACTGACTTCCGACAAGGCCGCAGCCGAGCCTGCAGCGGCAGGCATTCGCACCAGCCGTTTCAGAATCGCCAGCTTGCGCGCGACTTCCGGATCTCTGACTTTGCCGTCGAAACGCCGCGCCTGCGTGACTAGCGACACTGCCAGTGCAGTCCGCTCGGTCGAAAGCTTTTCCAGCAGCCAATCGGTATCAGCAGTGATGTAGGTGGACCTGACCCAATCGGCGCGGTTGGTCAGGTCTTCTGCAGCCGAAAGCTGCGACTCCGCCGTCGCCAGAAACGACCTCGCCTGCTCGGTGAGGTCATTCTGTTGAGCAAACGCTGCCGCACTCGCCAGCCCCAGGCTGGCGATGATTGCGTTCCGGATCATGTCGTCCTCGTGCGGGTTAGAACGTTTCCGAACGACGCTCATCCGGCGCGATCAAATAGCGCATGCCCTGCGCTACGCCGGAAGCGACAATCGTATGGTGCGTGGTGCGCGGGAGCACAGACACCCACGCACCGTTCGGAAAACTGCGGCGGTTGTCTGCAACCAAGCGACCGAACTCCAGCGTGTTGCTGGTCATGTGCGTCTCCGGTGGCGAGATGCGCTCCTCCTGTTCACCCGCCAACGCCACCGCTCGGCTCTTGAAAACCGTGCCGGCCGCCAGCTTGTCCTTGAACGACCGCAACACCAGCTCCTGGTCCCACCACAACGACGGACTGAGCGCCAGATAGTTACCAAAGGCCTCCGGCCGATTGAGCATGGTGTCCAGCGTAAACAAACCGCCGAACGAATGACCGATCAGCATCGAGCGCTCGCGATCCACATCGAAGCGCTGCTCGATGATGGGCCGCACCGTGTCCACGATGAAGCTGCGAAACTCAGCCGCCATTCCCGACGGCAATTTGGATTTGCCAGCGAGCCCGCGTGGCTGTGCCGTCGGCGTCAGCTCGCGCCGACGCCAGTCTTCTTTCATTGCCAGATCGGCATCGAGGTAATCGATGCCGACCACCACACACGGCGGCACTTCACCGCCCCATTGCATCTGGCGACAGGTCGCGGCCACGATGGGAAAGTTCTCGTTGGCGTCGGTCACATAAATCGGCACCGGCTTGTACCCACGCAACATCAGCGGCAAATCCGGCTCGATGTCCAGCGGGCGCGCGATGCCGATCAAGAACTCGCGCTCGCGCCACTTCAGCGTGAACGACTCCGATCGATACAACTGCCAGGGCTTGGCGGGCGAAACATGGGCCGCAGAGGGTTTATCTGCGGACCATGCGCGCGCGCTGAGACCGAGCATCCCGGCCATGCCGAGAAAGCCTCGTCGTGATGCAAACATTCCTGTGTCCCTTTTCTTAGAGGTGCCAGTCGAACTGCAGACCGAGGGTCCGGGGCATCACGTAGAACTGAGTGATGAGCGCACCGGTATAGGCTGCTGCCGTTACGCCGCGCTCGTCGGCGACATTGTTCACATAGGCAGTGACGCCCAAGCGACCGAACTCCAAGCCGCCGCGAATATCGACGATGTGGTAATCGCCCACCGGTAACGGTTCTTGGAAGGCGCTATCGGCCTCTGACAGGAAGCGATGAGACAGAGTGACGTGCGGGTTGAGCGCAGTGGCGAACTGGTAGCCCACCGATGCCGACGTCGACCACTTCGACGCACCTGGCAAGGTCGAACCGTCGAGCAGCGTCGTGCCATTGCCCAGCGGCAGAGACTTGGAGAGCGCGGCATCGAGATAAGTGACACTCGCTTGCAAGTTGAGTCCCGGCGTCGGCCGCCATTGCACAGCGCTCTCCACGCCTTTGCTCTGCGCAGCGCCGGCGTTCGCGACATACGCGAATCGATCCGGACGACTCAGGCGCAATTGAATGTTGGTCCAGTCGATGAAGAACGCGGCAGTGTCGAACGTGAGCGTGCGATCCGCCGACGTGAGACGCAGACCCAACTCGTAATTGATCAGCTTGTCGGAGCCGTAAGTCGCCGGCGTCGGGAATGAGGCGATAGGAGCCACCAGATTCACACCACCCATGCGGAAGCCTTTCGACACCAACGCGTAAGTCATGACGGAGTCATTGGGTTCGAACGTCAGCGACACCTTGGGACTGAAGCCGGTACCTTTCTGCTCGCCTGCTGTACGATCGAAGCCGACGCGCGGATCGCCCTGATCGATGCTGGTTCGCACGTTGATATCGTAGGAACGGCCACCGAGCGCCGCTCGCCATTGATCGTTGAATCGATACGAGACTTCGCCGAACGCAGCGTATTCCTTGGAGCGATACGCGACCTTGAAGTCGCTGACATACTCCCCGTTCTCGAACCGAGGCGACGGATAGAACTCATCGAACCAGCCATAGTACGCACCGACCAGCCAATCGATGCGCTCGTTACCCGGCGACGTGAGCCGCACTTCACCAATGCTGGAACGAGTGCGTGCCGTCGCTTCCGAGACGTTCACCGGCCCATAGAACGGCGACAGATCGCTGACGTAATCCTGCGTCTTGCGAGACATACCGCCCGACACTGTGAGCGTGGCAAAGCCCAGATCCGCATCGAGCTTCAAGTTGTTGATGCGCGTGGTGAAGGTGACTTCCTCTGGCACCACCGTCTGATTCACCAACCCGCCCAACTCAGGGAAGGCATAGAACGCATCGCCATTCTTGGCGCGGTCATAGAAACTGAAAAGATTCAGGCTGATATTGGGATTGATTTGCCACAGCGCGTTGACTCGGCCCGCTTCGACATCGTGTGAGTTCACGTCCTTGCGACCGGTGCCAATGTTGTCCAAGTAGCCGGCGTCGGAGCGCTTGATGGCCGTGAGCCGAATGCCGAACACATCGTTCACGATGGGAATATTCGCCGCAGCTTTCGCCGCATACCCCAGATCCGAACTCGACTTGGTCTGCGATGCGCCGAACTGCGTGACTGCGTCGAACGAGGTCAACGAGACCGGATTCAGAATGTAGTTGACGGCACCGCCCAACGTGGCCGAGCCGAACAATGTGCCTTGCGGCCCGCGCAGAACCTCGACTCGCTGCACATCGAAAATATCCAGATCGGGCACCGACACCGCGAACCCAGGATCGGTCAACGGAATGTCGTTGAGATAAATACCGGTGGTGGCCTGACCTTGATCGGGATAGATGGTGGCCGTGCCGATACCGCGAATGGTGACGTTGGCCACACCAGGCGTCGCGCCCTGGAAAATCACACCGGGCGCACGGCCCAGATAATCCTGGAAGCTATTCGCCCCCTGCTCCACCAGCTGCTCGCCGTTGAACGCAGTGACGGAGTTCGCCACCTCACGCAGCGCTTCAGGCCGCTTCGACGCAGTGACGATCAGTTCTTCGAGGCTGCCGTTGCGAGTCGGCTCAGCACCGCTGCCGGGATTTACGGCAGTACTCTGTGGGTTTGGCGCTGCAGCCACTTGAGCCAGGCGAAATCGCTGCCACAGGCTTTTCTGTCGCACCTCTTGTGACTGAGTGTTTTCTACGGCCGGCGCCGGCTTGGCGGGCGGCGGCGCGGTTTGCTCGTTCAAAATGGTGACGGCGTTTTCGTCGACGTAGCGATACGTCAACCCGGTGCCACGAAGCAGCTGCGTGAGCGCTTCATCCGCCGTCAAATCTCCAGTGGCGCCAGCGGTGTGACCGTTACGCACCGTCTCGGAGAGATACAACACTTGTAGATCGCGAGTCTCGGCCAGTGCCTTGAGCGCTGCGCCCAGCGGCTGCGCCGGAATATTGGTGGGCATGCGGATGGCAGCTCTGACATCCCCTGCAACACACAAACTGACGAGCAACGAACATACCGTCGTCGATAGAACAGCGATACGCATGAACACCCTCCCGCGCCCACCAGCGGCGTTTATGATGGCCGCCCAATGCAGCCTCTTGTGGTAGCAGTAGAGTGTTTGCAATCGAAAAGTGGGGGTGGGGGTCAAGGACCTTTGCGGCTGGCCAGATGAATTTCCGTTTCGGTTTCGCTCAGCGCGATGCTCGGTTGAGCGCGTAAGAAACCAATCAACGAATCGGGATCGGTGGTCGAGTACACACCGCTGATGGCAACGTCACGTAACTCTGGATCGGAGACCACCAGGCGGCGAGTGTTGTAACGATTGAACTCCGAGGCCACTTCAGCCAACGGCGTCTCATCGAAGATCAAGCGTTTCTGCAACCAAGCGGTGGCCGTCGCGACATCGGCGCGTTTGGCGTGCGGTGTTTGCTTTTCTGTGACCGTGACTTGCTCGCCGGCCGACAAATAAATGGGCGCAACTTCGATGCGCGGTTCCACCAGCATCGGCTTCACCTCAGCGACCGCGACACGGCCTTCCAACACCGTGACCACCGTACCGCTGAGCTTTCGATGCACGTCGAATTGAGTGCCAACCGCGCGCACCGTGGTGTCATCGGAACGCACGATGAAAGGCCGCTTGGGATCTTTGGCGACATGGAACAACGCCTGGCCTTCAGTGAGCTCGACATTGCGAACGTTGCTGGCCAAGCGCACTTTGACCGTCGACAGCGCATTCAACTCGACCGTGGTGCCGTCTTCCAAGCGCACCGTGCGCTGTTCGCCGATGCCGGTGCTGTAAGTGACCGCACGATAAAAGCCCAGCCACGATGCGACACCGACCAGGATGGCCAAGGTCGCGAATGCCGCGGCCATCTTGAAGGCCCTGCGTCCGCGGCCTTCACGATACTGACGACGATCCGCCTGCTCCGTTCTAACCGTCGACAGCGGCACGACGTTATCGTCAGTACTGGCGCGGGCTCGTGCGATCAGCGCGGCAAGATCGATACGACCTTTCGGATCGGCGCTGGGCAACTCCGACCAGGCCGAGGCAACTTCCAGGTAGGCCTGAATGTGTTGCGGCGAACGGCGTAGCCATTCATCGAAGCGCGCACGCGCCTCGGCGCTGGCGTCCCCCGAACGAAATTCGATGAACCAGGTGGACGCTTCGGCGACGATGGTGGATTCGTTGCTTGAGACTCGAGTGTTCATAAGAAGTACGTCAGTGTCCCTACTTTAGAACGGGCTGATCAGTACGGCTGTCCCTACAATGCCGCGCGGCCCTGGCAAGATACTTTTTGGCGGTTTCGCGAGCCACCCCGAGCTGGTCGGCAATTTCCTGCACGGTGTAGCCGCCGACCCGGTGCATGACCAGCGCGGCCCCGACCCGAGGCGGCAGTTGCGCCAACAACTGTTCCAGCTGTTCGATTCGTTGCACATTGTCGGCCTTGCTGGACAAGTCCTCGTTGGCTTCCGTGGTCAGCTCGGCCACCGCGTCGACGATGTCGACCAGCACCGGATCAGTCGACTTACGCAACGTATGCTGTTGAATCACATGGCTGGCCACCGTGAACAAGTACGCTTCCGGGTTGCGGATGGCGTCGTGCCGCTCGACCCGCAGCAGGCGTAAGAACACCTCCTGGGCCAGGTCCGGAACGTCGTGCACGTTCCGTAACCGCACCGACAAAAAGCGGTGCAAGCGGCGCCGGTAGCGCGCCGCTATGCTGGCCACGAAGCTCTTTTTGTCCAGATTCGACAAGGCTGCCGGTCCTGAAGCGGGTCACCCACGCCATAAGAGCGTTGCGACTCGAAAAGTGGGGGTGGCTGCCAGCGACTTTTTTATGCCGATCCGCCCCGCCGTGCCAGCCCTTCGGTGAATTCCCGCGCCCGGGCCAGGTGTTGTTGGTACTTTTCCGGCGCCATGCGGTCCAGGTGGCTGACCAGCGGCCCGATGCGCGGGTTGGCCTCGAAAAAGCGCCGATGCCGGTCGATGAAGGCCCAGAACAGCCCATCCCAGGTATCGCACCAGGGTCCGGCTTTGAAGTCGCTCATCTTTCGCAGGTAATTGGAGCCGGCCACATAGGGCTTGGTCGAGATCAGACCGCCGTCGGCGTACAACGCCATGCCATACACGTTCGGCACCATCACCCAGTCATACGCATCGATGAACAGCTCCATGAACCATCGATACACATCGTCGGGTCGGAAGCCGCACAGTTGCATGAAGTTGCCGAGGACCATCAAGCGCTCGATGTGATGCGCGTAGGCATGCTCGAGCACACGACCGATTACCGTGTCGATGGGATCGATGCCAGTGCTCGCTTCCCAGAACGCGGCGGGCAACGGCCGGTCGTGTTTCCAATAGTTTCGGGTTCGTTGTCGTCGTCCTTGCAGGATGTAGGCAGCGCGCACGTATTCACGCCAGCCGATGATCTGCCGCACGAAGCCTTCCAATGAGTTCATCGGAATGTTGTTGGCACTCAGCGCGGCATCGAGCACTTCTCGCGGCGTCAGCAGGCCGATGTTGAGCATGGGTGTCAGCACCGAATGGAACAGCGCTGAGTCCTGAGTCGAGATTGCATCTTGGTAAGCCCCGAACTGCGGCAGCCGTGTTTCGACGAACTCCTGCAACCAATGACGCGCATCTCGATACGTCACGGGATATTTGAACGAAGTCACCGAACCTGGATTGTTCGGAAACTTCGCCTGCACGTACTCGGTCGCTTCACGCACGAACTCGTTCTCGCGAGGCTGCCATAGCGGTTCGGGCTCGAAGCCTCGCGGCAACTTCTTGCGGTTCTCGGTATCGAAGCTCCACTTACCACCGACCGGTCGGCCGTCTTTCATCAGGATGTCGAGGCGCTTGCGCTGTTCGGCGTAGAAGCTCGCCATGAACATGCGCCGACCTTCGAAGTACTCCTCGATGTCCAGCGCCGAGTTTAAAAACATCGGCGTGTCGTGCCGGATAAGCTTCAGCCCGGCCTTCTTCAGCTCCCGAAGCACGCGCCGCTCCAGCCAATCGTCCACTGGATCGATCAGGTGCACGCGCTCGGGATGCCACTGTCTCGCACGCTCGATGACGGCCGCCATGGTCGGCGCCTGATCGAGGTCCAAGTAGTGCACAGCGACGCCGGCCTTCTCCAGGAAGGCCGCGTGCATACGCATCGAGGCTCGATGCAGGATGAGTTTCTGTTTGTGGAACGAGTACTGGCTGAAGTACAGCGGATCTTCGACCAGCAACACATGCTTGCCGCGCGCGAGCGATTTATTGCTCGCGAACAGTTGATGTGGGAACAACAGGAGAACGTCTACAGACATGCGAGCCCAGTATGCGCCTGAATCTACAAGGCGCCTACCGGGCAAGACGTGCCACTGTTACTTGTAGCGGTAGCGGACTTCGATACCGACTTCGCGCGGACGGATCAGGACATAGTCGCCACCGAAGGCCAGCGGCTCGATGCGAGTGACGCCTTGCTCGTCGGTGACGTTGCGGCCGAACAGCTCGACCGACAAGTTGTCTTGCACCAGGCCGACGCGCAGATTCAGCGTGTCGTAGGACTCGATTGGCAAGCCGCTCAGTTCGGAGCGAAGGCTGCCCACATACGCCCAATCGGCGCGAGCCCAACCGGACCAGCGGTCAGTCATATCGAAGCCATACTCGACGCCGGCGCTGTAGTTCTTGGCGGGCGAGCCTTCGACCCGATCACCAGAGCTACCGATGGCCGGCAACACGTTGTCATCGTAAGTGAGATCGTTGTACGACGCCGTCAGGTTCAGCTTCCACGCTTCGCTCAAGCGAGTGACCAGCTCGAACTCCGCGCCCTCGCCGGTGGCGTCGCCGGCATTGACCAGATTGGAGAAGGCGCAAGCGAACTGCACGCTGGCGGGAATGTCCTTCCACTCCATCCGATACAAAGCCACGTTGAGATTGACGCGGCCATCGTTGAGGCGCGACTTGAAGCCCAACTCATAGTTACGGATCGTGTCCGGATCGGTCACCGCCTGCAGCGACAAGCCCAGGGCCGCGGCCTGAGCTTGGCAAGTCTGCGGCAAGGTCTGGTTGGCCACACCGCTGCGGAAACCTTCGGCGGCCTGCACATACAACGTCAGATCGTCGCTGGGTTTGAACGTCAGGCTGGCGGCCGGATTGAATTTGCTGGCCGAGTCTTCGCCGCCGTTGGACGCACCCGGCGGCGGCGCCAGGAAGCCGATGGTGTTGAGCTTCACACCGATGTCTTCTTTCAGATAGCGAGCACCGAGACCCAAGGTCCAGCGCGGCGCGAGCTCATACGACGTATCGACGAACACGGCCTTTTGCTTTTCGAACAGATCGAAATTCAAATCCAGCGGGAAGTCCTGGGCACCGCCCGTGAACAACAACGGCAAACACGCAGCGGTTCGGCCGCAGGCAAGGTCGGCGACGTGTTGATGACCGTCGCTGTCGCGATCCAGATAGAACGCACCGACCGTCCAGCGAAACGCACTCTGGCCTCGTGACTGCAAGCGAACTTCCTGCGTGAAAGCTTCGGCTTCACGGCTTTCTTCGAAATACCAAGCAGTCGGCGGCAACAAGTCCGCGGCGTCATTGACGCGCGCCATCGTGAGCTTGGTCTGACTGGTCGAGGAAATCAGCGACACATTGTCCCAGTCGTATCGAATCGTCAGGCCGGCGAAGTCCATGTCTTCCGACGTCTGACCTTCGACAAAGAAGTCCATGGGCCGGTTGATGGTGTAACCGCCTTGATTGACACTGGATTCAGCCTGCATCTCCGAATCCTGCGTGCCGAGCACCAGATCGAGGCGCAGTCGATCGTTCACCTGCCACGCGGCGGACAGACGGCCGCCAGTCGTGTCGGTGGAGTTGATGTCTTTCTTATTGATGGCGCCGCTGGCTGGGGTCAGCAACGTGCCGTTGGGTACGTTCACCGCGCCGCCCGTCAGCGCCCCCACCAAGAAGGAATAATCGCTGGCCGGCTGCGCCGGCGTCACATTGTCGATGTAGCCCGCGATCTCATCTTTGTAACCCACCAAGCGCAGCGCGAACTTGTCC
>NZ_JAEUPY010000504.1 GCF_016790065.1 Steroidobacter sp.
TGGCCCCGTAGGAGTTGATGTCCGTGGTCTTGCGGCCGGCCTTGTGTACCACGCCGCCGCCGAAGCCGAAGCCTCGCCACGCGCCTTGCTGGAATTCATAACTGCTGAACAACGACGCGCCAAACTTAGGTGCGTTGGAGGGCTGCACGCCTTTGAACTCCCCCTGCGTATATTCGGCGTCCATCGCGGCCAACGAGCCGTACACCTCCCAGCCACGCACCACCTCGCCTTGGAAATCGAACTCGATGCCCTTGCTACTTTGAATGCCAACCAGGCTCACATACGGAGTACCGGCAATGCCCTGAGCGATGTTGGTCCGCTCCATCTTGAACAGCGCGGCGGAGTACGAGAACTTGTGCTCGGGCACGTCGGCCTTGAAACCCACTTCGACGGCCTTGCCGATCTCGGGATCGACCGCAGCCCCCGACGGCAGCGTGCCGGACTGCGGCTCGAACGTCGTTCCATAGCTCGCGTAGAGGTTCACTGCCGGAGTGATCGCAAACGTCAGGCCCGCCTGATAGGTAAACGCGTCTTCACGCAGCTCGCTCTCAGCGCCGAGCGGGCTAGCGAAACCGCAGCAGCCGATCTGATTTGCATTCACGTCATGCGAATAACGCGTGCCTAGAGCCAGCGTCACCCGATCCGCCGGACGCAGCATCGCCTGCGCTGTTACGCCTTGCATGCGGTGATTTCGCTTCACCCGCACTGTGGTCGGAAAATCGGCCTGCGCGGTTGGAATGTCGAGCAACGAATAATCAGGATTGAAGATGCTGAAGCCACTGACCGAGCCCGGAACATAGTTCGCGGATTGACTGAACAGCGACCAGTCCTCCTCCGCGAAATCCATACCGACGAACAACGTGTGCTTTCTGCCGAACGCTTCCACGTCGCCGAACAGATTCACTTCGCCCGAATAAGTGTCGGAGTCCAGGTCCCGCGCATAGGCGAGCGTATCCGTGAAGCCGTTACGATCGGTACCGAACATCAGCACGCCGTTGTTACGGGCATCGATGCTCGCGAGCTGCAAGGAACCGCGTAGCTTCCACGAGCCGATGTCCTGATCCAACATGACTTGCGCGATGGTCGCTTCCTTTAGCGCATCGTTCGATGGCGCGTTGCCCGTGCGCGAGCGTGGTACGTCGGGAATGCGAAAGTTGCTCGCCACCAGCTGCGCCGGATCACCCAGACTGGTGCCAAGAAACTGCGCACCAATGCCGAAGTACGGAGCGAAATCGAAGCGCTGATAGTTCACGCGCGCCGTGATCGTCGTGCCTTCGACCGGCGAGTACTGCAGCGTCGGAGCGATGATCGTCCGATCGTCGTGCGCGAAGTCGATATAGGAATCTGCCTGCTGATAGGCGCCGACCAGCCGGTATTTCAAATCGCCGTCGCTGCTGATCGGTCCGTAGAAATCCACTTCACCGCGATATTGATCGTAGCTGCCTACTTGCAGCGCCGCCGACCCGCCAAACGTATCCTTGGGCATCTTCGAGATGGCGTTCATCGTGCCGCCGATCGAGTTCTGCCCGTACAGCGTG
>NZ_JAEUPY010000618.1 GCF_016790065.1 Steroidobacter sp.
GAACTTGGTCAAGGTGGGCTTGGGGCGCTTATTGGACGTCTTATGGTCGGGAATCCGGTACTGTGAGGCGGCGACGGCTTCGACCACGACACGGCCCTGCGTGTACGCGTCGGCATCGGCGAGTGCATCGAGACCGAGATAGCTGACGGCGTCTTTCGCGCCGGTCTTGGACAGGGCGGTGAGCGCGCTGGCCAGCGCCTTGCGATATTGCTTGCGCTTGAAGGCGCTGCGATTGCCGAGGCCGAGTACCAACACTCGTTCGACCGGCGCGCCGCTCAGATCGGCCAACAACACCGCATCGCCGGTCTTGCCACGCAGGTCGCCCCGCTTGACCAGCTTGGCGATGCGACCGCCGATGCGGGCATCGAGATCTTCAGCGGCCGCGGACAGCACGCCCTTGTCGTAGACGCCGACGATCGCGCAATCGGTGCGCTGCCGGGAGGGTGAGGCAGTACTGACAAAAAATTCCATGAACCTTCCTCGCACAAGGTCGCCAAAAAAACGCTAGTCTACTCCATTGCCGTGCGGCGGGCCGCCGCGGAAACCGACCTCCCGCTGCGGGAAACAGACTGCGGAACGAGCATTGCGAACCTTGGATCGATACCTCCTGCGGGAGGTTGCGGAAACCTGGCTGGCGGTCACCGGCGTATTGCTGGTCATCCTGCTATCGAATCAGCTGGCGCGCGTGCTGTCCCAGGCCGCCGCCAACGATTTCCCCCGCGCCGTGGTGTTACAGCTGATCGGCCTCACCTCGGCCGGTTATCTGACCGTGGTCGTGCCCATCGGTTTTTTCCTGGCCATCATGCTGACCCTCGGCCGGCTGTATCACGAAAGCGAAATGGCGGCGATCCAGTCCTGCGGCGTCGGGCCGTCGGGCCTGTACCGGCCGATTGCCTATCTCGGTGTGGTCATCACTGCATTGTTGTTGTGGCTGTCGTTCTGGGCCATTCCGCAAGCTTCGGCGCGGGCCCAGCAAATTCGCGTGCAAGCGTTGCAAGATGCCCAATTCGGGCTGCTCGAACCGGGCCGGTTCCGGACCTTCGGCGGCGGCAACGTGGTGTTCTATGCCGAACGAGTCGACGACAACGGCATCCTGCACAACGTGAATGTGTTCGTGGATCGCACCCAGGATGCGGAAAGCAACGGCGAGCTGGAAATCTGGGTGGCGACGCGAGCCGAGCAGCGGGGCGCCGGCCAGGCCGATCAAATGTTCATCCTGTACGACGGCGAGCATTACAAGGGCGTGCCTGGCAAAGGCGACTGGCAAATCACACAGTTCGCCGAGGGCGGTTATCCGATTCGTCTGGGTGAAATCGGCGGGCGCGCCGGCAAGGCGGCTATGAAGCCGACCCGCGATTTGTTGGAGTCGAGCGATTTGGGCGATCGCGCCGAGCTGCAGCGACGCATCTCTACACCGTTGATGGCTTTGATTCTGATGCTGGTCGCGGTGCCGCTGGCTCGCGTGCGGCCCCGCCAAGGTCGGTTCGGCAGGATCGGTATCGCCATCCTGTTTTATTTCATCTACTCGCTGCTGCTCGATGCTGCCCGCACTTGGCTCGAAGGCGGCAAGGTGCCCGAGTGGGTGGGCTTGTGGTGGGTGCATCTGATCGCGATTGCACTCGGACTGTGGCTGCTGGCGCGTGAGTCGCCGTTGTTGGCCAAGGTACGAACCGTGGCGGTGCCGGCATGACGCTGCTGTCGCGCTATGTGATCAAGGCGGTGCTTGGCAACACCGCGCTGGTGATGCTCGTGCTGCTGGCGCTGAGCGGCTTGTATCTATTCATCACTCAGCAGGACGACATCGGCGTCGGTACGTTCTCGGTCGAGGACGCCTTCATGGTCGTCGGCTTGAGTCTGCCCAAGTACGCGTTCGATCTGCTGCCCATCGCGGCGCTCATCGGTGCGCTGTTGGCGTTGGGCAATCTGGCGCGCACGTTGGAGTTGGTGGTGGTGCGTGCCGCGGGCGTGTCGACGATGCGCATCGCCATGTGGACGGCGGGTGCGGGCCTGATTTTGATGGTGCTCACTGGCCTGATCGGTGAAGTGATCGCGCCGCCGATGGAACAGTACGGCCGGCAACTGAAAACCTTCGCCAAGTTCAATGACTACAGCATGGCGGGCAACAAGAGCGCCTGGGCCAAAGACGGCGACATGATGATTTCGGTGCGCCAGCAGTCGGCGGACAATCGTTATGGCGGCGTCTACGTGTTCAAGTTCGACGCCCAGCGTCGGCTGCGTGGGGTCGGGCGGGCGCAGAGTGCCAACATCGACGAGAACAATCGTTGGAAGCTGGAGAACTACGTCGAGTCGCAGCTCTCCGACGAGCGCGTCGTAGCGAGCAAACAAGCGACCACGGAGCTGCAGACGCGGTTGTCGCCGGAGTTCCTGGGGTTGGCGGTGTTGGATGCGGATTCGCTGCCGGGGCGGGGCTTGTATAGCTACATTCAACATCTGCGAGACAACGGGCTCGACTCACGCACTTATGAAGTGGCGTTCTGGGCTCGTATCGCCCGCACGGTTGCGGTGGCGATCATCGTGTTGCTGGCAGTGCCGTTTGCTTTCGGACCGATGCGGTCCACCGGCACCGGTGCGCGCACCGTGGTCGGTATCATGATCGGCGTGGTGTTCTTCTTGATGGCGAAGATGTTGGAGAGCGGCGGGGCCGTGTTCAACATGTCGCCGCTGTTGATCGCTTGGCTGCCTACCGGCTTGTTGGCGATCATAACTACCTTCGCTATTTCACGCGTTCGATAACCATGACCGACCTTGCCTCGACCGCGCGCTTGCCCAGCGCCGGTGTTTTGCGCCGCCTGGGCGCGATGTTTTACGACCTGCTGCTGATTATTGCTCTGATGATGGTGGTCACTTCAGCGTTCTTGCCGCTCACCGGCGGCGAGGCGATCTCGAGCGAGCGTTACGGTGCTTGGGAGTACGCATACCAAGTGCTGTTGTTGGCGATTGTGATTTTGTTCTTCGGGTTGTTTTGGACCCGGCGCGGTCAGACGCTCGGCATGGCTGCGTGGCGACTCAAGTTGGAGCGCGAAGACGGTGGGTTGCTCAGTTGGGCCGATGTTTTTAAACGCCTCGGCGCTGCGACTGTGTCGCTGACGTTGGTGTTCGCTGGGTACTTCTGGATTTGGATCGATCGCGATCGGCTCGCTTGGCCGGATCGTTGGACTCGGACTCGCGTTGTCGTGCTGCCTAAGGATCGCTGAGGGCTTCGCGCGGAGTCGGAGGCTCGGAGCGGAGTCGGAGGCGTCGGTGGTTGGCGTCGGCCAGGGCGGGGTAGCTCCTCCTGGCACCGTGCCCCCCCGCAGCCGCGCTGTCGCGCGTCGCGTTGGGTCCCATCCCTGGGCGCACTGCGACGAAAAGGTCCCTCTTTTTCGACGCTGCCTGGAGGAGCTACCCCGCCCTGACCGCCGCCTAGATGACGGTGGTAACGGCGCTAGAAAAGCGTCGGAGCGGCACGGCGGCGTTAGCCGCACGTGCGAGCTCCGATGCGCTGCGTGTTACTTTTTGATCAGCTCGTCGACCGGTTTGAAGATCGTGTCGTACTTGTACGCAGGGATCTCGTATACCCAGCCATTGAGTTGGCTGTTCGACTTGCTGGCTTCTTCTTCGGCGTTGATGGTCGCGGGTTTCGCAGGGGCGACGACGATCGGCGCGCCTTCACTACCTGCAACGTCTTTCTTCGCAGTGTCGGTGGCAGCCTTGGCGGCATCGCCATCGGCGCCGTCTTTCTTCTCCGCATCAGCAGTCGCGACTTTGAATTTCTCGGCGAGCGCAGCGTCGTAAGACGTCTTCAACGCGATGTAGTGCTTATCGTCTTTCTTCCAACCCGACGCTTCAGTCACCAAACCATCGAACGTCTTCACCGTGGCACGCGCGCTGGGTGCGTCGGTGACTTCGCTGGCGGGCTTCACGTCAGTCAAAGTCAAACCTGCAAGCGCAGTAGCGAAGCTGTCAGCAGCCGACGGCGAGCTGAGGGCTTTGCCCTTGGGCAAGCCTTCAACCGTGAAGTCCGCATCGGCACGGGTCTTCTTCACGATCGAGTAAGGCTTGGCAGTGCCGACTGCAACCTCAGCCGATTGCACACGGTCAGCAGAAACATCGACGATGCTCTTGCGCAGCCACTGGTCGGCCGACGAAGAAGTATCGATGCTCTTGTTCACCAGCCAGCTCTTCGGCTCGTCGGCACGGCGCACGTACTGTGACTGCGCACCCGACGCTTGCTTGCCGATGATGAGTTTCACCGGCTGTTTCAGGCCGTCGAGTTCGAGTTGCACGCCGCCGGCGGCGCTGTTGCTGATGTCCTCGACGCCGAGTGCGGCGTAGCTCTTGGGATTCGAGGTTTTTTCTTCGAGCAGTTTGGCGTCGGCCAGGTTGCCGATCAGCTTGCGCAGCTTGGCATCGTCGGCGGGGAAGTTGCCCCGCTCGGCGACGGTCCAGCCGTTCTCACCGCGCTTCAATTCAACGGCCGGCGTGCCGCCGGCTTTGACGATGCGGATGGCAGTAACGGCATCCAGCTCTTTTTTCAGATCGGGATAAAGCACCGCCGACTCGGCGGACGACGAAGTCGCCTGCCGGCCAGCCAGCCAGATGCCCGCCACCACGGCCAGCACTGCAACCAATGCCAGGATGGAAAGTCTTCGCGAAGTCATGCGCTCACCTCAACCTGTATGAGCCGCGGCGCGGCCGGCACGGAGCCGGCGACGACGGGTGATTTCAAGGAAGATCGCACCGAGCGCCAGCAGGAACGGCACGGCAGCGACGTTGAGGAGCTTCAACCACCAACCCAGATCTTCGATCTCCTGATCGAGGCTGCGGCGGGTTTCGCGCAATTCCTTACGAATCTTGACGCGCTCGTGTTGGAAGCGCTCGAGTTCGGCTTCCTGCTCGGGCGACAGCGACAACGACGACTGTGCGCCGCTACGACCGCCTTCGAGGGCGGCGAGTTTCTGCTCGGTTTCCTTGAGTTCTTTATCCAGTTCCTTTTCCTGAGAACGCAACTGATCGCCAGCCTGGCGACGCAGTTGATCGACCTTGGTGAAGGGACGGAAGAAACTCTGGCGACCGCGCACGCTGATCAGATCGGAGCTGCCGGCCAGGTTGTCCACCGAGTTGCCGAGGAAGTCGCCGTTGTTGGCCCAGGCGACCGCGAAGCGTTGACCGAACACGTTCTGAGTCCGTACCCACAACGGGTCGGCGAGGATGTCGGTATCGGCGACGATGATGATGTTGGCATCTTCCTTCGATTCGGTGAGATGCGCACCGGCTGCACCTTCGGCGCCGGGCTTGCCGTTCGGGAACGCTGACTTCAACTTGCCATGAATGCGCGCTGCGATGGTGTAGCGCTCGCCGGTGGCCTTGAAGTCATCGAGCAGCGCATCGCTGTTCTGCATGAACATCAATTTCGCGGCCGGCAACAAGCCGGCGTTGGTGCTCGTTTGGATCAACGGTTCGAACTCGATGGTCGCGCCTTCTTTCTTGGACAGCGCGCCGGCGGTCATTACGTTGATGGTGTCGAGCGTCGACACCGTCACGTCCTTGGGATTCATGCTGGCGCGGTTGAAGCCGATGATGGCGATGTGTTGCGAGGGCGGCTGGCCCTGGCGCAACGACACGGTCAGGCCCAACTCGCGATCGCCGACGATTTGATTGGGATCGAACTGCACACCCCACGCATCCAGCAGTGGGCCGAGCGTCGACGAACGGCCACCCATCGGCGGCATGCCCATCTGCGCGCCGGCGTTGTCATTCTCCGACTGCGGATCGATGAAGCTGATCAGCTTGCCACCGCGCAACACGAATTGATCGATGGCGTATTGCACCTGCGGGTTGAAGTCCTTCGGATGCACGACCATCAGCACGCCGACCTCGGCGGGAATCTCATTGCCATCGGCCTGCAAGGTGCGCACGTCGAGCACTTCGCGTAACTGGGCAATGCTGGCCCAGCCCGGATTCATCTGGCCGCTCATCTGATCGAACTGCGCATCCACCGGCAGGCCCGAGATCAAGCCGACCACGGCGCGCTTGGCCTTGCTCAGTCGATACACCAGGCTCGCGACGTCGTATTCCAGAAACTCTTCCTTGTCCGGCTGGAACAAGCCGATGGTTTCGCGACCGTCGGTGGAATTGGTGCCGGCCAAGCCGAAGTACACCGGCTCGCCGCCTTGAGTCAGCGGCACCGGCGTCAGGCCGAACTCGGTGGCGCGATCTTCGTCCTCGGAGAACGGCTTCGGATCGACCACGCTCAAGCGCAGCTTGCCCTTGGAGTGTTGTGACATTTCTTCCAGCAGTTCGCGCACGCGCTGAGCGTAGGCACGCAGCTGCGGCGATTGCTTGCTCTCGTCTTGAGAGAAGAAGAAATAAAGATTCACCGGCTCGGCCAGCGAGCTGACGATGCGTTCGGTGCCGGGTGCCAGCGAGTAGAGCTTGCTCTCGGTCAAGTCGAGACGCGCCCCGCGCAGCACGAACGTGATCAGGATGGTGACGCCGATGAACAGGAGGGCTAGCGCCACGAGCGCGGTCGCGCCATAGGTCTTGCGTGTAGCTGTGGTCATGTTAGTCGGCCTTCTTCATGTCGAGCACGATCGTGTTGGCTGCCAGCCAGACGCCGATCACGGTCGCGAAATACAACAAGTCGCGCAGATCGATCACGCCTTTGGAGATCGACTGGAAATGGGTCAGGAACGACAGCGAAGCAATTGCATCCACCACCGCCTGCGGCGCCCAACCTTCGAACAACGCCAACACCACCGGGAAGCCCGACAGCAGGAATGCGAAGCACAGGCCCACGGTGAAAATGAAAGCGATCACTTGATTGCGAGTCGCTGCCGACAAGCACGCGCCGATGGCGAGGAAGCCGCCGGCCATGAGCAAGCTGCCGATGTAACCGGCGAGGATGGCGCCGTTGTCCGGATCGCCGAGATAGTTCACGGTGATCCACATTGGGAAGGTCAGCGCCAGCGCGACACCGGCGAACGCCCAAGCCGCGAGGAATTTGCCGATGACCGCTTGCCAGGTAGTGATGGGCAAGGTCATCAACAATTCGATGCTGCCGGACTTGCGTTCCTCGGCCCACAGCCGCATCGAGATCGCTGGGATCAGGAACAGATACAGCCACGGGTGATAGCTGAAGAACGGCGCGAGGTCGGCTTGACCGCGGTCGTAGAAATTGCCGAACTGGAACGCGAAGGCCGCGGCCAGCACCAGGAAGAACACGATGAACACCAGCGCTAGCGGTGTCGCAAAGTAACTGCCGAACTCGCGGCGGAAAATGGTTTTGATGTTATGCATGGTTCACCTCACGCTGCGCTTTTCTGTCCGGTGGTGATTTGCCGGAACACGTCGTCGAGCCGGCCGCTCGGGGCGCGCGCTGCCAGTTCCTTGGGCGTGGCGTCGGCCAGCAATTTGCCGCCGGCGATGATGATGGCGCGATTACAGACCGCATCCACCTCTTCCAGAATATGGGTGGAGATCACGATGATCTTGTCCTTGGCCATGTCGTTGATGAGCGCGCGCACCTGGTGCTTTTGATTCGGGTCCAGGCCGTCGGTGGGTTCGTCGAGGATCAGCACTTGCGGGTCGTGCAACAGCGCTTGCGCCAGACCGACGCGGCGCTTGAAGCCTTTCGACAGGGTTTCGATCATCTGCTCCAGCACGCTGCCGAGTTGCAGACGGTTGACCACGTCGTCGATGCGGGTCCGACGGCGGTCGCCGGTCAGGCCGCGCACATCGGCGATGAATTGCAGGAAGCCGCGCACCGTCATTTCGCCGTAGCTGGGCGCGCCTTCAGGCAAGTAGCCCATCACGGCCTTGGCCGCGAGCGGGTCGTTCTCGACGTCGTGCCCGCACACTTTGATGCTGCCTGCGGTCGGCGTGAGGAAGCCCGTGATCATTTTCATGGTGGTCGACTTGCCGGCGCCATTCGGGCCGAGGAAGCCGAGCACCTGGCCCGGGGTGACAGTGAAGGAAATGTCGTTGACGGCGGTCAGCGCGCCGTAGCGCTTCGACAGGTTTCTGATCTCAATCATGCGAGGGCCCTGTTCAGAGTGTTCCAGTGGTCGTCAGAGAGGTCGGATGGTCCATGCTCGACAATCGGCCTGCTAAAAAAATCGTCCCTTGAAGTCGTCCGTGCTCGGGGACTGCGCCCTTCTGACTGCGCAAAGTCTCGTGGGTTCCGACCAGCGCGCCTGGTTTGGTGGTTATGGACACCGGTCAGGACCCCAAGAGGGGCGCGATTTTTTCTGGGACCGCCGGCATTTTCAAGTCGCAAGCGCAGCGCCGGCCATGACGATCTCTTAATGAATGTGGTCGCGACGGCCCGGTCGACCGGGTCGTGCAGGAAATTCCTGGGGTTAGCGCGCCGATTTGGAAATTTTTGCACTGCAAAGCTTGTGTCGCAGTGCAAATCGAGTTATCTTTGGCATCGCAAAATAAGTGCGATAAATGATCCAGCGCAAAGCGCCGGTCATGACTCCAAAGCGCATTTAGGCTGCAACGAATTTGTAGGCTGGGCCCAGGACAATGGCGCAGCTGAAGCGAATCCCCCTGTTGGCCGGATCACTTTATAGTATCCGGCCTCTTTTTTTGTCCCGACTTTGCAGCGGGATGGGCACGGGGTTCGGGCTAGCTTTGCGCGGCCTTCTCGATTTCGACCTTATGGGTCCGCAGCACCTTGCGGATTTCGGTCGCTTCCGGCCGCTCGGCGATCCGGGCAATCAATTCCGCCAGCTCATGCCAGGGCTTCCCCCATTTCAGCAGGCGCACGGCGTCGGCAATGATCTTTCCCTTCAAATCCAACGGTGCCGCGGACTTGGCCGGCTCTGGCGCAGGCGCCGGACGGGCTGCTTTGGCGGATACCGCCGCAGGATTGATCTTCGGTGCGGGGCGCGAGGAGGGGATCTGCCGCGCGGGCACGGCCGCTGGCGTTTCCACGGTCGCTACGTCTGCAAGATCCGGCTCGATCAGAGGGAATTCGTCTTTGACCTTCACCGCCTTGAGCTGCGGCATCTCGCGGGTCGGCTCCTCGGCCGGCGCGCGGGATCGCTTGTTAGGCGGCGCTCGAATCACGGTGGGGGCTTCCACCGTCTGGCTGGTGCTGGCGGTGTTGTCTACTCTGGCTGTCTCGGCTTTGCCGGTATCCGCCTTGGCCGGATCGGCCAGCGGAATGAAGCGCTGGATGTGCTGAATACCGACCAGATTGGCCAGGAATGCCATCAGCTCCAGCGACTCGGAGAATTTGCTATCGCCCATGGCCTGGCGCGTCTCGCAGTGCTGTTTCAGTTCCAGCACCTTCTGGCGAGCCACTTCCAGCACCCAGCGGGTCGGCCGATCGTGCTTCTGCCAGGGCTGAGCGCGCGCATAAGCGGCATCGCTCAGCTCGACGTACTGCAAATGCAGGTCGATGCTGGTGAGCCACTTATCGATCAGCTCGGTGATGCGGCGATCCGCGGGCGTCATGACCTCTCCGATTGAGTGCGCGCATTATGCACAAGGTGCTTGCGGGAACGGATCGAAAGGCCGCCGCCACGACGCGTTTCTGTGCGCTGCTACCGATTGGCCGGGAGAGTCGGCGGATTTGCCGCGAATTGGCGACAAATCAATGGCCTGCTGCGTGCAGCGGGCCGGGGGTCAGGCCCTTGCCGGGCCTCAGAAATGGCGCTCCCACGGGGATTCGAACCCCGGTTTAGGCCTTGAGAGGGCCCCGTCCTAGGCCTCTAGACGATGGGAGCGTGATAGAAGGCTGGCACGACGTGCCGATGAGACGCGGTATTATACGGGCCGTTTTTTGCGGCTCAAGTTTTTAAGCTTTAGACGGACGGTCCGCTGCTATTGAACGATAACAACACGCCTGCCGAGATCATCGACGAAGCGAGCTCCCCGCGCGTGGTGGCGCGCGAACAGCACCCGATCTCTCGCGCCAACATTTCTCCGAATGCGTTGAAGGTCCTGTACCGCCTCAAGGAGGCGGGCTATCAGGCATTCCTGGTCGGCGGGGCGGTGCGCGATCTGCTGCTCGGCCTGCATCCGAAGGATTTCGACGTCGCGACCAACGCGCATCCGGATCAGGTAAAGCAGCTGTTCCGCAATTGCCGCTTGATCGGCCGGCGCTTCCACCTTGCGCACGTGCGCTTCGGCTACGAGATCATCGAGGTCGCGACCTTCCGCGCCGCGCATACGACCATTGACGAGGACAACA
The DNA here is from genome assembly GCF_016790065.1 of Steroidobacter sp. Lineage (GTDB taxonomy): Bacteria > Pseudomonadota > Gammaproteobacteria > Steroidobacterales > Steroidobacteraceae > Steroidobacter. Next base: position 10,205 of record NZ_JAEUPY010000618.1, read on the forward strand.
GCGTCGATGAGGCCGGACATCGCGTGCTCGATGACCGCGGGCGAATTCTGCGCGACAACCTCTACGGCACCATCGAAGAGGATGTGTGGCGCAGAGATTTCACGGCCAACGCGCTCTACTACAACATCAGCGACTTCTCGATCTGGGATTACGTCGGTGGCTACGACGATGCGCAAGCGCGCGTCCTGCGACTGATCGGGGATCCCGAGACTCGTTACCGTGAAGATCCGGTGCGCATGCTGCGTGCCGTGCGGTTCGCGGCCAAGCTCGACTTCGGTATTCATATCGACACCGCGACGCCGATTCCGAAACTCGCGTGGATGTTGGATGGCGTGCCGCCGGCGCGGTTGTTCGACGAAGTGAACAAGATGTTCCTTGCCGGCTACGCGATCCGCTCGTTCGAGCTGCTGTGGGAACTCGGCTTGCTCGAACATCTGTTCCCAGACCTCGCGGCCGCAATGAACGCGGATCGAAACAGCGTGGCGGCGCGAGTGTTGCGACTCGGCTTGGAAGGAACGGACGAGCGCGTGCGTGCCGACAAGTCAGTGACGCCGACGTTCCTGTTCGCGGTGCTGATGTGGCCGTCGATTCAGCGCGCGTTCGAGAAACTCCAGCCGGAGCAGGGCGCCGACATTGCAGCGCTGCTCGCTGCCTGCGATCAGGTGACCGCGCGTCAACAATCGCGCGTCGCCGTGCCGAAGCGATTCACGTTGCCGCTGCGAGAGATCGTTGGCTTGCAACCGCGCTTCGAATACCGCGAAGGCCGCAAGGCACTGCGCTTACTAGATCATCCGCGCTTCCGTGCAGCGTATGACTTCTTACTGTTGCGCGCGGCGGCCGGTGAAGTCGATCAAGAGCTGGCGCAATGGTGGACCGACATTCAAACCATGTCTGTCGAACAGCGCACCGCGGAGGTCGAGCAAGGCGGTCAGGGTGAGTCGGCCGCGGGTGGGCCCAAGCGTCGTCGCCGTCGGCGTCGCCGCCGTCCACCAGCCGCTTGAGCGCCGGCGCTTCCACAGCGGGGAGCCTGTGGTTCCCCGCTTATGTAGCACTCGGCAGTAATCTCGATCGGCCGGCGATACAACTGGAGCGCGCGTTCGCCGCGCTGGACAGCTTGCCGCAGTGTCGTCTGCTGGCGCGGTCGCGACTTTACAAGACGCAGCCGTTGGGTCCGCAGGATCAACCTGAATTCATCAATGCGGCCGCGGGCCTGCTCACGACGCTTACGGCGCGCGAACTTTTGGTCGAGCTGAAGCGGTTGGAAGGCGAGCTCGGTCGCGCGCAGCCGGTCGTACGTTGGGGCCCGCGCCTGATCGATCTCGACCTGCTCATGCATGCCGACACGCAGATTTCGGAAAGCGACCTCACGGTGCCGCATCCTGGTCTGCCTGAGCGCAACTTCGTCCTGTATCCTTTGCGCGATATCGCCCCCGAGCTGCTCGTTCCCGGTCACGGGCGCGTCAGTCAGCTTGCGGCACGCGTCGGCGGCACCGGTTTGGCGCTCCTGACCGGCGCTCCTGGCGGCCAATGAACAATTCAGCGGTGGACATGACCGAGAAGTCTCTCATTCCAGCGCCGCATCGCCTGATCGTGGTCGAAGGCCCGATCGGCGTCGGCAAGACCAGTCTCGCCCGGCGGTTGGCGCGCAGCTTCGGCAGCGAGCTGATCCTCGAGCAGGCGGACGAGAATCCGTTCCTCGAGCGCTTTTACAAGAACCCGCGAGCGGCGGCGCTACAGACCCAATTGTTCTTCCTGTTCCAGCGCACGCGCCAGCTGGAGGACATTCGCCAGCACGACTTGTTCGATACCGTGCGCGTGGCCGACTATTTGCTCGACAAGGACAAGCTGTTCGCGCAGCTGACGTTGGATGAAGAGGAGTTCGCGCTCTACGATCAGGTGTACGCGCGCCTGGCCGTCGATGCGCCGATTCCGGATCTGGTGATCTATCTGCAAGCACCGGTCGACATCCTGCGTGAGCGCATCGAGCGGCGCGGTATCAAGTACGAGCAGAACATCGAGAAAAACTATCTCGAGCGCTTACAGGAAACCTACGCGAGATTTTTCCACGCTTACGACGCCTCGCCGTTGTTGATCGTGAATGCTGCCCAGGCAGATTTCGTCAACAACGAGCAAGACTACGGGCATTTGCTGGAGCAGGTCATTCGGACCCGGCGCGGCCGGCATTACTACAACCCTTTGAAGAGCGCGATCTAGCCTGACCCGGGGGCCGGGGCCTGTGACCGGAGTTTGACTGTCGCGGCCGCCCTGGGCATTCTTCCCGCCCCGCCGTAGCTCACCGCCATGTACAAGCACCTTCAAGAGCGTTACGCGCCGCGCCCGCCGGTCAATGTCGGCACTCTGGTCAAGATGCGCGCGGAAGGCGAAAAAATCGCCTGTATCACCGCTTATGACGCCAGTTTCGCGACCCTGGTGGACGATGCCGGCGTCGATGTAGTGCTGGTCGGCGACTCGCTCGGCATGGTGGTCCAGGGCCACGACACCACGGTGCCGGTGACTCTGGACGACATTATTTACCACTGCCGCGCCGTGGCCCGAGGCCTGTACCGGCCGTTCCTGATGGCCGACATGCCGTTCATGACCTATGCCTCCCGCGAGCAGGCGCTGGAGAATGCTGTGCGCCTCATGCAGGACGGCGGCGCCAAGATGGTCAAGCTGGAAGGCGGCGCCAGCCAGATCGAAATCGTTGAATTCCTCGCCAGTCACGATATCGCGGTGTGCGCCCACCTGGGTTTGAAGCCGCAGTCAGTCCACAAGGTTGGCGGCTTTCGCGTGCAGGGTCGTGAGGAAGAAGCGGCCGAGCGCATGTTGAAAGATGCGCAGGCGCTGGAAGCAGCGGGCGCGGACATCGTGCTGCTCGAATGCATTCCCGCGGCGCTGGGCAAGCACATCACCGAGCAACTGCACGTGCCGGTCATCGGCATCGGCGCGGGCCCGGACACCGACGGTCAGATTCTAGTGCTGTACGACGTGCTCGATATCACGTCGGGCCGCAAACCCAAGTTCTCGAAAAATTTCCTCGCCGGCCACGACAGCGCGTTGGAAGCTGTCAAAGCGTACACGCAGGCCGTGAAAACGAAGGAATATCCTGGTCCCGAACACTGCTTTTAGTTCATGGCTAAATCGTTAGAAGTCGTGGCTCGACCCCACGAGTTGCGCGAGCGCGTAGCACAGTGGCGTCGTAAGGGTGAACGCATCGCGTTCGTGCCCACCATGGGCAATCTGCATGCGGGGCACGGCAGTCTGGTCAGTCGGGCCACCGAGCTGGCCGATCACGTCATCGTCAGCATCTTCGTCAATCCGCTGCAGTTCGGGCCGAACGAAGACTTCGCTGCCTATCCGCGCACGCCCGCGGATGATCGGCAGCTGCTGAGTTTGTTGGATGCCGAAGTGTTGTTTGCTCCGGAAGTCGATGACATCTATCCACGCGGCCAGGAAACGACGGCGCGTGTGCACGTGCCGGGTCTCGAAGACATTCTGTGCGGCGCCTTCCGTCCTGGTCATTTCATGGGCGTGGCCACGGTAGTGACCAAGTTGCTGAACCTGGTGCAGCCGGACGTGGCGTTGTTCGGCGAAAAAGATTTCCAACAGCTGATGATCATCCGACGCGCTGCCATCGATCTGTGCATGCCGGTGGAAATCGTCGGCGTGCAAACCACGCGTGAGCCGGACGGTCTCGCCATGAGTTCGCGCAATCGTTATTTGAAGCCGGAACAGCGGGCGGTGGCGCCTCAGATATTCGCGGCACTGCAACGCACTCGCTTGGCACTCGAATCGGGCTCGAGCGACTACGCCGCGCTGGAAAAGGCAGGCACCGAATCGTTGCAGAAGGCTGGCTTTCGGCCCGACTATTTCGCGGTTCGCGACGCGAACACACTGCAATTGCCCGAAGTCGGGTCCAAGGATCTGGTCGTCGTGACTGCCGCGCGAATCGGTCGAGCCCGACTCATCGACAACGTTCGCGCGCAGCGAGCCTGATCCGGATCACGTTGCATGCTGGGCCAACGCCCAGCCGACGTGTTCCCGCACCAGCTCTGACGGATCTTCCCGGCGCGATTCCAATGCGTGTGTGACTTCCTCGCTGCTCGGCGCATTGCCCAGCGCCACTGCGATGTTTCTTATCCAGCATTCATAGCCGATGCGACGAATGGCGCTGCCTTCGGTGCGTGCCAGAAATTCTTGTTCGGTCCACGCGAACAGCTCGACCAGCTTGCTGCCATCGAGCGCGTGCCGGGGCACGAAGTCGGCTTCGCTGGTGACGCGTGCAAACTTGTTCCAGGGGCACACCAGCTGACAGTCGTCGCAGCCGTAGATGCGGTTGCCCAAGGCCTTGCGAAACTGTTCCGGAATCGAGCTGCGCAGCTCGATGGTGAGATACGAGATGCAGCGAGTGGCGTCCAATTCATAAGGCCCGACGATGGCCTGCGTCGGGCACACGTCGATGCAGGCGCGACAGGTGCCGCAATGATCGGTCTCGCGCGCGTCGACGGGTAACGGCAGGTCAGTAAGAATCTCGCCCAGGAAAAAATACGAGCCGGCACGCCGATTGATCAGGTTGGTGTGTTTGCCGATCCAGCCGAGACCCGCATTGCGCGCGAACGCCTTCTCCAGCACCGGGCCACTGTCGACGAATACGCGATGGGACAGTGAGGCACTGTGCGCCTGGATCTTCTCTGCCAACTTGGCGAGCCGACGGCGCAGTACTTTGTGATAGTCGCGCCCCAGTGCGTAGCGCGACACATAGCCAAGCTCAGGGTTCTCAAGAATCTCATCCGGGTCCTGCGCGTTAGTAGGTAAATAATCCATCCGAACCGAGATCACGCGCAACGTGCCCGGCACCAGCTCTTGCGGACGTGCGCGCCGCGCGCCCCAGCGCTCCATATATTCCATGGCGCCGTGTCGACCTTGCTCCAACCACTGCAGCAGTCGCGCTTCGTCCTCGGGCAAATCGATGCCCGCAATACCGACTTGCTGGAAGCCCAATTCGCGACTCCACTGGCGGATTGAGGCCGCGAGTGCGGTGTAGTCATTGGGGGCGGCGGCGGACATGCAGCGATTTTGGCAGAAGGGCCGGGGGATTTTGATAGGCTTTGGCCTATGAAGCCGCTGCCGTTGGCCGTGCATACCGCCGCTCAAGTGCGAGCACTCGATCGTCACGCGATCGACGATCTGCACATTCCTTCTTACACCTTGATGACCCAGGCTGGGGAAGCGGCTGTGATCGCGCTCCGCAGTTGCTGGCCTTCCAAGCAGCGCATCGCTGTGCTGTGTGGGCCCGGCAATAACGGTGGCGACGGTTATGTGATGGCGCGTCTGGCGCAGTCCATGCGCATCGCCGTCACCGCGGTGTCGCTCACCGACCCGGCTGAGCTCAAAGGCGATGCTTTGCGCGCTCACGATGAGTTTGTCGCGGCGGGCGGCGTCGTTCGGCGCTGGAGCGACGGCTGTATCGCCGAGGCTGAAGTCATCGTCGACGCCATCTTCGGCACCGGCCTGTCGCGCCAGCTCGATGCCGCCATGATCGAGCGTATCGAGGCCATCAACGACTGCGGCGTGCCGATTCTGTCGCTGGATATTCCCAGCGGTCTGGATGCCGATACCGGTGCGGTATGGGGTGCGGCCATCGCCGCCGAGCGCACCGTGACATTCATCGGTTTGAAGTTGGGTTTTTATCTGGGCGAGGGGCCGAACTACACTGGCATCGTGTTGTTCGACGATCTGGATTTACCGGCAGGCGCGGTCGATTTCGCGCCTCCAGCAGCATTGCGCATCGATGAGCATGTGGTCGCTCGGTTGTTACCTCGCCGGCGTCGCACGACCCATAAAGGCCAGCAGGGCAGTGTGCTGGTTATTGGCGGCGGCATTGGAATGGCCGGCGCAGCTCGCATGGCGGGCGAGGCAGCTTTGCGCGCCGGCGCGGGCTTGGTGACGGTCGCCACTTGGCCCGACAACGTCGCATCGATCACTGCGAGCCGTCCTGAGTTGATGTGCCGAGGTGTCGACGGAGCAAGCGATCTCGCGGCCATGATTGAGCGCGCCGACGTGCTCGCCATCGGGCCAGGTCTGGGGCAGGGCGACTGGAGCCGCGCATTGCTCGAGACTGCGCTGGAAAGTGATAAACCGACCATCATCGATGCCGATGCGCTCAACTTGTTGGCGCAGGCGCCGTGCTCCAACTCGAACTGGATTTTGACGCCACACCCGGGTGAAGCCGGGCGGCTGCTCGGTCTCAGCACCGCTGAGATACAAAGCAATCGGCTGCAAGCGGCGCGCGAGATCGCTGCACGCTTCGGATGCACCGTGGTTCTGAAAGGCGCCGGGACGCTGGTGGTGACGGGCGAGTCGTTGCCGTACATCTGCGACCAAGGCAATCCAGGCATGGCCTCGCCGGGCATGGGCGATGTGCTCACGGGCGTGATCGCTGGCATCGCTGCTCAAACCGCGGATCTACCCGGTGCCGCTCGCGCCGGTGTGTTGGTCCATGCGATGGCCGGTGACATGGCCGCCCGCCGTGGCGAGCGCGGACTCCTGGCTACCGATCTATTTGGATACCTGCCCACGTGCGTGAACCCGGCACAGAGATTCTGAGCGTCGCCTCTGCGGAGCGGATGCAAGCGCTGGGTCGCGCGATCGGATCGGCCGTCGACGAGAGCGAAGGCCCATTCATCATTGCGCTGGAAGGCGAGCTCGGAGCGGGCAAGACCACGCTGGTTGGCGGGTTCATGCGCGCCTATGGAATTACTGGGCCGGTCCGCAGTCCCACTTACACACTGATCGAGCCGTATCAGACGGCGAGTCGCGCGGTCTATCACCTGGACCTGTACCGGCTGGTCGATCCGAACGAGGTCGAGCCGCTGGGCATTCGCGATCTGCTGGCGGAGGCGGCGGTGCTGTTGATCGAGTGGCCCTCCAAGGCGGCGGGCGCGCTGCCGGCGGCCGACTTGTGGATCGATATTGCCTATCCCGCCCGTGGCACCGAGGGTCGGGAGGTCAGACTGACCTCGAATTCCCCCATCGGCACTAACGCCCTGCGGGATATCGTTGCAGCGATACCGGAATTGCGTCTGCTATCTCCATAATTTCGTTGAATACTTGCCTGGCCGCGCGGTAGATTACCGGGCATATGCGAGGCTCGGGCCGAAGTGCGTTCTTTTCCATGCTGGCAGGCTGCCTGGGCCTGCTCGTGGTCGCCTTGTGCGCGCACGCTGCCAAACCCGTAACCGTCAAGGACGTCCGGCTGTGGGCGGGGCCGGATGGCACGCGCTTGGTGTTCGATTTGAGTGGGCCGGTCGATCACACCGTGCTCAAGCTGGAAAACCCGCATCGGGTGGTGGTCGACATTCCGGCCGCGAGCGTCGCTAGCGAACGAGTGCTGCCGCAAGGCCAAGGCTTCGTGAAGCAGCTGCGCGCTGCCGCTCAACCCAACGGCGATTTGCGCGTGGTGGTCGATCTCACCGGCCCGGCGCTGCCCAAGACTTTCAGCGTGGGGCCGCAACAGTCATACGGCCATCGCTTGGTGTTGGATCTCACGCCGACCAAGGCCACCGCTGCAGCCGCAGCCGCGCCGAGCGCTCAGTCACCCTCCTCATCGTCATCGTCATCGCAGCCGTCGGTTGTGAAGGCTGCCGCCGACGCGCACGGTCGCGACGTCGTGGTCGCGATCGACGCTGGTCATGGCGGTGTCGATCCGGGCTCTGTCGGCAAGCGCGGCACCTATGAAAAGCATGTGACGCTGGCCATCGCGCGTCGTTTGAAAGAACGCATCGATCGCGAGCCGGGCATGCGGGCCATTTTGACTCGCGACAACGACATGTTCGTCGAGCATCGCGAACGCATCGCGCGTGCTCGGCGACAGCAGGCCGATATGTTCGTCTCGGTGCATGCCGACTCGTACACCAATCGGTCGGTGGCTGGCTCGTCGGTGTACGTGCTGTCCGCTCGCGGCGCGAGCGATGAGTCGGCGCGCTGGCTGGCAGATCGTGAAAACGCGGCCGACTTGATCGGCGGCGTGAAGCTCGACGACAAGGACAGTGTGTTGGCCTCGGTGTTGTTGGACCTGTCGCAAGGCGCCAGCATGAGCGCCAGCGTCGATGCCGCCGAGAAGGTCATGCACGAGCTCTACAAGATCGGCAACATCACCAATCGCGGCGTCAAGAGCGCCGGCTTCCTGGTGCTGAAGTCGCCCGACATTCCGTCGCTGCTGGTGGAGACGGCGTTCATTTCCAATCCCACCGAAGAGGCGCGGCTGCTCGATCCCAAGCATCAGCAGCGGCTCGCCGAGGCCATCCATCAAGGCGTGCGGGCGTACTTCTACGCCAATCCGCCGCCCGGCACGGTGGTCGCCGAATTGCGCGCCAAGCAGGCGGGCACGACCGTGGTGGCCAGTACCGCTGAGGGCGAAAGTGCAACGGGCTCAGCCCGCTAGGCCACATCGCTGAGACGGGCGGACAACGCTCGCAAGCGTCGGTTAGGGATGCGCGACTCTTTCGCGCAATAATGCCGCGCTTCATAGCAGCCATGCCCGACTCCTGATGCCTATCCGCGTTCTTCCCGAGCAACTGATTCACCAGATCGCCGCTGGCGAGGTGATCGAACGGCCTGCTTCGGTGCTCAAGGAATTGATCGAGAACAGTCTCGACGCCGGCTCCAAGCGCGTCGACATCGAGATCGAAGAGGGTGGTGCCAAGTTGTGCCGCGTGCGCGACGACGGTTGCGGCATCGACCAGGATGAGTTGGCACTGGCGCTGTCGCGACATGCCACCAGCAAGATCTCCAGCATCGACGATCTCGAGCGCGTCGGCACGCTTGGCTTTCGTGGTGAGGCGCTACCGAGTATCGCCTCGGTGTCGCGCACGAAAATCACCTCGCGTAGCGCGAACAGTTCGGTCGGCTATAGCGTCAGCTCCGACAATGGCCACTTGAGCGAGCTCGAGCCGGCGCCGCATTCGATCGGCACCACGGTGGAAGTGCGCGATTTGTTTTTCAACGTACCGGCCCGGAAAAAATTCCTGCGGGCCGAGCGCACCGAGACGCAGCACATCACGCGCATGGTCGAGCGACTCGCGCTGTCCAAGTTCGAGACCGCTTTCTCGCTGTCGGCCTCGCGTCGGTCGTTGGTGGATTTTCCGGCAGCCAGAACTCAGGTCGAACGCGAGCGGCGCGTGGCGCAGATCGTCGGCGATGAGTTCATGGCCAACGCGCTGTACGTCGAGCACGAATCGTCGGGCTGCAAGCTCACTGGTTGGTTGTGCCAACCCACTTACGCTCGCGCGCAGCCGGATCTACAACATTTCTATTTGAATGGCCGCATGTTGCGGGATCGGTTGATCAGCAGCGCCATTCGGCTCGGTTATCGCGACGTGATGTTTCATGGCCGCCAGCCGGCGTTCGTGTTGTTCATGGAAATCGATCCGCGCCAGGTCGATGTGAATGCGCACCCGGCCAAGCTGGAAGTGCGGTTTCGCGATGGCCGGCATATTCACAACTTCTTGTTCAAGACGGTCGAGCGTGTGCTGCGCGAAACGTATGCGGGTGCCGCCAGCGCCGCTGCTCCGCCCACCGATGCCAACTCGCTGATCCCGCCGACCGAGTCGACGTCGATGTGGCCGATGCGTGGGCCGAATCAGGCAACGCTCGGCTTGCGCGTGTCCGAGTCGCCGCCGTCGGCGTACTTTCGTCAGCCCGCGTCGTCGTATGCATCGCCACCGGCGTTCGAGCGATCGAGCGGTGCCGTGTCGTCGTTGAGTGAATCTCTGGGTAATGTGCCGATGTCGGCAGCAGCACTCGAAGCACAACCCGAGACGCCGCCGTTGGGGTTCGCGCTCGCGCAGCTACATGGCATTTACATTCTTTCGCAGGCGCCCGATGGTTTGATTTTGGTAGACATGCACGCCGCGCACGAACGCACGACCTACGAGCGTATGAAAGCTGCACTCGATAACGGCGAGGTCGCCAGTCAGCCGTTGCTCGTGCCGATGTCCATCTCAGTGTCGCCTGCCGAAGCGGATGTGTTGGAAGAGCACGCGCCGTCGTTGTATCGCCTGGGTCTCGATGTGGTGCGTTCCGGGCCGGCGGGGGTACAAATTCGTGCAGTCCCGGCGTTTCTGGCGCAGAGGGATTTGGATGAGCTGTTGCGTCGGATCAGTGCCGACCTGGCCGCCGATGGCAGCACGCGCGGCATCGAAGAAGCGCTCAACGAAGTGCTCGGCACGATTGCTTGTCACGGCGCTGTGCGTGCGCATCGCAATCTCGCCGTGCCCGAAATGAATGCGCTGCTGCGTGAAATGGAACGCACCGTGCGCAGCGACCAGTGCAATCACGGCCGGCCCACCTGGACCTATGTGAGCCTGGGCGATCTGGATCGCATGTTTCTTCGAGGACGATGAGCGCCGGCACCGTCACACAGACGACACCTGTGCCGCTCATCATGGGACCGACGGGCGCGGGCAAGACCGATCTGGCGTTGCGACTGGCGGCGCGTTATCCCATCGAGATCGTCAGCGTCGATTCGGCGCTGGTCTATCGCGGCATGGACATCGGCACCGGCAAGCCCAGTCGCGAACAATTGGAACGATTTCCGCATCACCTGGTCGATATTCTCGAACCGTCGCAACCGTATTCGGCCGGACAGTTCGTGCGCGACGCGTTGCAGGCCATCGCTGCGATTCGTAGCCGTGGCAACTTGCCGGTGTTGGTGGGCGGCACGATGTTGTATTTCCGTGCGCTCCGGCGTGGCATGGCCGACATGCCGAGCGCCAATCCGGAGCTGCGACAGGAAATTGACGCCGAAGCGGCACGAGTCGGGTGGCCAGCATTGCATGCGCGGCTTGCTGAGTTCGATCCGTTGACTGCGCAGCGAATCCAACCGAACGACGGCCAGCGAATACAGCGGGCGCTCGAAGTACATCGGCTGACCGGTACCACGCTAAGCGAGCTGCATGCGCAGACCCGACCGGCGGATCCCACGATGACGTTCGCGCCATTCGCCTGGTCACCCTCGGATCGCGAACGCCTGTTCGCAGCCATCGTGCGTCGTTTCGAGCTGATGATGCAGGCATGAT
>NZ_JAEUPY010000546.1 GCF_016790065.1 Steroidobacter sp.
GTACGCGCAGGAGCATTTGAAGATTGCCGATCGCTACGTGGTGTTGTTGGGCGGTCGTTACGATCAGGTGGAGCGCGAATCCAATCGGGTCAAGATCGATCAGAATGAGTTCACTGGCCGCGTCGGCTTCGTGTACCTGACCGACAACGGCTTCTCGCCGTACGTGAGCTACGCCACCAGCTTCACACCGTTATTCGGCACCGATCTGTACGGCAACACCTTCGATCCGGAAACCGGCGAACAGACCGAAGTGGGTTTGAAGTATCAGCCGGTGGGCAAGGCAGTGTCGTTCACGTTGGCGGCGTTCGACTTGCGTCGTCAGAACATCCAGACCGCCGATCCGAACAATCCGCTCAACACGGTGCAGAGCGGTGAGATTCAGTCCAAGGGTGTGGAGTTCGAAACCAACTACAGCATCGGTAACATCGATCTGGTGGCCTCGGCGGCGTACAACGACGTGGAGATCACCAAGAGCAACAACGGCGACCAAGGCCGCACGCCGTTCGGTGTGCCGGAGTGGTACGGCTCGGTGTGGGCGCACTACGAATTCGACGCCGGTCCGCTGACGGGCCTGGGCTTCGGTGGCGGCGTGCGTTATGTGGGTGAGAGCCTCGACGCCACCAACACTGTCGAATCCGACGCCAGCACGCTGGTCGACTTGATGGCTTCGTACAACTACGGCAAGTGGCGCGTCGCATTGAACGGCACCAACGTGCTGGACAAGACGTACGTGTCGGCAGTGTTCAATGCCAACAGCTATGCGTACTACGGCAACCGTCGTGCGTGGTCGTTGAGCTTGAACTACAGCTACTGAGCGAGGCGAGAGCGGTCAGCGGCGCCGAATCACGATCTCGTGTTCGGTCCGCTGCACCGTAAGGTCCGGCTCGCGAGCTAGTAAATCCGCCAGCGAGCCCGGATCGTCCGCATCGAAAGCGCCGGAGAAAATGAACGTGCCCGGCGGCACCTGATCCACGCGCAATCGCATTGCTTTGTTATAACGATTGAACTCCGCGGCGATGTTTTCGAGCGAGGTGCGTTTGAAAATGAGCTTGCGTCGCTGCCAGGCCACGGCGTCGTTGATGTTGGCGCCTTCGTTACGTTCGACGGTGCCGGCCTTGGCGATCTGCGCTTCCTGGCCGGCGGTCCAGATCTCGTGCGTGCCGGTGGTGCCAGTCGACGGCAGGATCTGCACTTTGCCTTCCACCACCGAGACCGTCGCATTGCCGTCGGGTCTCACATAAACATTGAACTGAGTCCCGACAGCCTGCACCACCGCGTTTGGCGTGTGCACGCGGAACGGCCGAGCTTTATCGGCGGCGACTTTGAACAACACTTCGCCGTGCGTAAGTTCGATGTCGCGCGCATGTTTGCTCAACCGCACCTCGACGCGAGACAGTGCGTTGAGATTCAGTACAGAGCCATCCGCGAGCGGCACGACACGTTGTTCGCCGATGGCGGTCTCGATGTCTTGGCCGGAGTTCAATCCGAACCACAACGCGGTGACGGTCGCGACCAAGCAGGCGGCAATCGCCGTCGGCCATTGCCAGCGCTTGTGCTGAACGTGCGCCGCCAACGACGGCGTGGCGTGGGTAGCCGGCAACGGCAGAGTGTCGGGCGACACTTGTTTCAGCAAGTCGCCCAGGTCGAAGGCCTTGCCCGCGAAAATAGTGCGCATGGCCGAGGCTTCACTGGCGATGGCCAGAAACGCTTCCATATGGCGCGGCGACTCGCTCACCCAGCGAATGAATTCAGGGTGCTGGCGTTCGTTGCCGAGGCGCAGGGTCTCGTACCACTCGGCGGCCTGGTGGGCGACCAGCCGGTCGATCTGCTGTTGTAGTGTCATCGTTGCGAGTCCTTGCTCTTCTGCCCGGCGCGTTGGCCGTCGAGGGCGAGCTTCAATGCCGCTCGTCCGTGCATGACGTACGTGGCGATGGTGCTGGGAGTGAAGCCGCTGGCTTTGGCGGCCTCCTTGTACGACATGCCTTCGCCTTCGACCAGCATCAGCGCGGTCAGATATTGCGCCGGCAGTTTATTGAGTGCGGCAAGTACGTCGTTCTGGACCGCCAATTGTTCCGCATCCTGATCGGAGGAATGGCCTTCCTGGGGCTCGTTGTCGGCGGCGGCCAGGCTGGAGTCGAAGGTCACGGGATTGCGTTGCGCGTCGGACAACGAATGGCCGACCACATGAAACGCGATCCGGAACAGGTAAGCGAGCGGGTTACGCACCGTTTCGGTCTGGTCCTTACGGCGCAGGAACAGCTCGAAGATTTCCTGCGTCAGGTCGGCGATATCCTCGCGACTGCGTACGCGCTTGGTCAGGTACCGGTGCAGGGTCTGGGCATAGCGGCTGATCGCTGCTGCGGACAGCGGCGAGGTAGTCGCGTTAGCCTGGAGTCGGGTCGCCTTCATCGGTACGCCGGAACGCTCGGGAATGGGGGCCATCGTTATTAAAGAGGGCCCCAGGGGTCGATTCATAGATGGGAAAGTTACGCGAATCCACGAAATGACCGGTGTGGCGCTCTTCAGTAGGCATAGGAAGGGCTCGGCCGGCAGCGGTAGGGCCTTACATAACGAGCTTGGGGAGAGAGGTGTTGAAGCATCGAGCCTGTCTGGCTGCGGTTCTGATCGCCCTGGCCGGGTGCCTCGGCGGCCTGGGCTATGTGGGTGCCGCGCTGGCTGACGATCCGGGGCAGAGCGTCGCGGCCACGCCCATGAGCTTCGATATTCCCCGCCAGCCGCTCAGCGAGGCGCTGGCCGAGTGGTCGCGCCAGTCCGGCTTGCAGGTGTTGCAGCGGAATCTGGACAGCGAGTTACACGAGACCATTGCCATTGCCGTCGCCGGCCAGCTGTCGCCGACCGAAGCCTTGCGACGGCTGTTGGAAAATACCGGGCTGAGCTACGAGTTCATCAACGACCGCACGGTGCGGATCGCGCCCACGCAGACCACCTCGACCGAGGAGTTGGGCGAGGAGGTCACCGAGGTGGTGGTGCAGAGTCGGCGGCCGTTCACCGACCAGAACATGGACATCGTGCGCACCACCGACGATGTGCAGCCTTACCAGATCCTGACCAGCGAAAAGATCGAGCGCTCCGGCGCGGTCAACGTCGAAGATTTTCTGAAACAAAATCTGACGATGAACGCCACTGCGCAAACCAACGGCGCGCAGGCGAATAATTATCTCGGCAACACCAGCTCCATCAATCTGCGCGGCTTGGGTGCTAACCAGACGCTGATTCTGATCAACGGCCGGCGCAGCGCTGGGCCGGTGTATTTCGGTGCGACCAGTCAGCCGGACATCAACGGCATTCCGTTGTCGGCCATCGATCGCATCGAAACGCTGCCGACGTCGGCTTCAGCAATCTACGGCGGGGCGGCGCTTGCCGGTGTGGTCAACGTCGTGCTCAAGCACGACTATCAAGGCGGCGATCTGAGGCTCGCCTATGACACCCCCACGGACGGGTCTGCTTCGCGACGTTCCGTCGACGGTGCCTATGGCATGGCCTTCGAAGACGGCAAGACGCATGTGATGTTGAACGGCTACTACTCCGAGTCGGACTCGATGCACATCGCCGACCGGCCGGAACTGGCCTCGCGCGGTTTGAACGCCATCCGTAGCAACTATCCGGCGCTGATTTCATCGACGACGCTGCCGTACAGCTTCGGTACCACGCCCAACATCGTGGCGACCAATGGCGGGTTGCTCACATTGCGCGATGGCACGCCGCTGAATTCGGCGATGACATACATCCCGAGCGGTTTCACTGCTGCATCCGATCCCGCTGCGCTCGTGGGCAATGCCGGTAGCGTCAACTACACACGGCCCGACATCACTGGAAGACTCGCGAATGTCTCGTCATTGCGCGGGCAGCTCGGCGCAGAAGCTACGGTGAAATCGTTCGGCGTCGTGGCGCGGCGGCAGATGACCGAGAACCTGGAAGCGTTCGCCGAGTTCTTCTACGCCAGCAACAGCACGTTCGCGCAAATCAACCCAGTCGCCGACAATTATCGGATTCCCAGCGCCGCGCCGACCAATCCATTTCAACAAGCGGTGACGGTGAGCATTCCCACTGACATCTCGCTGCCTTACCAAGCCAGCAGCATCACCCGGCGCGCAGTCATCGGTGCCGTGATGGATTTGCCGAACGATTGGCGCGGTGAGGCTGACTACACCTGGAGTTCGAGTCGCGCGAACTACGGCAGCACCACGTTCGATGTCAACTCACTACAAAGCGCGCTCAATGCGGGCACCGTGAATCCGTTCGTCGATACATTGAACTCGCCGCTCGATCTGTCGCCGTACTACGCGCCGTTTGGTTACACGGCGCCGTCCAGTCTGGATGATTTTGCGATTCGTCTCGCCGGCCCGCTGCCGAGATGGTGGGCGGGCGCGCCGACGCTGGCTATCGGTCTGGGACATCGCAAGGAGGGCTTGGACAATGGTTATTTCTACCGCGTGTCGCCCAGCTTTCCCAGCAGCAGCTTCACGCGCTACGTCAATTATCTGAGTCAGTCGCAGACCACCGATAGTGTTTATTTGGAAACGCTGTTTCCGTTGCTGTCTGCCGCCAACGGCGTGCCGGGCATTCGTGCGCTGGATCTGCAAATCGCGGTGCGCACCGAACGTTACAACGTCGATACCGGCACCGGTTTTCAAGATACCGGCGCCGACTATCGGATCGATTGGGCTCAGGTGACGCGCAATAACGTCGAGTACACGTCGACCAATCCCACGCTCGGGCTGCGTTACAAACCCATCGACAGCGTGACGTTTCGTGCCAGCTATGCCACCGCTTTCCTACCGCCGGCGTACTCGCAGATCATCGAGGGCACGCAGGATCCTGTGCCTATCACAGTGATCGATCCGCAACGAGGTTTCACAGCCGTCACGGTCAATCGAATCCGTGGCGGCAATCCCGATTTGGAGCCGCAGGAATCCACCAGCTGGAATTTCGGCGTCATCTTCGAGCCGGAGTTTCTGAAGGGCGCGCGCTTCAATCTGGAGTGGTATCGGATCGAGCAGACCAATGTGATCCTGACGCCCACACCGCAACAGATCATCGACAACGAATCTCAGTTCGCCGGCCGCGTGCAGCGTGGTGCAGCCGTGCCCGGCGATCCGTATGGTGTCGGCGCCATCACGCTGGTCGATTACAGTCTGGTCAACGCCAACGAGTCGGAGACCGAAGGTTTCGATTTCACCGCGTCGTATCGCTGGCGGACACAACAGTACGGCTCGTTTGTGCTGTCCGCGCAGGCCACGCGTATCGAGAGTTACAAAATTCAAAACTCGTTGGGCTCGCCGCTGCAAGAGATCGTCAATCAAGTGGCTTACGGCGCGCCGCTGAAGTTTCGTAGTAACGCTTCGTTGATCTGGTATCGCGGCCCTTGGTCGGCGGGCTGGGCGGCGGCTTATTTCGATTCCTATCCGCAGTACAGCGTCGGCACCGACATCTATGTGCGTGCTCAAGGCGGCCGCGAAGTGTCGAGCCAGGTTTATCACGACCTTTCCGGCAGCTATCGTTTCGACTCGACCAGCGGCTTTCTGAGCGATGTGACGCTGCAGTTCGGGGTCAAGAATCTGTTCGATCAGCGGCCGCCGCTGGATGTGTATTTCCCTGCTTATCTTTATTCCAGTCCGTTCGGCGATTCGCGCCTGCGAAGTGTGTGGGCGTCGTTGGGCAAGAGGTTCTAAGACTCCATGTGGCTAACTTCACTCGCCGTTCGCAGAACGGTTTGCCTGGCTGCGCTCGTTGGATTCGCGGCGTTAGCGCCGGTTCGGGCCGATAGCGTTGGCGATGACGCGCGCGCTCGCCAAGTCGACGCGTTGTTGAAGGAATACGAGCGTCCCGGCAGTCCGGGTGGCGTGCTTGGTATTTATCACCACGGCAAGATGGTTTACTCGCGCGGCTTCGGTCAGGCGGATCTCGAGCAAGGTCGTGCCAACACGCCGCAGACCAAGTTTCATGTGGCCAGCGTCTCCAAGCAGTTCACCGCGTTTGCCATCGCGCTGCTGGCCAGTCAGGGGAAGATCGATCTCGACGCCGATATTCGGAAGTACTTGCCGCGACTCACCAACCTTGATCGCAAGGTCACGGTGCGCCAACTGGTGCTGCATACGAGCGGTCTGCGAGATCAATGGGCGTTGATGGTGCTCGGTGGTCATTCCATGGCTGGCGTGATCGATCAGCAACAGATTCTGAATGTGGTCGAGCGACAGGCTGGCTGGAATTTCGAACCTGGTTCGGAGCAGCTGTACAGCAACACCAACTACACGTTGTTGGCTGAGATCGTGAAGGCTGTCTCCGGCCGCACTCTACGCCAGTACACCACGGAGAACATTTTCCAGCCGCTGGGAATGACCAGCACGTTCTTCTACGACGACGTCACCGAACTCGTGCCGAACCGTGCGAACTCTTATGAACGTAACGGCGATCGCTGGACGCGCGTGCTGCTCAACTACAACAACGTCGGCGCGACCAGCTTGCTGACCACGGCCGAGGACATGGTCAAGTGGGTCGGGAACTTCGCGCAGCCGAAGGTCGGCGATGCGGCATTGATCGAGCAGGTGTCGACGCTCGGGAAGTTGAACGACGGTTCGGTGACCAACTACGCGTTTGGTTTGCGACGCTTCGTTGTCGGCGGTCATGAGACCGTCACTCACAGCGGCAAGGACGCAGGCTTCCTGTCGTACGTCGGCTATGTGCCGGGCCAGGACTTCGGCTTCTTTCTCGGCACCAACCTGTCTTTCAATCTGCGCTCGCTGCTCGATCGGATCACTGAAGTTTATATCGGCAACGGCCCGGCCGATGATGGCTGGCCCACCGCGGTGGCCACGCCTGCGACCTTAGTTGCTGAGCTGAGCGGAAGTTATCGCAACGACCGTTTGCCGCTGCTGGAGCTGGTGTCGAAGGACGGTCGGCTGAACATTCGCACTGGCGGCGAACTGCTGCCGACTGAGTTCTGGAGCGACGGTACCTTTGGCTATGGCCCGCACTATCGTGAGCACTATCGAATTCTTCGCGACGCCGGCGGCAAGGTTGCGGGCATCGAGCGAGTGTCGATCCGTGATGTCACGCGGCTGAGCTATCAGCGCGCCAAGCCGGTCGCCGCGCCGAAGCCTGAGTCTTTGCGCGATGTTCTGGGTGACTATCGGATTCCCGAGCTCGATGTCACTTACACGTTGGCCTTAGAAGAGGGGCAACTGGTGCTGAAGTCGTTGTGGACGACGCAGCCAATTGTCGTCACTCCGCGCGAGAAAGATCGCTTTGAACTCTCGCTGCCTGAAGCAGGCGAGAGCGTCATGCTGATTGAGCGCAACGCTGCCGGTCGCGTCACCGGCGCACGAATTCACGCCGGTCGGATTCGCAATGTGGCCATGGAGCGCCAAGCGAAAGCTGAGCTGCGAGCGCAGGCGAGTTTCTAACAGTCTCTCGGCGCCTCGCCTCTGGGGGCGCCGTTCTTTTTGAGCATGACTTTGCAAAGGGCAACTCGATGAAGATGCGTCGAACGGCAGCGGTTCTGATTCTGGCTCTGGCCTCGGCTCTGCAGGTAGGTCACGCCGACTCGCCCAACAAGATCTTCTCCACGCCGATTCAACTGCCCACCGAACAAGGCCCGCTGCTGGCCGACGAAGGCTTCATCGTCGTCAAAGAGAATCGCAGCAAGCCGGGCAGCCGCGACATCCTGGTGAACTATTTGCGCTTCCGTTCGCGAGGCGAGACGGGGCGGGAGCCTCTCTTTGTGCTGCCCGGTGGTCCCGGCGACCTGTTGGACCGACGGGACTTCGCTAAGAAACATTACCCACATTCCTGGATACGAGAGACGTTGTATCGAAACACAGCGCATCGAGACGTGGTCGTCCTGAATCAACGCGGCAACTTCTGGGCGCTCGGCAACGCCGGTGGCTTTGAAGCGCCGCGCCCGGCACCGGTGCCGGGCAACGATGAGACGCGCGAGCAAATCACCGAGCGTTGGAAACAATCCATCGAGCAGACTTTCAAGACACTGTCCGCCGGTGGCGTCGACCTGGCCGGTTACGACATCTTCAACATGGTCGCGGATCTCGAGGAGCTTCGTACCGCACTGGGCTACGGCAAGGTCATCATCAGCGGCGTCAGCTTCGGCTCGCAGTGGGGCCTTTCGTATATACGGGTGCATCCGGAGAACGTGAGTCGGGCCATGTTCAGCGGCGTTGAGCCGATCGACTACGGCTATGACTCGCCGCAAGCCCTGTTTGGTGTGCTGGAGCGCATCGCTGCGAGCGCTGAGAAATCCCCCATCGCTGCTCAGCTGCCCAAGGGTGGACTGATCGCCGCGGTCAAAACGATTCTGGCGCGCTTGGAAAAGACGCCGGCGACGGTCGAAGTGAAGGATCCAGCGACCGGCAAGAACGTCACCGTGACCGTGCGTGCCGATGACTTCCGGGCGCTGTTGTTCAGCCCATGGCGGGGTAAGGCGCTGCGCGATGCACCGGCCATGTGGCCGAAGTTCGTCACCGAGGTGTTCAACGGCGACTATCGCTACGTGGCTGCCCGCAAGCTGCAAGGCCTGTTTCCTTTTAATGGCAATGTGAATCTGCCGCTGATCGACCATAGCCTCGGCATCACCGACGCACGCGATGCCAGGCTGAAGAAGGAACCGGCCGTTGGCATCATCGGCGATCCGAATTCGTTCTACCGCAGCTGGGCCGCGGTGACG
Source organism: Steroidobacter sp. (assembly GCF_016790065.1). Classification (GTDB taxonomy): domain Bacteria; phylum Pseudomonadota; class Gammaproteobacteria; order Steroidobacterales; family Steroidobacteraceae; genus Steroidobacter. The sequence goes on from NZ_JAEUPY010000546.1 coordinate 8,699, forward strand.
CCCACCAAGGAAGTCGACGACAGCTTCCGCAACTTCTATCCCATTGCCGTGCCGACCTTGTTGGTCCAGGGCGATATGGACTGGAGCACGCCGTTGGATAACGCGTTGGACTTGGGCAAGCACCTGCAGAGCGGTGCGGTGGTCACGGTGCGCACCGGCACCCATATCGTTGGCTATGAACTCCAGGAGTTTCAGCCGGCGCTTAGCGAAAAGATCGCGGCCTTTATCGATCTGGATACCCCGGGTTCGCCGGACGCGGCGGCCCTGCTCAAGACATTTCCCACCGAGGTCAGCATGCCGTTACAGTTCGAAGCACCGCAGTCCGCTGCTTTGTACGAACGGCTTTGACAATGAAAAGACTGGTTTGCTGCCTGCTCGTTTGGTTGGGATTCGTCGGCGTCGCGCCGGCTGACCCCGTTACGCCTCAGCAATTGCAGGCAGCACTGGAGGGCGCGATCGCCAAAGGCGCGCCCGGCGTTTCCGCCGCCATCGCTACTCGCGACGGCGTGATCTGGACCGGGGCCGCAGGTTATGCGGACATCAAGGCGAAGACGCCGATGACCACGGCGAACTTGATGGGCGTGGGCAGCATCACCAAGGTGTTCGTGACCACGGTGATCATGCAACTGTCGCAGGAAGGGCAGCTCGATCTGAACCGCACGGCTGTCGATTATCTCGGCAGCGATGTGACCCGAGGAATCGCTAACACCGACCGTGCCACGCTCGCGCAGCTGTTGGGCCACACCGGTGGCGTCATCAGTTGGGAAGACGACCCGCGTTGGATCCGCGAAGGCCGCGGCAGCAAGCTCAAGCCCTCGCACATTTGGGGCAAGACCGAACCGCTCGAATACATTCGTGGTCCGGAGCACAAGGCGCTCAACGAGCCGGGTGAGAAGCACAACTACTCCAACACCAACTACACCTTGCTCGGCCTGATCATCGAAAAGGTCACGGGCAATACGGCCGAGGCCGAAATCCGTAAGCGTGTGCTCGAACCGCTGGGCTTACACGACACGTTCCTGGAAGGTTTCGAAAGCTTCGATGTCGGCCGGCTGCCGCATCGCTATCACTGGGGCACCGAGACTTTCGAGAAGAGTGCCGGCATTGCCAAAGGCTTCAAGCGCGTACGCCCGGATCTGATCGACGCCACCGGCTCCAACCTGTCCGTCGAATGGACTGCCGGCGGCATGGTGTCCACGCCTTCGGATATCGCTCGGCTGGCGTTGGCGATTCGCGATGCCCGCATCGTTTCGCCCGCCAGCCTGAAGTTCCTGACTGAGTGGACGCCGATCAACAAGAACTCTGAAGTCGGCCACGGCTTGTTTCGTACGACCACCGACGCAGGTGTCGGCATCGGCCATACCGGCAGCGTGCTGGGCTTCACCGGCGGATTCTATTGGGCTGAGAAAGGCGACGCTGTGGTCGCCGTCACCATGAACGTGGGCACCATGCATGCTGGCAAGTCGCCGATGTCGGCGGCTCGGCTGGCCAGCAGCGCTGAGTTCGGCGCGTTGGCGGTGCGTTTCGCCGAGCAGTATGCGAATCCGCCCATCGCCAACAACTTCGATGCTGCCTACAAATCGTTGCTCGCCAACGAACGCGTGACCAAGGCGCTCGCAGGCATCAAGAGCAGCGACGAGGCGACGCTGCGTGAGCAGATCGAGATCGCGCAGATTCCGGCGCCGTCGTTCAAGGAACAGGTTCGCGGCCGCGATTTTCAGGCACGGCTGGAAAAGCTTGGCTTGAAGACCAGCGTCGATTCGGAAGGCAATGTCATCGCCACTCGCAAAGGTTCGGGACAGGGCAAGACGTTGGTGCTGTCCGCTCATCTCGACACCGTGTTTCCTGAAGGCACCGATGTGACGGTGCGTAAGGAAGGCGAGCGTTACTACGGTCGCGGTCTCGCCGACGACACTCGCGGCTTGGTCGTCGTGTTGTCGGTGCTGCGAGCCATGCAACAGGCAGACATTCGCACGGTCGGTGACGTGATGTTCGTCGGCACGGTCGGCGAAGAAGGGCTGGGCAATCTGCGCGGCGTCAAAGCGCTGCTCAAGCAGAACAGCGGCATCGATGGCTTCATCACCGTCGAGCCCAGTGTCGGTGGGCGTGAACGAATCGGCGTCGGCGCGACCGGCAGCCGTCGTTGGCGAGTGACCTTCAAAGGTCCCGGTGGGCACAGTTCGGGCAACTTCGGCGTGGCCAGCGCGATTCATGCGATGGGCCGCGCCATCACTCATATCTCTGACTTGCAACCGCCGCTGCAGCCGCGAACCACGTTCACGGTCGGCGTCGTGTCGGGCGGCACCTCGGTCAACACCATCGCTTCGCAAGCGATCATGGAAGTGGACATTCGTTCCGACAGTGCTGAAGCGCTCACGGCGTTCGAGAAACAGGTGCTCGCGGCTGTGGAGCTCGGCGCGCAGGAAGAGAACTTGCGTTGGCACAGTCAGGAAATCTCCGTGGACAAACAACTCGCGGGCGACAGGCCAGCGGGCACGACGGGTGCGGATTCTTCACTCGTCAGCGCGGCTCGGCAGTCTTACCAAGCGATAGAGCGTCCCGGCGCTCAGCTGACAACGGTCAGCACCGACACCAATGCCGCCATCGCTTTGGGCGTTCCGGCGATCATGCTTTCAGGTGGTGGCGTTGCGGGCGACCTGCATTCGCCGGGCGAGTGGTTCGAACCGCGTGAAGCGTGGTTGGGTCCACAAGTGGCATTGCTCACCGTGCTGGGATTGGTCGGTGTGCAAGGCGTGACCGAGCCGCTGCTCGAGGAACGCCGCTAACATTAGAGGCTGAGTATTTTTCTCATGATTCGATACAAGAACCATCGCTCAGGATTGCTGCTTGCTCTGGTCGCACTGTTCAGTGCGCCGTTGGTCGAGGCAGGCGATGCCGCGGTGGTCGAGACGCCGATTCAGATCGGTGTGCAAACCTCGATCTGGTCGGAGACGTTGGGAGAAACTCGGCCGCTGCGCATCTACACGCCGCCGTCGCAAACCAAGAGCCGAACGCCGGCGGCAGTGTTGTATGTGCTGGATGGCGCGAACAACTTTTTCCATACCGCCGCGGCGGTGGACTTCCTGATCGGCACCGGACGCATTCCGGAAATGATCGTGGTCGGCATTCCCAGTCTCGACCGGGGCAAGGATCTGACGCCGTCGAAGGACGAGCGCTTCCTGACTTTCCTGACCAAAGAACTGGCGCCGTGGATCGAGAGTCGCTATCGAACCGCGCCGTTTCGAATCATTACCGGTCATTCTCGGGGCGGTCTGTTCACTCTGCATACGCTGCTCAATCGTCCCGACGCGTTCAACGCTTACGTCGCCGTGAGCCCGGCGTTGTGGTGGAACGATCTCGCGACGCTCCAGGACATGGAAGCAAAGCTCAAGCGACTGCCGCCGCGCCGGTTTCTATACATCACCGACGGCAATGAGGCTGAGCAGCTCACCAACGCGGTGGCGAAGAACGTCGCGGTGCTCAAGCGTGCCGCACCGGCGACGCTCGAATGGCACTACGAGCGGCTGCCGAACGAAGAGCACATGAGCACGCCGCACCGGACCATCTACGACGGCCTGGAACATATTTTCTCGGGCATGCAGGTGCCGAGAGACGTGATTCTCAAGCGCGGCATCAAAGGCATCGAAGAGCATTACGCCGGGCTGTCGGCGCGTTATGGCTTCGACATCCCGTTGCCGCTCGGGATGGTGGATTGGTGCGGCTACTATTTATTGCAGCAGGGCAAGCCGGACATGGCCGTCGACGTGTTCAAGCGCAATGTCGAGTTGAACCCGTTGGAAGTGCGTGTCTACGGCAGTCTTGGCACCGCGCTCAACTCGGCTGGACGCAAAGATGAAGCGCTGGAAGCGCTGAACAAGGCGTACCAGCTCGCTACCGCTCCTTGATCGACGCCGTGACCGGATCGTGCTGTTCCTCCAGCGCGATCCGGCTCGATGAAAAGATGGTCGCGAGCGAGCCATCCTTGCGCATTTCATCGAGAGCCTGATCCAGCGCCTGCTGAAGCGAAGCGCCGCCGTTGGTCTTCACCGCGATCCCGATGTTCCAAGCACCGCGCAGCAGCCCAGCGAGCTGCTGTTCGTGAAACACCACATCCGGTGAGCCTTGCATTGCTAGCAAGCCCTGAAGTTCATGTTTCGGGCCCATCACCGCGTCGGCTTCGCCGGCCAGCATGGCGGCGACCGCATCGGCGAGCGTCTTTTTGCGAATCGCCGCTTGCCGTTTACCGTCGTCACCGCTACTCAGTTGATAGTCGCTGATCGAATCGACTTCCACCGCGATCTTGTTGGTCGCACGAGTTCCGGCACGAGACACGACAGCAATCGACTCTTGCAGATACGTGCCGAACAGCAGCGACTGATCTTCATTGCGCGCGAACTGACCATCCGTGGGGACATGCATCATCACATCCACGACTCCGCCACCCAGGTAGTGTCCTTTCCAAATATTGTTACGAAGATCGTCGCTGACTGTTTCATCGGCGGTCACCGTCCGCAGCCGAGCTGCAATGCCGAGCTTCGCCGCCAGCGCACGCGCCAATTCGACGTCTAGCCCACGCAACTCACCGTTCCGAGCACGGTACGAGAACGGAGGGAAGTTGTCGTAGACCGCGATGTCGAGCGCTGCCCGCGAACGAGCGCGGGCCAGCGTGTCATCGGTGTCGTTCTCGGCATGAGCGAAGGCGGAGCACACCGCCAACAATAGAACAGCGGCGCGCCGTAGCATGATCAGCTCTCCTTGCTCACCGATTCCAACCAAGTGCGCACCGCCCAGATGGCTTCTTCCGAGAAGATTTCACCGAACGGCGGCATGTAAGTGATGCCGTTGCGGATCGAGCCGGTCCGCACGCGCATCTGGAAGTACTCATCGCCGTCGTTGCCGGCAGGCAGCTGGCGGAGGTCGGGTGCGATACCGCCGGACACTGCGCCGATGCCATGGCAGCGAGCGCAGTTCTGGTTGTATGCGGAGGCGCCGACGGTCAG
>NZ_JAEUPY010000557.1 GCF_016790065.1 Steroidobacter sp.
CGTCGATGGCCACATTGGCGGACAGCACGCCCACACACTGCAATTGCAATGCGCCCATGGAGAGCTGCGACCGAGCGGTCAGTGGATGCTTGAACAACGATGGATGAGCCGCGAAGTCCAGGTCACCGAAGTCCACGCCCGTGGCCTGCGATTGCCCCGCCACCCGACAGCCGCTTTCGATGCGTGCGGTCACTTGCAGTACCCCCGAGGTGGGTGCCGCCTGTGCCACGGCTAGCGAGCGTGGTCCGATGGGCGCACAGCTGAGCGCCAGCATCGCGACCGCTTCCATTAGATTGCGTGCACCTCGACGCATCGGCGCTCCCCCTGCCTCAGAAGGTTAGGGTGATGCTCACCAGGTCGTTGTAGCTGCCGGCGGTGAGTCCCGCTTGCGGAGCAATCACGCCATAGATAGGCAAATCGAATGTGCCGCCAGCTCCAGGCACCGTGGCGGACAAGTTCAGCGCGCTACTGCCAACGGCGTACTCAACACCACCGCCATTGGGTTGAGTGAACAACCGGTACTGCACGAAATTGCCGCCCACGGCCATGCGACGAACACCCCCGGACGCGTTCTGACCGTTGCCCACGAGAACATTCAGTGCCGCGCCCGCGGAGCATTCCAACTGCACCGCGCTGCCGCCGGTCATCGCCTGCGCGTGCAGGCTCTCCGTGAAGATCGTCGGCACGGCACCGAAATTCATGGTGCCGAAATCCACCGCGGACAGCGGGTCCGTCGAACCCGAAACGATGCAGCCATTCTCCAGTTGTAACTGCACTCCCATGGTGCCGGAGACGCTGGCCTGCGCCGTCACTCCGACCATGAGTGCGACCGCTGCCGCGCTGCTCATCCACCGATTGAGATGTTTCATATCTGTCTCCGTTGTCAATGTCCTCTGCGTACAGCTCGCGGCGCGCACGCGGGCTTGCTTGAGATTAATTGCGGGAGACTGAGCAAATCTGTGATCGATTCTTCGCTGCAACGCCGAAAAGGTGGCAACCCCTTAAGGTGAATAGTTGGGGTTGCCAGCCAAATGTGCGGCGCACATCGGCGTTTGATGGTTACGCTTGTGACGTCATCAGTAGGACCGACGCTGAACCTCGTGGCAAGGTCCCCCGATCTGGCGCGAAGTGCGCCGTCGCTCGCAACGAACGACCACGGGTTGAATGAGATGACGAAGAGCCGACGCTACAAGATCATACAATACTACGGAATGTGGTTTCTGCTGGGATTGCTGTTTCTGGTGCAGCTCTGGGCCATGGCCACGGTGTTGACGAACGAACGCTTCAGCAATCAGCGCGTGGTCATCATGCTCGCGGATGCGGTGGTGATGACAATCGGCGCTGCCCTGGCTTGGATGGTGTGGCGCTCGCGACCACGAACCACGCGCCGCTTCGTGGCGAGCCCAGCCTCTCATGTAAAGGCCCCGGCAGTTACCCCGCACGCGAAAAGCGCTGCCCCCGCCGTATCGCGCAAACAGCCTTCGTCGATCATGCAGCCGGCGAAGCCCGTAGTTCATGCGACGCCATCCGAGGACTCCGACGATGTCACCGCCATGCTGCATCAGTTGACTCACAAGTCACAGCACGACAGCTTGACCGGCCTGCCGAATCGCTCGCTCGCATTGGATCGCTTGCAGCAAGCAATCACGCGCGCCGAGCGGCATCGACATTCACTGGCGGTGATGTTCATCGACCTGAATGGCTTCAAGCCGCTCAACGACACGTACGGCCATGACTTCGGTGACAAGGTGTTACGCAAGACTGGCGAGCGACTGAAGCGCTCGATGCGCGGCATGGATACGGTGGCGCGCCTAGGCGGCGACGAATTTCTGATCATCATGGATCAGGTCGACGAGCACAAAGCACTGGAAACTGCGCAAACGCTGTCCACCATCGTGCGTCAGCCCGTGGCAGCAAAACAGGGACCGGTCTGCGTCGGCATGAGTACCGGCATCGCGCTCTATCCGAAACACGGCACAGCGGCTCGACAGTTGCTGAAGGCCGCGGATGCAGCGATGTATCAATCGAAGCGCGTGCAGGGACAACCCATGTTGGCCGCCTCGCTCGCCGAGCCCACCTGCGTCATCTCACGCACCGGCAGATTCAACGACACGACCAGCATCAACCCCAAGTTGCTCGAGACGTGGGAAGGCACGTTGCGCAGCTTGCGCGCACTTTCAGAAACGCAAAACCCGGTGCTCCCGGCCAAACGCGCCACCGACTGAGCCCGTGTAGTAAGTACATTCGACAATATCTCTGTGCTTCAGATCCATTCAATGATTCACGTCAGTGAAAATCCTATATCTTTCGGACGAAGTGCGCTGAATAGAGTGTTGACGGATCAAGCGTTCATGCAGCAACTGGCCTTGCAGCATGGAGAGCCGGTTGCTGTAGCCAGTCTTGCCGGCTCGTTGATGTTTGCGAACCCGGCGTTCGCCGCGCTGTGTGATTCGTACTCGCCAGCGGCATTGCTCGGTATCAACGTGGTGATCGCCAGCGACGGACGAATCGCTACCGCCGTGCTCGATGCCGCCTTGAAATCCGACGTCCAGCAGCACATCAGCTGGCCCGGTGAGCGGCGTTCGTCGCGAGATTTCGTGTGCACGGTTCGCTGTGTCCGAGAGGACAACGTTCCAATGTGCTTGGTGCTGACCTTGCACAGCGTGGATGCATTGATCGCCAGTCACCGCCGCGAGCGCGACGCACTGGAGAGCCTGTGCGAAGCAAGCGGACTCATCGACGCTTTCTCCTGGCAACTGCACCTGGATGAGCCTGCAGCGAAAATCAGCTGGTCGCCCCACGCTGGCGCAGCGCTCGGTGTCAGCGCACCGTTACTGCCCGCCGATGTTCCCGCATTCTTGAAGTTGATTTTGCCGGAAGATCGCAACTCGGTGCAGCGAGCGATCAACGACGCCATTGAACAATCGGCCAGCTATCAAGTCGAGTACCGCTTGCGCTCCTCGCAAGGCACATCGCATCCCATGATCGGCTTGGGCCAAGTGGTCGGCGATGCGAGTCGTGGTTCACGACGCCTATTGGCGCTGGAACTCGACGCAACCGGTCGCGGTCTGGTGGGTTACGACGGCGTGTCGCATGAGCGAATGCTTTCGGCGGTGCTCGCCGGAACCGATCAGCCAATCTGTGTGCTCGATCGGCAGCTGCGCTACAGCTACTTCAACGCCGCGTATGCTTCGCTGATCGCTGCCACTCAAGGCGTGACGGTCACAAGCGGCGCGCCACTGCTCGAGTCGATCCAGGATGCGACCCGACGCCGCCGACTCGGCGCGAGCTTGAGTCGTACACTGAAGGGCGAACGGCTCATCGAAACCCTCGACTTCGACTATCCCGAGTCGGGGACCCGCCAATGGATCGACTTCTCTTTCAGTCCATTGCTGAGCGCCGACGACCGCGTGGCAGGCATCGTCACTTGTGGCCAGGATGTCTCAGCCACCCGGCACGCACAGCACCGGCGCCGACGCTTCAACGAAGAGTTGCAGCGGCGCTTGAAAATTCAAAGCGACCAGTTCGATGCCGCGAACCGGGAATTGAACGCTACCCTCACCTCTTCGGTGCACGCTTGCAGCGACTCCGTGGAACGCCTGCAGGCCGCACTAAAGCTTCTACAGCAAACACCGGATGAGGTGATTTCGCCGCAAGCGGCGTCCGCACTGCGTGCGGCCCGCGCCGCTGCCGAGGAAGTGGCTGCAACGATTCGTGAGCTAACCACCATTCCGATCATCACAGCGTTCGAGCTGACACAGGAACCAGTCGATCGCGCCTGACTTGTGCGAGGAGTAAGCCAGCATGGACCAGTCACCGATCCTGACCACCGACACGGAAGACTGCGAGGAACTGGCCAGCGAGGCCGGCATCGATGCCGACGTTCTCGGCACCAGTCTGGACTTCGCCATGCACAGTGCGATGGCCACCCTACGCCGGGATCTGCTGGCGCGCTTCAAGACAGTCCGGCCGGTGACCTTCAATCTGTTGGTGCTGGTGGGTGCCAACCCCGGCATCCTGCAGGCGCAGCTTGCCGATGCGCTGCTGCTCGACCGGGGCTCGGCAGCAGCGCTGGTAAAGAAGCTACAGCAGCTGCACTGGGTAGAACACCGCGTGCGCGCCGATGATCGGCGCTGCAAGGGGTTGTTTCTTTCGGTCAGCGGCGCGCGCGTGCTGCAGAACTTGAAGAGCCATTGCCAGGAGCATATCGCGCATTTCAATTCGCTCTTCGCGCCGACTGAATGCGAGCAGCTCCTGGAGTTCTTGCAGCGAATCGCGCGACATCGACCCTAGAAATCAAGTATGTCGACACCATTCGACATCGGCCAGTCGAAGTAGCGGCCGCCGAGATGTCTCTTCGGCTATTGGAGCAGGACCCAAGCCAGTCGAATGATGATAGAGAAACGCACTCAGCGCGCAGAGACCATACCGCAGCTACGTTAGCAGTCACTAAGCCAGATCCGGACTATTGGGAACAGCAGGGATCAGAACATGATCTCCACGGTATCGAAATTCAGTACTTTTCGCAGCCCACGTTGTGCAATAGTTCTTCGACATGCAGGATCCAGGAGCCTCGGCCTGTACGTAGCTAAGCTCTGCATCGCTAGTAAACAGCTTGTGTAGAGCACCGCCTGTCTACCGCCACATTACAGACATTGATGACAATGAGACCGTATGGGTGGCCGACTCAGTGACGCTATACTGGAGCAACAACAATGCAAATCGACACGCGCGCAGACACCTCCACCGAGCGACTTGCAGAAGTGCTGGATATGCAACCGGGCGGTTTCTCTTTTGAGAGGGCCATGCTAGATGCGAGCGATGACTGTATAAAGATCATTTCTGTTCAGGGCAACCTCCTCACGATGAACCGCGCCGGATGTCTTGCGCTGGGAGTGCCGCAGGACTCGTCCTTCGGAATGCCTTGGTTACCGCTGCTGCCCAACTCCATCCAGGCCGAAGGCCGCAAGGCGCTCTCGGAGACCCTCCAGGGGCATAGCGCCCGCTTTCCCGGCAGAAGCGAACTTGGTGGCGACACTAAGTATTGGGACAACCTACTGACCCCGATTACGGATAGCCAGCAACGTGTCCGAGCGATTCTATGCGTCTCTCGTGATGTCACTACTAGCACCCTACTCGAACGCATGTTGGAACGCGCCTTAGCTCGGGAGCAACTGCTCGCGCAGGAGATGCGTCATCGCATTAAGAATGTCTTTGCGGTGGTGTCGGGGCTCGTCGGCCTCGCCAAAAGAGAAGCGGGTCGCAGCGACACCGACGCTATGCAATTGCTCCGCGAGCGTTTGTGGTGCCTGGCTCGCGCTTCGGATGTCATTTTCGAACCAAAACAGATTGGAGATGCTGCTCAGGACCAAGTCGAAATCTTGGCCATCGTCGATGTGGTTCTAAAACCTTACGCCCCGAAATATCTGGCCGACGGAGCGCCTTGCGGCATCTCTCGTCGATTCACCACCGCCATAGCCTTGATCCTCCATGAATTGGCCACAAACTCTGTGAAGTACGGCTCCTTCAACTCTGCCCAAGGGATCGTCCGCATTAACTGGACTTGCGATGGCGTAGAGCTTCTGCTGACCTGGAGTGAGCACTGCAACCCGGCAGTGCACAGCGCTCCGTATGAACCCGGCTTCGGTAGCACGATGGTTGACCAGTTGATCTGGTCCGTCGGTGGTGCGATTAATAGGAGATGGGGTCAGGACGGCCTCTTTGTAGAGTTGCGACTGCCCATTTCCTAGCGAGCGGCACGCCTGCTGCCACATTCGCTCGCAACCGAACGATCCACCTGTATCTCACTACCAAAGCTTAGGACCGCCTGAGCACTTCCACAGATTGTCAGGGAGAAGAAGTGCTCCAATAGCCTTATAAACCAAGAGCCAAGTAGAACACCGGGAAGGTCCCCCT
>NZ_JAEUPY010000574.1 GCF_016790065.1 Steroidobacter sp.
GCAGGTGGGCGTGTGGAGTTTCATGATTCGTTACGCGCAGGCTGAGGTGCCCGGCATGGGCGAGAAGACCGCTGCGAGTTATCTGACGGCGTCGCTGGTCGGCTTCATGATCGGGCGATTCGTCGGCACGGCGCTGATGAGTCGGGTCAGTCCTACGCGCTTGATGGCTGGGTTCGCGGCCATCAACGTCGCGTTGACCTTGGTGGCGGTGTTCGTCGGCGGCGCGCTCGGCCTCTATGCGCTCGCAGCGACCAGCATTTTCATGTCCATCATGTTCCCCACCATCTTTGCCAGCTCGCTGCGCAATCTGGGGCCGCTGACCGAAGCTGCCTCGTCGTTCCTGGTGATGAGCATCATTGGCGGGGCTGTGCTGACGGCCGTGATGGGGGCCGTGTCGGATGCGAGCGCAATCCACTACGCCATCCTGGTGCCGACGCTTTGTTTCGTGGTGATCGGCGGCTTCGCGTCTTATAATGGCGCGCATGGCCGCTCGAGATGACGAAGAACGTAAGTACAGTGCACCGGCTCTGGAGAAGGGGCTGGATGTGCTCGAGCTGTTGGCGACTCGGGGCACGCCACTGACCATGTCGCAGATCGCCGCGGAGCTCAATCGCTCCATCAGCGAACTGTTCAGGATGGTGGATGCGCTGGTCCATCGCGGCTATGTGGCGCATGCCGCTTCCGGCGACGGCTTCGAGCTGACCAACAAGCTGTTTGCATTGGGTATGGCTCGCGCGCCGACCAAGAGCTTGCTGGAAGATGCGCTGCCGGAAATGCGAAAGCTCAGTCATGTCATCGGCCAGTCGTGTCATCTCGCGGTGGCGAGCGATGAGCAAATGGTCGTGGTGGCGCGTATCGAAGCGCCTGGCAATCAAGGCTTCTCAGTGCGCGTGGGCTATCGGCGGCCGCTGGTCGAGTCCACTTCCGGTTTGGTGTTGTATGCGTTTCAACCGGAGAGCGTGCGGACCGAGTGGCGCACTCGACTCGCGGCTACGACGACGCAAAAAGCTTGGAAGTCCTTCGAGGAGCGCTCTGCACAGGCGCGCACTCAAAAGTACGTCAAGGCGGATAGCGATGTGACGCGACACATCGTCGATTTATCGGCGCCGGTCATGGCGGTTGATGGCGTGGCCGCAGCGTTGACCTGTCCCTATATCGAAACGCCGTTCGCTATTCCGGTGAAAGACACCATCGCGGCGATTCGTCATACGGCCGCCGAGATTTCTCAAAAGGTCAGTGCGGACGAGAACGCCGCTACGTTGCGCTGAGCTGGCCGTCCCGCAGCGTCAACGTTTGACTGCGTCCCGCCTTGATGGATAGCGGCAGGGACGATCCCTGCGCGCGAAAGATCCAATGGCCGTCGCGAATGGCGCTGGCACGACATTCGTTGAGCGATCCATTGCGCCAACTCAGATCGACTCGCAGTCCGCCTCGCGCGCGCAGTCCTGTGATGGAGCCTTGAGGCCAGGCGCTGGGGAGTGCGGGTAGCAACCAGATTTCGTCGTCGTCCGTCGGTGACTTCAAACTTTGTAACAGCATTTCGGTGATGCCGCTGGTGCCGCCGAAGTTGCCGTCGATCTGAAACGGCGGATGCGCATCGAACAAGTTTGGATAGGTGCGCTCGGGGCCGAGCAGTAGCTTCAGGATGCGATGAGCGCGCTCTCCGTCGCGTAGTCGAGCACGCAGGTTTAATCGCCAACCGATGCCCCAACCGGTCGCTTCATCGCCACGAGCATCTAAAGAGTGGCGCGCGGCGGTGGCGAGGGCAGGGGTGTGATCTACGCTGATCTGATTGGACGGATACAGTCCATATAAATGAGAGACGTGGCGATGGTTGATCTCGGGCACGCTGGCATCCCAGTCGTCCAGCCATTCCTGGAGTTGTCCTTGCGCCCCGATCTGGTCCGGTGGCAGTCGCTTACGTGTGCTGTGCAACGATTGGATGAATGCGTCGTCACGCTGCAGTAGTTTTGCAGCCTTCGCTGTGTTGGCGAACAGATCGCGCAGGATCTGATTGTCCATGGCCGGGCCGGCGGCGATGGAGACATTCGGCCGATGCGTGTTTTCCGGCGACATGGACGGGTTGGTGACCAACCATTGGCCGTTGGGGTGTTCGACCAAGGTGTCCAGGAAAAACTCGGCGCAGGATTTCAGCACGGGATACACCGAGTCGAGATAACGCAAGTCACGGCCGTAGTCGTAGTGATCCCACAGATGTTGGCACAGCCAGGTGCCGCCCATCGGCCACATGCCCCACTTGGCGCCGTCCACTGGCGCCGTCGCGCGCCATAGGTCTGTGTTGTGATGAGTGACCCAGCCGCGTGCGCCGTACATCGCCTTCGCGGTTCTTGCGCCGGTGACGGAGAGGTCTTTCAACATTGCGATCAACGGTTCGACGCACT
>NZ_JAEUPY010000579.1 GCF_016790065.1 Steroidobacter sp.
GGCGCACTTCGGGACCACGTTCGGGACGGTGTTTCGTCATAACGATCAGCCGTACTCGCCGAACTTCGCCGCCATCGCGAAGGCGTATGGTGTGGATTCGGTACGCATCGAGTCGGCCGATCAATTCAAGCCGGCGTTGGAACATGCAGTGAGTTGCGGCAAGCCGTATTTGCTGGACGTGATTATGGAGAACGCGCCGGTGCCGACGGCGGGGCACTGGAACATCATGGACATTTACTCGCCCGGCCGGAAGGTCAGCCACGTGTCGACTTGAGCAGCTGCGAATAACAACGAGCGATTTCGGGGATCGGGATGCAGAGATCTTTGTCCGTGCGTACGGCAGTGCTTAAAGCGTTGGTGGCAACGACTGCGCTGTGGATGAGCAACGCGCAAGCGCAGATCGTCGAGACTCCGATACCGGGCGATCCGGTCACTATCGATACGGGCAAAGTCAGTGGCAAAGTGCTGCAATCCGGCGTGCGGGCGTATTTCGGTGTGCCATTCGCCGCGCCGCCGACGGGCGACTTGCGTTGGCGTGAGCCGCAGCAGCGTGAAGCATGGAAAGGTGTGTACAACGCCGATCGGTTCGCGCCCGAGTGCATCCAAATCCTCCGCCCGCACAACATCAATCATTACTTCGGCGAAGAAGCGACCAGCGAGGATTGCTTGTATCTAAACATCTGGGCGCCGGCAAAGCTCGCCGAAGGCGAGCAAGCCCCCGTCATTCTGTGGTTGTACGGCGGCGGCCTCTCCATAGGCTCGGCGAGCATGCCGAACTACGGCGGCGAAGGGCTCGCGCAGAAAGGCGTGATCTACATAACCGCCGGCTACAGAGTCGGCGCATTCGGTTTCCTGGCGCACCCAGAACTAACCGCCACGTCGCCGCACAGAGCGTCGGGCAACTACGGCCATCTCGACCAAGTCGCAGCCCTGCAGTGGATCCAACGAAACATTGCGCGTTTCGGCGGCGATCCGAAGCGGGTCACCGTGACGGGCCAATCCGCCGGTGCAGGCTCGGCGTTCAGCTTGCAAGCCAGTCCGTTGGCCAAAGGTCTATTCCATCGCATCGTCGGCATGAGCGGCGGCGGCCTGCGCGTTGGCGCCGATCCGATTCCGCAAGCGGAAGCCGAGCAATCAGGCTTGGAATTACAGAAGGTGCTCGGCGTAAATTCGCTGGGCGACCTAAGAAACGTCCCAGCCGATCGCATCCTTGCTGCCCAGGCGGAGTTTCAACTCGGCGGCACCGCTGGCACAGTCCGCTTCCGCCCCAATCTCGATGCGTACTTCATGCCTCGCACGCCGCGAGAGATCTTCGCGAGCGGCCAGCAGAACGACGTGCCATTACTCATCGGTTTCACTCGGGACGAAAGCGGCAACGAGCTGCGCACAGCGCGCTCCATGGCTGAGTTCACCACGGCGGCGAACAAGTACTTTGCTGGCGAAGCCGGAAAGTTTCTAAAGCTCTATCCCGTGCGCTCCGATGCGGAGGTGCCAACGGTCGGGGCGACGGCCGTGCGCGACGGCGGCATGGCGACGTCGATGCGTAGCTGGGCGGTGGGGCAGGTGGCCAAAGGCCAAGCCGCGACCTACCTATATATGTACAGCCATCCGCACTCTTTCGAACCGGGAGCCAAGATCGCGGACCTCAATCCAGCCACTGCCGGGGCCTATCACACCAGCGAAGTGCCGTTCTTCCTGCTGACCCAGGACGTCTACAACCGCATTCGCAAAACACGAGCCTGGACGGACTACGACCGCGCCCTGGCGCAGAAGATGTCCGATGCGCTGGTGATGTTCGCCGCGACGGGCGATCCGAACACACGCGACGTGAAGCTGCCGAAGTTCACGCTGCGAGATCAGCAATACATCGAGTTCGGCGACGAGGTCGGCACGCGCCGCTTCGACATCAAGCGAATGGATTTCTTCTCGACAGTGAACATGCCGGGCGCCGTCGGCGCCGGAGCGCCGCGAACGCCTCGCGACTAGAGGTCCATCTCCACCGGCTTCACCTCGCCGACGATGAAGATATACGACAGCGCACCGATGACCGCGACCACGGCGATGTAGGCGAGGGCGAAGAAGAACGAACCGGTGGTGCCCACGATCACGCCGATGACGATGGGCGTGACGATGCCGGCCAGGTTGGCGAAGAAGTTGAACACGCCGCCGGTCAAACCGATCAAGCGCTTCGGCGCCACGTCGGTAATCAAGGTCCAGCCCAGGTTCACCATGCCTTGGCCGAAGAACGCCACCGACAACACCGCGATCACCACTTGATCGCTCTCGACGTAGTTGGCGATCACGATGGTGGAG
>NZ_JAEUPY010000604.1 GCF_016790065.1 Steroidobacter sp.
CGAGTCGATGCAGACCGAAGAGGCGTTGGCGGCGCTGCAGGGCTGGAACGATTTTTCGCAGCTGGCGCCAGAGCAGCTCGCCGACGTCGGGCAGCGAATCATGAATCTGGGCGATACCGAGCGCGCCGAACGCGTCGTCGCTCAACTCGCCGCCAGTGAACTCGATGTCCAAGCCATGCTCACGTTGTCGCAGATCATGGAGCGCACCAACCGCTTGCCGGAAGCGCAACAGCTGCTCGAACGCATCTCGAAGCACCCGCGTGCTGGCACGTTGGGCCGTGATTTGTTGGTGACTCAAGCGCAAGTCGCGCAGCGAGTCGGCGATCATGAACGCGCGTGCCAGTTGTTTCAGCAGTCGTTACAAGGCGTCACTCAGTTTCATGACCGGCATTTTTCGTTGTTTCCTTTGGCCAAGTCGCTGGACGCCTTGAAACGTTACGACGAAGCATTCGCGGCGCTGGCGGAGGCGCATGCCTCGCAGGTCGAACACTTGAAATTGACCGCGCCGCTGGCGGTGACGCGTGGCATGCCGACCTGGGAAATCACCAAGTGGAGTTGCGATCCGGCGGATGTCGCGCAATGGGACAACAGCGACGCGCCGTCGCTCGAGCAAAGTCCCGTGTTCGTCGTGGCGTTCCCGCGTTCGGGCACGACGCTGCTGGAACAAACGCTCGACGCGCATCCGCAGCTGAAGTCGATGGATGAACAACCCATCGTGCAAGCCGCGCTGGACGACATCGTTGCGGCCGGAGTGCGTTATCCCGAGGAACTGGCCAAGCTGACCCGGCAGCAGCTGACGACGATTCGTCAGCGTTATTTCGAGCGGGCGTCTCAGCGGATCAAGTTGTCGCCCGGTCAGCGTATCGTCGATAAGAATCCGCTCAACATGCTGCGGCTACCAGTGATCAAACGGCTGTTTCCGAACGCGCCCATCATCCTGGCCGTGCGACATCCGTGTGACGTGGTGTTGAGTTGCTTCATGCAACACTTCCGCGCGCCGCATTTCGTCATGTTGTGTTCGGACCTGCAGACCTTGACGGACGGGTATGTCCGCTCGTTCGATTTCTGGTATCGGCAGTCGGCACTGTTGGCGCCGAATGTCCTGGAGCTGCGCTACGAGAGTTTCGTGGCCGACTTCGAACGCGGCGTGCGCGAGATGGCGGAGTTCCTGCGGCTACCTTGGCATGATGGGATGCTGGCGCCGGCCGAGCATGCGCGCGCCAAGGGTTTCATCAGCACGCCGAGTTATTCTCAAGTGGTGCAGCCGGTGAATCAGAAGGCGGTGGGCCGCTGGCGTGCGTACGAGCGGCACCTCGCGCCCATCATCCCTCGACTGCAGAACTATTTGCAGCGTTGGGATTACTCGGATCGATGAACAGCAGATACGTGGACAAAATGTACTTGTCCCCGGTCAGCGGCGGCAGACCTTCGTGCTGGTACATCCAGTACGGAGGAAACATCAGCAAGCGGCCGGCGCGCGCCGAGACGGTGACGTCCAGCTGCGGGAAGCGCGTCTCGCCGCCCAGCTCGACATCGTTCAGATACCACAGCAGCACCAGGTAACGATTGGCCACATGGTTGATGGAATCCCAATGCAGCTGAAACTGCTCCCGGTGCCCGGGGCGGTAGCGCTTGAGCGTCAGGTTGGCCAGCTGCGGCGAGTTGGGAATCGGAATGGCCAGTTCGATGTCGCGGTTGTAGCGCTCCAGCGCCCGGTCGATGATCCGGCGGAACATGCCCATGAACGCCGGATCGGACAGCCGGGACACGTTCAGCTCGGTCCAGGCCGAGTCCTCCAAACCTCTACGGATACCGCGGCCGTTGCGCAGCTGGAAGCGCTCCAGGCCGGCGAACGAGCCGATCATCTGCTGGCACAGGTTGGCGTCCAGGTCCTGATCGTAAGTGCGGATGTAGCGGCGCAGGTCTGCGTGGCTCATAGGCAGCTATAGTAGCGCGGAATGAATTCACCCGACGTGCAAACCCTGTTGCAACAAGGCCGCCTCGACGAGGCTGAGCAGGCCGCGCGCCATGCCTTGCAGAGACAGCCGGGCGACATAGAGTCGCTCAATGCCCTGGGCTTGATCGCCCTGCGCCGTGGCCAATTGGAACGCGCGCATCAGCTGCTCGAGTCGTCCATCGCCTCCGATCCGAACTACGCCCAGACCCGGCATTACCTCGGTCGGGTTTACGACGCGGCTGGCAATTTAGACGGAGCGGTCGCTGCGCACGGGGCTGCGCTCAAGTTGGCACCAGGCATGTTCATCATTCGCTTGCACTATGCGGCTGCGCTGGAGCGCGCCGGGCAGAAGGAGCAGGCAGCGGTTCAGTATTTTCGCGCCAGTGGCGATGCCCAGGCACAGGGCCGTTGGACCAGCCCGGAGACCACTGCGCCGGCCTTGCGCCCCATGGTCGAACATGCGGTGCGCATGGTGAAGGAGACGCGCAAGGCGACGTTCGCCCACTTGATCGAACCGTTGCGACAGCAGTTCGGCGCCGCTTCGATGCAGCGGGTCGAACAGAGTTTGCGCATCTACTTCCGTGAAGAGCCGCCGGTGTACCCGGATCCGCGTCAGCAGCCGACGTTTCTATATTTGCCCGGCCTGCCGCCGGCTCCGTATCTGCCGCGGTCGTTGTTCCCCTGGATCGAAGCGCTGGAAGCGCAGACCGATGCCATTCGCCAGGAGCTATTGCAACTGTTGCCGAGCGCTGCGGGTCGTGAGCGAGTGTTCACGACGGAGGCCATCGAACAACAAAACCTGCGCGGACTGCAGTCACCGCCGAGCTGGAACGGCTATTACTTTTATCGACACGCTCAGCGTCGTGCCGACAACTGCGCGGTCTGTCCGGCGACTGCGAAAGCTCTCGACCTGCTGCCGTTGTCTCATGTGCGCGATCATGGGCCGGAAGTGCTGTTCTCGGTGTTCACCGCCGGCACGCATTTGCTGCCGCATCGTGGCGTGACCAATACGCGCTTGGTCGGTCATCTACCTTTGCTGGTGCCGCCGGATTGCGCGTTGAAGGTCGGCGACGAAGTGCATGAATGGCAGGAAGGTCGCGCGGTGATCTTCGACGACACCTACGAGCACGAAGCGTGGAATCGCAGTGACCGCACGCGGGTCGTGCTGATCTTCGATATCTGGAATCCCTATCTCACCGAAGCCGAACGCGCGGCCATCGAGCTGCTGGTGCCGGCGATGGGCGATTTCCGGAAGGCGGCGGAGACGGCGTAGTCATGCGTTTGCCCAAACCATTTTATCGTTTGCCATTGCGCTTCGATGTCGAGCGGCTGCGTGCCGAAGCGGCGGCGCTGCCTGCTCAAGCTTGGGCGCGGCATCCCAACGACATCAAAGGCAACAGCGCGGCTCGTTTGATCAGCGTCGACGGTGGCGAAAACGACGAAGTGAACGGGCGCATGCAGCCGACGGCTCATCTGCAGCAGTCGCCGTACATCCAGCAGATTCTGGCGGGCTTCGGTGTGGTGTGGAGCCGGTCGCGTCTGCTACGTCTGGCGCCGGGCGCAACCGTGCCTGAGCATGCAGACATCAACTATCACTGGTTCACGCGGGTTCGTCTGCATATTCCCATCGTGACTCGCCCGGAAGTGCGCTTCTTCTGTGGCGATCAAGCCGTACACATGGCGGCCGGTGAAGCGTGGGTGTTCGATAACTGGCGCTCGCATCGAGTCGAGAACTTCACACCCGACGAGCGCATCCACTTGGTCGCCGACACTTCAGGCAGTGCCGCGTTCTGGCAGTTGGTGGCACAAAGTGACAATCCCGCCGCACAAGTGCGTCAGGTGCCTTTCAGCGCCGAACGCCAGCCGGTGCCGATGACTGAGCGCACTAAGCTTGCGACTGTAATGACGCCGGCGGAAGTGGATTTCCTGATTCTGGACCTGCGGGCGGAATTGGTGGCGAAAGACGACGCTGCCGACGGTCGAGCGCGTCTGCATCGCTATCACGGCCTGCTCGAAGGCCTGTGCAAGGACTGGCGGCAGTTGTATGCACTGTATGGCGATGAGTCCGATGGTTGGTCCGAATTCATTCGGTTGCGCGACGGGGTTCGTAACGCGTCCCGCGATCTGTCCGATGGCTTGGTGATGCGCACGAATCGAGTGAGCGTGCATGCCGTGCTGGAAGGCCGGTTGCTGCGTGCGATGTTGTCGCTGCCCGCGCAAACCAATATCACGTCTCCGCCTGTGCAGCCGACGCGCACACGCGAGGCGAAAATCGACAAGCCAATATTCATCGTGGCCGCGCCGCGCTCCGGTAGCACGCTGTTGTTTGAAACATTGGCGGCCAGTTCGCAGCTATGCACCGTCGGTGGCGAAGCGCATTGGCTGGTGGAAGGCATCGAAGGCTTGCGACCGGGCGCGCCCGGCATCGATTCGAATCGACTCACGGCCGAGCACGCGACGCCGCCGATTGCCGCCGACATTCGCGAACAGATTCTGACGCATCTGAAAGACCACAAAGGTCAGGGGCTGAGTGAGCCTGGCCTGCGACGCTTCCTGGAAAAGACCCCCAAGAACGCATTGCGTATTCCGTTCTTCAAACAAATTTTCCCGGATGCGCAGTTCGTGTTCCTGTGGCGCGATCCACGAGAGAACATCAGCAGCATCATGGAAGCCTGGCGCTCCGGCCAATGGCGGACCTATCCCAAGCTGGAGGGTTTCGAGGGACCGTGGTCGTTGTTATTGCCGCCGGGCTGGCGAGCCATGAATCGGCGTCCGTTAGCTGAGGTGGCCGCCTGGCAATGGCAGCAGACCAACGCGCAAGTGGTCGATGACTTACAAACATTGAGCCCGGAGCGCTGGACCGCCGTCGAATATGCCGACCTGGTCCGTGACCCGGCGGCCACGATCGGTAAAGTGTGCGAGTTTCTGGGTTTACCGGTAGATTCAGAACTGGCTGGACGCTTGGCCACGCCGTTGCCGCCGTCGCGGTATACATTGACCGCACCCGCTGCGGACAAGTGGCGCGCGAATGAGGCTGAGATTGCTACGGTGTTACCGAGCGTTCAGGCAACCTGGAATAGATTGCGGTCCTTGGGTCAAGCAGGGAGTGGGTCATGAAGTTTCGTCAGGTTTGGTTGTTGGGACTCGCGCTGTGCGCGACCGGCCAGGTTTTCGCACAGGAACCGGCATCGGCTGAACCGGCGCCCGCTGCGCCTCAAGCAGCCACACCCGCGCCACCGCCGGCTAATGCCAAGACAGTGAATACGCAACCCATCGCAACTCCTGCGCCGACACCGCCGGCGGCTGAGAAATCGCCCATCGAAGGCGAGCTCGATGCCGAAAAGATCATGGCCGCGCAAAAGGCTGGCTATGTCATCAAGAACGAAAATGGCCAGACGCTGTTGTGTCGCAAGGATTTGCAGACGGGTTCACGCTTGCGTCACAAGACGTCGTGTCTGACGGCGCGGGAATGGGAGCAACTGCAGGCTGAGAACCAGATGCAGCTCAAGTCGCTCGAACGCCGGCCGCGCATGAACAATAAATAATGGTTCAAGCGAACGTATAGCCGTGACGTTCGATCACCACGGCATCGCGTTCGCTGACCAATTGCGCCAGCTCCGCATCGTAGAGCTGGCGATGCGGCTGATGGTCTGAAGTATTCACCGCCGGCGCTGCGTTCATGTAATCGCGCAGCTCTGCGGTCATCGGCTCACCCACCGACTCCAACAATTGCGGTACTTCGACCCGCAACTGTTCCATGCGCGCCAGTTTCACGGCTGTGACATCCGGCCCGTACAGATACCGATATAGAAACGAATAGAAGCCCAAGCCGCTGCCGCGAATCGGCGCCAGCGCCGCGGCCGGCAGGTTCAGGCCTTGGTTGATGTAACTGGCTGGAAGTGCCGCGAGCACTCGGTCGAGCAGCTCATCGTCGCGCCCGAGATTCAACATGTTGCGAACCGTGCCGTTGAAGTCGAGCGTGTTGCCGGCGCTGAGCGTTAGAAACAGCGCATTCGGCTGCGGGCGGGTGCGCTGAAAGCTGTACCACGAAACGTAATAGCTCCACGGATTACGCACCGAGCCGAGCAGTGGCAACGAGGCGAACTGCGCCGGAATCAGGGAGCGCGGCAAGTGATAGCCGAGCTGACGAGCGTCGGCGACGAAGCGCACCAACCCGATGTTGACGAACGTGCCACCCGACTTGTGCAGGTGGAGAAAGACGAAGCGCGGAGTGACGATCATCCCGTGGCGTGCGCGGCGAAATGCTGCTCGACTGCCGGGATGCTCCGGCCCAGATCCCGGTCGCCTGCGGCCATGAGTTCCAACAACGCCGGCGTCGCCAGGAAATCGCAGATCATGTGAGTGCGCGACCGCTCCGGATCCGCGTTCCACACGGCGTGTGGCGAGCTGTTGTTCAACACCCAGACTTCGCCCGGCTTCATCAAATAGGTGAGTGGGCCGGCGATCATCCACGCCTGGTCGTGCGACTCGATGGGGAAATGCAGCCGCAGAGTTTTCGAGAAGTAGGGCGCGCGATCGATGTGCGGATCGATAGTGGCGCCGGCCGGCAGTCGCGCTAGCAAACATCGCTGCGCCGGGGCCGGGATCAGTTGCTCTATGATTTCGCGCGCATAGGGCAGTAGCGCCAACGCTTCCCGATCTTCGATGGGCAGTGCTCCCTGGGCCGGAGCATAACCGCGAAGAAACAAAGCTTCGGCCACCCGGTGCACACCAACGCGGCCGCCTTGCGAGCCCCATAGTGAATCCGGCAAAGCCTCGATCTGCGTGACCAGGCGCTGCGCATCGATCTGCAATGGCAGGCGCAGACAGCCGCCTACCAAAGCGATCTTGTCGAGCACCGGCTGGCCGGGAAGATCGAGCATGGTCGTCTCAGTGTGGTCTCAGTGGGCCGTCTCAGTGGGTGGGCTCAGTTGCCCTTGGGCGGCAGATATTCGCCGGCTCGGATGGCTTCCCGGAATGATTCCCGAGCATTGCCGGTGCGGGCCAGCCACTCATCCTCGGTCAGACAGACCTTCTTGTTTTTCAGGCGCGTGTTGGTGACGGTTTCCTGCTTGCACAGCAGTTTCTTGCCGTCGGCGGTGTTGATGGGTTGGCCGGACTCGACCGAATAATTGATCAGCCGCTGGGCGCGTTGCTGGTCCGTTTCCTGCGCTGACTGGGTCGCCGCCACCGGCTTGTTTTGCGGCGAGGCGCAGCCGACCAGTACCCATAGACCAGTGACGATACAGCTCGATAAACCGATCGATGGGCGCATGGCACTTCCTTGCGGCGTCGTTAACGTGGGGCCGTCGAAAACGCAGGATGAATCACCTGGGCACCGGGCGCGATCTTCAGGCGTGCCGCCGCGCCGGCGGGCAATTCGATCACTCCTTGAACTATACCCTTGGACTCGATGGTCTTCAGCGACAGCGGCTCGGTGTGGGCCACGATGTTGACCACTTTGCCGTCGGCGGCGACGAACAGCATGTCCAGCGGCACGTAGGTGTTCTTCATCCACATCGCCACCGACTGCGACTGCGGATAAATGAACAACATGGCGTCCTCGGCGCCGAGCTGACGGATGAACATCAGGCCGCGGGCCCGGCGCTGGTCGTCATCCGCGATCCACATATTGAAACGATGCAGCCGGGCATCCGGAGTCGCGATCTGCACCGGCTCGCGGCGGAAGCTGCGGTCCAGGTCCTGGGAGGTGAATTCCGGGGCAGCGTTGTTGGCCGTGTCGGCGCCGTGCGCGACCCCGAACGCAGTCGTGCATACAAACAGCGCCAGGGCCAGCAGCCGCGGAACAGTCATTGAGCTCATGGTTACTCGCCGCCTTCTTTATCTTTGCTGTCTTCTGGGGTGTCGTCTGCAGTGTCGAAATCGATCCGGCCGACATAGTCGAAACGTGACAACAGGATGACACCGTCGCCACGCACCGCCCGAGCCGGATGCGTACAAAAGCCGCGCGCGATAATCCGATACGAACGGGTCCGGTGCGGAATCCCGACCAGGGGCTCCTGCCGAACCTGATCCAGGGTGCATTTGTTGTCGCCCTGGGTGCTGTAAAACTCGCCCAGCCCTTCGCGTATGACAGTCACATTTACCGGTAGTGCCTTCGCCGACTGGGCTTCACGCAGTCCGGCGATGCCGAACAACAAGACCAAGCGGCCGCCGTCGGCACCGTCTTTGTGACTGAAACGGACGCGCAGTCCGCCATCCGGCCGCACGGCGCCGGTGCATTCCGTATCGGCATTGCCCCAAACGAGTTCTGCTTGCACCGCGCCGGACAGGCGCGCTTTCAAATAACCCTGTCCGTCCGGCAGGCAGGCCACAGGCGCGGCCTGACTGTTAGCGTTGTCATCGGCGCCCGGTGCTTGCTGTGCATGGACCTTGCAAGACAGTCCCAACGTTAACCCACCGATGACCGTTATTGCGGACAGGCAGCGACGCCAATCCGCAAGGTGCGAGGAGCCGCAGCCATGTCCGAATGCGAGGACGACGTAGTTACTGAACCGTTGCAGCATGCGGGTATGATGACAGGGGTCGGCAAGCGACCCACAATGCCGAAGCCGCGCCTTCCAGGCAAGCGGCGGCGGTCTTCGCCGACACTGCAGTCGGCCAACTTGATGGGCGGCCCGATCGTCGATCGGTCTGCCTTACGAGAAGTGAGAATTCCTGGTATGGACGATAGAGCAGAGCCCGCTCGATCGAAGGAACTTGGCACGCGACGGAGCGGCGAAAATCAGGCCCGCACTCGGCGTTACGTCAGTCGCATCACGCGCAATACTTTGGCAGTCGTCATGGCCGGTGGCCGCGGCGAACGGCTGAAACATCTCACCGACTTCCGCTGTAAACCGGCGACGCCGTTCGGCGGCAAGTTCCGCATCATCGACTTCGTACTGTCGAACTGCGTGAACTCGGGCATCCGCAAAATTTCGGTGATGACCCAATACAAAGCGCATTCGTTGATCCAGCACATCCAGCGCGGCTGGGGTTATCTGCGCGGCGAATTCGGCGAGTTCGTCGAAGTCATCCCGGCGCAGCAACAGATGGGCGATTTCTGGTACCGCGGCACCGCCGACTCGCTGTATCAAAACCTGCAGATCATCAAGCTGCACAATCCCAAGCACATCCTGGTGCTGGCCGGCGACCACATCTACAAGATGGACTACGGCGTGATGCTGGCGTCGCATGTGGCCAAGCGTGCCGACATCACCGTCGGCGTGGTCGAAGTGCCGCGAGAGCAGGCGAGTGCGTTCGGCGTGATGAGCGTCGACCCGGACTATCGAATCACCAAGTTCTCGGAAAAGCCCAAGGATCCCGAAGGCATTCCGGGACGCGAAAGCATGGCGCTCGGCTCCATGGGTATCTATGTGTTCAAGGCTGCCTTGTTGTACCGGCTGCTGGAAGAACAAGCCAATCGGCCCGGCACCTCGCACGACTTCGGTCGCAACATCATCCCGGGCGCGTTGAACTCGCTGAAGGTGTTCGCGTATCCCTTCACCGATAACGAAACGCGCGTTCAACATTACTGGCGCGATGTCGGCACCGTGGATGCGTTCTATGACGCCAACATGGAGATGGTGTACGTCAATCCGGAGCTGAACATTTACGACGAGCAATGGCCGATCTGGACTTATCAGCGCCAGTATCCGCCCGCGAAGTTCGTGCTCGACGAGGAAGGCAGGCGCGGCATGGCGGTGAACTCCATGGTGTCCGGCGGCTGCATCATCTCCGGCGCGCACGTCAATCAATCGCTGTTGTTCTCCAACGTGCGTGTCGAAGAGCGCAGCTACATCGAGCGCTCGGTGATCTTCCCGGACGTGGTGGTCGGTGCCGGCAGCACCATCAAGCGCGCCATCGTCGACACCGGCAGCGTGGTCCCGCCGGGCACCCAGATTGGCGTTAATCGCGAAGAAGACGCCCGCCGCTTTTATATCAGCGAGCAAGGCGTAGCTCTGGTAACGCGAGACATGCTGGCGAAGCTACAGCCGCAGCCCTGAAGGGGGCGGCCAGGATGGGGCGAGGGTCTGCGTCACATAACGTGCCCTCGCTGCTCTGCTATCCTTCCCCAAATCCTCTTGGGGGAAACAGATGAACAAGGTCCTGTCGCGCTTCGCTCTGGTCATCGCTCTGCTGGTTACCGCCAGCAGCTGTAGCTCCCTACGCCCGGATCTGAAGGCGCCGCGCCTGGCTCTGGTCAGCGTCGCCATGACCTCCGCGGACATCTTCAATCAGCAGTTCCTGGTGCGGGTCAACGTCGAGAATCCGAACGACCGCGAGTTACCCATCAAGGGCCTGGACTACAAGCTGTTCCTGGAAGGCGATGGCTTTGCCGAAGGCATGATGAACAAGCCCTTCACGGTGCCCGCCAATGGCGAGACCGACTTCGACATGACGGTGCGGACCAATTTCGTCAGCGGCGTGGGTCGCTTGTTGTCGCGCCTCAACGGCCGCACCCAAGTGAATTATTCGGTGGAAGGCAAGCTGCTCACCGACATCCGCTTCCTGAAGAAGATTCCCTTCTCCGAAACCGGCAGCGCGACCATCGGTGTGCTGAAGTAGTCAGTCCCACTTACCGGTGAGTTCGCGATACAGGCGCACATACTCACCGGTCTGCCGATCCCAGGAAAAGTCCTGCGCCATGCCATTGCGCATCAGCTGGGTCCAGCCGTCCTGATCCTTGAAATAATCCAGCGCGGTGTGAATCGCCCATTGCACCGCCGGCACATCGAAATCGTTGAACACGATGCCGGTGCCCTGGCGCGTGGCGGGATCCCACATCTGCACTGAATCGGCGAGGCCGCCGGTACGGCGCACGATGGGCGCGGTGCCGTACTTCAAGCTGTACATTTGATTCAAGCCGCACGGCTCGTACTGCGACGGCATCAGGAACATGTCGCTCGCCGCCTCGATCAGATGCGACAGCTCCTCGCTATAGCCGCGATGAAACACCACGCGATCGGGGAAGCGCTGCTGCAGGCTGACGAAAAAATTCTCGTAATGCGACTCGCCGCTGCCCAACGCGACCAGGCTCATGTCGCGCGTCTCGAGCGTGTAGGGCAGCGCGTCGAACAAGAGATCGAAGCCTTTCTGCACCGTCATGCGCGACACGATGCCGACCAGCGGCGCGCTGTCGCTCACCGAAAGATTCAGCCAGTCGAGCAACGAACGTTTGGTGGCGCGCTTGCCCGACAGATCGTCCGGCGAGAAGTGATGTTTCAAATAGCGATCAGTGGCTGGATTCCATTCGTTGTAATCCACGCCATTCAAAATGCCGACCACTCCATCGCCGCGTGCGCGTAGCGCTACGTCGAGACCGTGACCGCCGATGGGAGTGCAAATTTCCTGTGCATACGTCGGGCTGACCGTCGTGACTCGATCGGCATGCCGAACGCCTTCGCGCAGCCAGTTGAAGCCGCCGCCGGCCAGCGTTTCGGGCGCCAACAAATGGCTCACCTCGCCGCCGATGTCGTAAGCGCTGCCGGGATGGAAGATGCCTTGATAGCCGATGTTATGAATCGACAACACTGACTTGGTGGCCGCGAACAAGCTGTCCCACGCGTACACGCTCTTGAGCAGCATCGGCATCAGCGCGGTGTGCCAGTCATTACAATGCAAGATGTCGGGCGAGAACTGCATGCGCTGACAAGCATCCAGTGCGGCTCGTTGTAGCACCAAGAAGCGCAGATGCTCATCGCCACCCGAGGTGTACAGCGAAGCGCGATCGTAGACTTCCGGACAGTGCACCAAGTACAGCGGCACCGACGAGTTGGGCAGGCGCGATTCGATGATGGTGTACGTGTAACGATGCGAGCCCAGCGCCAGCGGCACGTTTTGCGCGTTCGCCAGCGGCGGCGCATTGGTCACCGAGCTGTTGCTGATGCTCGAATACAAGGGCATGAAGACGCGCACGTCGTGCCCGGACGCCTGCAAGTGACGCGGCAATACGCCCGCCACGTCGGCAAGCCCGCCAGTCTTGGCGAGCGGGGCGATTTCCGAAGCGACGAAACAGATCTTCAAGGGCATGCGTCAGGACTTGTCGGTGTCGCCGCTGTCCGGCGTGCGACTCTTGGCGCCGGATTTGCCGGTCTTGTTGGTTGGAGGGGGCTCGCTCGGAGCGTCGTCGCGCGGTGCCTCACGTGGCGGCGCGAACGTCGTCAGTAGCGTCTCCTGCATCTTGGCCCACAGCTCCAGATTCTGTCGAGTCAGCTCGGCAATCGGATTGGGCGCGGCACCGGGGCTCGTGCCCATGGTCCGGTTGAGCTGCGCCTGCACCACTTCCTGCTGGCGCATGAACGTCTCGACGCTTTTTTCCAGGTAGCTGCTGAAGTAGCTCTGCATGGAGTTGCCGTAGAACCGAATCATGGATTCCAGCAATGCAGTCGAAAGGATGGGACGGCCGAATTGTTCCTGATCGGCGATCACTTGCAGCAACACCAGGCGCGTAATGTCCTCGTTGCTCTTATCCTCGATCACCTTCACTCGCGTGCCGGCAATCACCATGTTGCGAATGTCGTCGATGGTGATGTGACGACTCTGCGCGGCGTCGTACAGGCGCCGGTTCGCATACTTTTTGATCAGTCGTTCTTCGCTCATGCTCAGCTCGACAGGCGTTCGGCCTACTGTAACCACGCCCATTTGGCGGTGCAACACGGGATGCACCGATGTGACGCGAACCGGCTCGACACTCACTTCGCCACCAGTCGGTGGATAATGCCCGCGCGGTAGCGGACGGGAAGCGGCAATGACCGAGTCGAAAAATGACGGATCCGACTGGATCCAGAGCTGGATCGAGCAGCAGCGCGAACAATTGCGCCGCGCCGGCATGCCGGGCGCCGCGGCCGGTGGCAAGTCGGATGGCGTCTCCGATCAGGTGCGCGACATCGGCATGCGCTGGCTCGAGGCAGGGCAGGCCTATTTGCAAGGTTGGCAACAGTTCGCGCAACGCAGTGCCGGCGGCTCCAGTGCCGGCGAGACACCGCTCAAGTTTGGCGAAGAAATGCTCAATGCCTGGCAAGGCACTTGGGCCGGGGCTGCCTCGGCCGGCGAGGGTGCTTCGCGCCAATTCGCCGATTTGATTTCGCGGCTGCCGGCGTTGGGGCTGGCGCGTGAACAGACCGAAGCCTGGCGCGAACTGCTGGCCGCGCAAGTCGAGTATCAACACCTCGAGCAGGAGCTGCGGACGGTGTGGGCCAAGGTGCAGGCTGACGCGCTCGGCATGCTCGAAACACTGATTCGCGAGCGCAACGCCAAGCTGGGCGGCGCCGCCCCCATGCCGGGCATCGAGGACTATCGCGATCTGTACAACTTGTGGGTGGAGTGCGGCGAAAAGGTTTTCTCGCAGGTCGCGCATAGCGAGTCGTATTGCAAGTTGCAGTCGCAGCTCGGTAATGCCGCCATTCGGTTACGCGCACGCCAGCAGGCGTTGCTGGAACGCGCGTTGAAGCAGTTCGATCTGCCGACCCGCTCCGAGTTGAACACTGTTCATAAGCAGATGCGCGAGCTGCGAGAACGCGTGGCCACACTGGAAGCGCAGTTGGCTGAAGTGCGCGGTCAGGAGCGATCATGACTGAATCCACTCCAGGCTCCGCCGAGCTCGCCGCCGTCACCAGCGATTTCATGCGACGCATGTCGCAAGGACTCGCTGCCTTGGCCAATGCCGGCGCAGTGACCATCGGGTGCTCCGCCAAGGATGCGGTGTTCAGCGAAGACAAAGTCACGTTGTATCGTTACCGGCCTTCTGAAGTGGTGGCGCCGGAAACGCGCGTGAAAACACCGCTGTTGATTTGCTACGCGCTGGTCAACCGGCCGTACATGATGGACTTGCAGACCGACCGTTCATTGATTCGCGGTCTGTTACAGCGCGGTGTCGATGTGTATCTGATCGATTGGGGTTATCCCGACGGCGCCGATCGTTATCTCGCGCTGGAGGACTATGTAGGCCGCTATCTGCCGCACTGTGTGGACTTCGTGCGCCAGGTCAGCGGACAGGAGCGGATCAATCTGCTCGGCGTGTGTCAGGGCGGCTCCATGAGCCTGTGTTATGCGGCGCTGAATCCGCAGCGGTTGCGCAATTTGATCACGATGGTGACGCCGGTGGATTTTCACACGCCGGAAAATTTGCTGACCAAATGGGCCAAGCACGTGGACGTAGATGCGCTGGTCGGCACCGCCGGCAATGTTTCAGGCGATGCGCTCAATGCGTTGTTCGTGAGCTTGATGCCGTTTCGGTTGAACAGTCAGAAGTATGTGGACCTGTTGCATCAACTCAACGAGCCCGACACCAGCAGCGCGGCGCTGGAAAATTTCCTGCGCATGGAAAAATGGATTTTCGACAGTCCCGATCAGGCCGGCGAAATGTTTCGTCAGTTTCTGACCGCCTTCGTGAAACACAACGGCCTGGTCAAGGGCACGGTGCAAGTGGCCGGCCGCAAGGTCGATCTGAAACAGATCACGGTGCCGCTGCTGAACATCTATGCCGCGCAGGATCATCTGGTGCCGCCCTCGGCCAGCAAGCCGCTGCAAGGGCTGACCGGCACTGCCGACTACAGCAGCCACGAGTTTCCGGGCGGCCACATCGGCATTTATGTGAGCGGCACAGCGCAGCGCCAGATCCCGGACAAGATTGCCGGCTGGCTGCGTGAGCGTGACCAAAGTTAGGGTTGTACCGACCCGAAAGGCACATGGATGTACCCGCCGCCGCAGGGGGCGAGCGAGCTGGTAAAAGTCGCGCCTTTTGCCGGCTCGCACGACGGGCGGGACAGGATGTCCCGATCCGTCGTCAGACAAAATATCAGTGGTTGACGTCGATTCAGGCCGCGCGCAATCTGCCGCTCCTCCCGTCCATACGAAAGTAGTTTCGCCATGATCTACGACAACATTCTCGGCACCATCGGCCGCACCCCCATCGTCAAAATCAACCGGCTGGCACCGGCGCACGTCACGCTGTACGCCAAGTGCGAGTTTTTCAACCCGTTGTCCTCGGTCAAGGATCGGCTGGCCATTGCTATCATCGAAGACGCCGAGCGTCGCGGCACCTTGAAGCCCGGGCAGACGGTGGTGGAAGCCACCTCGGGCAACACCGGCATCGCGCTGGCGATGGTGTGCGCGGCCAAGGGTTATCCGTTCGTCGCGGTGATGGTCGAGACGTTCTCCATCGAGCGTCGCAAGATCATGCGCATGCTCGGTGCCAAGGTGATCCTGACGCCGGCCGCCGAGCGCGGCTCGGGCATGGTGCGCAAGGCTAAAGAGCTGGCCGACAAACACGGCTGGTTCCTGGCGCGGCAGTTCGAGAATCAAGCCAATCCCGAATATCACCGCAATACCACGGGTCCCGAGATCCTGAGCGACTTCGCCGGTCGCCGGCTGGATTTCTGGGTGACGGGCTGGGGCACGGGCGGCACGCTCACCGGCGCCGGCGAGATGATCAAGAAGGCGCGTCCCGAAGTGCGCATCGTGGCGACCGAGCCGGCCGCGGCACCGTTGCTGAGCGGCGGCGAGTTCAAGCCTCACAAGATTCAAGGTTGGACGCCGGACTTCGTGCCGGCCGTGCTCAATCGCAGCGTGGCCGATGAGATTCTGCCGGTGACCGACGACGAAGCCATTCAGACGGCGCGGCAACTCGCGGCGAAGGAAGGCATCTTCTGCGGCATTTCCGCCGGCGGCACCATCGCTGCTGCGTTGAAGGTTGCGCAAAAGGCACCGCAAGGCTCGGTCATTCTGGCGATGTTGCCCGACACCGCCGAGCGCTATTTGTCGACCGCGCTGTTCGAAGGCATCCCGGATGCTTCGGACGCCGAGCCGGCCGCTTCAATCTGACATTTCTGTCATATACAGCCTGCGCCGCGGATTCATTTTCTGAGCCGTGGGCGCAGGCTGGCGTTTTGCGATTCTTTGCAACGTTTGCAATGGCCTAAGGCTAATTTCGCATTAGCGTTGCGCAGACAAGCTGCGGCGCAGCTGGGAGAATGCTCTGCTTCTCCAGCTGTTCTGTGGCGGGTTCGTGAATCGAAATAGCATCGTGGTCGTGGCGTTGGCAGCAATGATCGCTGCCGGGGCCTGGTATCACTTCAGCGGCGCCGGCTCCGGCGCCGCCCAAGGTCCTGCCGCTGGTCGGCCCGCCGGCCTGCGTGAAGTGCCGGTCATGATCGCGCACCCCAAGCTCAAGGAATTTGCACAGGAAGTCGAAGCGCTCGGCACCGTGCGCGCCAAAGAGTCCGTCGACATCACTGCGAAAGTTGCCGACCGCGTCGCTGCCATCCATTTCGAGGAAGGCAAGCAGGTCAAGAAAGGCGACGTATTGGTCGAGCTGGACAACGAAGAAGCGCGCGCCGATCTGGCTGCGGCGGAAGCCGCCGAGCGCGATAGTCGCAGTCTGTACAAGCGCAGCCAGGAACTGTTCCAGACCAAGGCATTGTCCGAAGCGCAGCTGGATCAGCTCGAAGCGACCATGCTTGCCAATCAAGCTCGGGTCGCCGCTGCTCGTTCGCGCGTCAACGATCGCGTCATCCGCGCGCCGTTCGGCGGTCGAGTCGGTCTGCGTAATGTGAGTTTGGGCAGCCTGGTGAGTCCCGGTGGCGTGATCACGACGCTGGACGATCTGAGCACCGTGAAGCTGGACTTCGCCGTGCCTGAATTGTTTCTTTCCAGTCTGCAGCCGGGACTGACCGTCGAGGCCCGCAGTAGCGCTTATCCAAACACAGTGTTCAAAGGACGCGTCGATAGCATCGATACCCGCGTCGATCCGACCACTCGTGCCATCGTCGTACGCGCGTTGGCGGACAACAGGGACGCTCGCTTGCGGCCCGGCATGTTCATGACGCTACAGTTGGTGCGTAAAGCCGGCAAGGCGTTGATGCTGCCGGAGAGCGCCATCGTTCCCGAAGACAGCAAGCATTTCGTGTTCGTGGTGGCCGATGGCCGCGCACTCAAGCGTGAGATCGTGATTGGTCGACGTCGTCCTGGCGAGGTGGAGATTCTCGAGGGTGCGACCGAAGCCGACGTGGTGGTGATCGACGGCACGCTCAACTTGCACGATGGCACCGCGGTGGCCGCTCGCAACGACCTCGCTGCTCAGGCCAAGTCATGATTCTTTCCGATATTTCGGTCCGCCGTCCGGTATTCGCGA
>NZ_JAEUPY010000624.1 GCF_016790065.1 Steroidobacter sp.
ATACCAGTATCGCGCTGGCGCCGGCCTTCTTCAGACTTTCCAGGGTTTCCCAGAACACGTTCTCTCGACACACGGCATGCACGGCGACTTTGTCAGCGTTACCGTCGAGCGGCACGATGGTGGGATATTCGCTACCGGGCAGCAGCTTGCGAATGTCAGCAAGCTTGGAGCGTGGAGCGTGCAACATGATGTATTTGCTTTCCTTCACCTGCTGCACGCCATCGATGCGCATGGTGAGGCGATGCAGCCAATCCTGTTTCTCTTCCGGCAGCGGCACGGGCGTAGTGATGATGGCGGCCTGGCTCTCCAGGATGGTTTCCGCTTCCCACAAGTGATTCGCAATCAGCGTCGAGCCGGTCGACACCAGATCACAAATGAAGTCTGCACGACCGAGGCGAGGAGCGATCTCCACCGCGCCCGACAAAGTCACAATCTCAGCCTGCACATCGTGCTGACGCAGATAGCGCGCCAGAATGTTCGGATAAGTGGTAGCAACACGCTTGCCGTGCAGGGAACGAGCGTCTTTGTATTCAACGCCATCGGGCACAGCGATGGACAAGCGGCACTTGCCGTAGTCCAGCGTCATCAATTGTTCGAACAACGGCTCCACGCCCTTGGCCTGAAACGCCAGGCGCTTCTCTTCGATGACGTTGAGTCCGACGATGCCCAGGTCGCAAACATCCTGTTGCACCAGATCCGGAATGTCATCGTCGCGCACGAACAGCAGATCCAACGGCATGTTCTCGCCGTAGCACATCAGCTGATCTTTACCGCGGCTGTACTTGAGGCCACAGCGGACCATCAGGTCCAACGAGTTGTCGGTGAGGCGCCCGGATTTCTGCAGGGCCACTTTGAGACGAGAAGCTTTGTCCATCATGGTCGGGCGCGCCCTGAATCAGGTGAACGGTCGGTAGTGTCTTTCATACGTTCGGCAGCCAGCGTGTAGCCGCCATTGCCATTGAGCAGGTAGCGCGCGACGCGGCCGATGGTGGTCACGCTGACGCCGGTCTGCTTGTGAATCTCTCGATACGGTACGCCTTGCTGGAGCAGAGCGACCACTGCCCAACGGTCCGCCAGCGCCTGCAATTCGGCTGGGGTGCACAAATCCCGAAAGAACGCGCGGCATTCGTCGACGCTGCGCAACGTCAGGATGGCGCCAAACAGCGCCCGTTCCGCCAACGCCTCCTGGCGCGGCGTCAATGCCCGATGTTCTTTCATGGAGCCCCTCGAAGTCGGGAGGTGAACCGCTATAGTGTACTAGTACGTTAATACATTGGCTCAGTCCGGGGCAAGTCCGTTACCGCTCTAATACCGCTAACACGAAGAAATCCCGACGCTTTTTTCGTGACTTGGTGCGGCATCCGGGCATGCATTTCTTGACCGGATCCGCGCTTTGACCCTAGACTTCGGGCTGCTCATCGAGACCGGCTGAGGGTTAGGCCCTTTGAAGCCGGGGCAACCGTCGAGACTAACCATCTCGAAAAGGTGCCAACTCCTACGGGTTCATCATTAAAGATGGCGACCCGACAGATGAGTTGCTGTGTAGCTGCGCGTGCCTTTGGCCCGTTCGGTAGGACACGGCGACCTGCCTCTACGGACTTCCGTAGGGTTTCTGCGATGCGCGAAACCTGTCCGATCGTCGGCTATTCAGCCGCGGTCGGAGTCGATACGGAGTGTTCGATTCATGAATGCTGTGCCTGAGCCCACGCCCGTGGCCGTCCACGAGGGTGTGTTGGAGCTCGATCAAGCTCTGCCGCTGCACTTTGGCGGTCAACTCGACAACGTGCGAGTCGCGTGGCGACTGGTCGGCGATCCGGCTGCGCCCGTGATTGCCGCGCTCGGTGGCATTTCAGCCGGTCGTGCGGTCGTCGACACTGCCAACGACAAGGGCTGGTGGTGCGACATCATTGCCCCGGGCGGCGCGCTCGACAGCAGTCGATATCGCATTCTCGGCATCGACTTTCTCGGTGGCAGCGGTGGTAGCACCGGCCCACTCGCCGGCCAAAACGACTTTCCGTCCATCGCATCTCAAGACCAGGCCGAGTTACTGCGCCGGGCCGTGCAACACCTGAAGCTGCAATCGCTCGAGGCCATTGTTGGCGCGTCTTACGGCGGCATGGTGGCTTTGTCGTTCGCTCAGCGCTTCCCTGACCTGGTCAAACGCATCGTCGTCATCAGCGCCGCACATCGCTCTCATCCGATGGCGACGGCTTGGCGCAGTGTGCAGCGTGCAATGGTTCGTTATGCCCGCCAGAACGGGCAGGGCAGCGAAGGCTTGCGACTGGCTCGCGCGCTCGCCATGGCGACGTATCGCAGCCCCGCCGAATTCGAGCAACGTTTTGCCGGTGAAGCGACGCGTGTCGACGGTCGTTTCCAATTCCCGGTCGAGTCCTATTTGCTGGCGCGAGGCGATGCCTATGCCGCCGCTTATATTCCTGAAGCTTTTGTGTGCCTGTCCGAGTCCATCGATCTGCATCGCGTCGAGCCATCGCAAATTCGCGTACCGACCTGGCTGGTGGCCGTGGTCGAAGATCAGCTCGTGCCGCTGTCCGACATGCGAGCACTGATGCAAGGTCTGGGCGGCCCGGTGCAATTGGCCGAGTTTTCCTCGCTGTACGGCCACGATGCATTTTTGAAAGAGACGCAGGCACTGCGCGAAGTGTTCACGCGCGCACTGTCGAATTCCGGAGATTTGAAATGACTTGGCAACCCTCGGCCGCGACCCGTGCAGTCCGCGCCGCTCTCGATTCCGATACTCAGCATGGCGCCGTAGTGCCGCCGCTGCATTTGTCTTCGAATTTTTCGTTCAAAGCCTTTGGCGAAAAACGCACGTACGATTATTCGCGCTCCGGCAATCCCACGCGCGATGCGCTGGGCGAGGCCATCTCGTCGCTGGAAGGTGGTGCGGGTGCAGTGATTACTTCGTCGGGCATGGCTGCGGTTCATTTGGCTTGTCAGCTGTTGTCGCCGGACGATTTGCTGATCGCTCCGCATGACTGCTACGGAGGCACGCATCGTTTGTTCACTCATTTGGCGCGGCGTGGTGTGTTGCGTGTTGAGTTCGTCGATCAGACGGATGACGCCGCGATCACAGCAGCATTGGCGCGCAAGCCAAAGCTCGTGTGGGTGGAGACGCCGAGCAACCCGCTGTTGCGCGTGGTCGATATTCGCAAGCTCGCAGATAAGGCGCATGCGATCGGTGCGTGGTTGCTGGCGGATAACACGTTCTTGTCACCGGTGTGGCAGCAGCCGCTGTCACTGGGCGCGGACTTCGTGTTGCACTCAACGACCAAATATCTCAATGGCCACAGCGACGTGGTGGGTGGCGCCATCGTGTCGGCAACGCCTGAGCTGCACGAGCGCATGGTGTGGTGGGCGAACTGTATCGGCGTCACCGGTGCGCCGTTCGACAGCTTCCTGACGCTGCGTGGCATTCGCACGCTGCATGCTCGTTTGAAGATCCACGGCGACAACGCACTGATCGTTGCTCAGGCATTGAACGATCATCCCGCGGTGAAGAAGGTGCATTACCCGGGCTTGCCGACGCATCCTCAGCACGAGTTGGCTCGTACTCAGCAAAGCGGTTTCGGCGCCATGCTGAGCTTCGAACTGCGTGGCGGGATTCCGAACGTCTGCGCATTCCTCGAAGGGCTGCAAACATTCTCACTGGCAGAATCGCTGGGCGGCGTGGAGAGCCTGGTTGCTCATCCAGCATCGATGACTCATGCAGCCATGGATGCTGAAGCTCAGCGCGCGGCCGGTATCGGCGAGACGCTGCTGCGCCTGTCGATCGGCATCGAAGACGTTCAAGACCTGCTCCAAGATCTGCGAGCCGGGCTGGATCGCGCACTCAACGTGCGCTAAGCGAACAACGACGGTCGAACTGTCCGACCGTCCGGTTCTGCAGCTCGGACACAAGTCCGGACACTTGGCGCTGACGGTGTGAGTGCGTGTAACCTTGCACGCACATTCACCACGTTGGACGACCAACACCGCATGAGAACCAGAGTCACCGAGCTGCTCGGCACGCGTTATCCCATCATTCAAGGCGGCATGCAGTGGGTCGGCACCGCGGAACTGGCATCCGCAGTTTCCAATGCCGGTGCCCTTGGCATTCTCACCGCGCTCACGCAACCGACGCCCGAAGCTCTGCGTCAAGAGATCGAGCGTTGCCGAAACATGACGGATCAACCGTTCGGCGTGAATCTGACCATTCTTCCGGCCATCACGCCGCCGCCGTACGCCGAATATTTGCAAGTGATCATGGAAAGCGGCGTGAAGATCGTCGAGACCGCCGGTAACAATCCCAAAGATTTCATCGGCAAGCTCAAAGAGCACAGCATCAAAGTCGTGCATAAATGCACGTCGGTGCGACATGCATTGTCAGCTGAGCGCGCCGGCGTGGACGCCGTGAGCATCGACGGCTTCGAATGCGCCGGCCATCCCGGCGAAGATGACATTCCTAATTTGATTCTGATTCCTGCAGCGGTTCGCGCACTGAAGATTCCTGTGGTCGCATCCGGCGGCATCGGCGACGGCCGCGGCATGGCCGCAGCGTTTGCGTTGGGCGCACACGGCATCAACATGGGCACGCGCTTCATGATCACCAAGGAAGCGCCGATTCACGACAACATCAAACAAGCGTTGGTCAAAGCCGGCGAACGCGACACCAACCTGATGTTTCGTACCATGCACAACACTGCGCGCGTGTTCAAAAACGCCATTTCCAACGAAGTGGTTGCGATGGAAAAGAAGGGCGCCAAGTTCGAAGAAGTACGGCCGCTGGTCGCCGGCGCTCGCGGCCGGCAAGCACTCAAAGAAGGTGAGATCGATGGCGGCGTCATCAGCGCCGGCATGGTCATCGGCTTGATCGATGATGTGCCGAGCTGCGCGGAACTGGTCGAACGTATCGTCGCTGATTGTCGCGCGCACTTGCGGGCAGCGTCTGATCTGGTCGCGGCATGAGCGCGACCGAATTCAAAACCATTCGTTACGAAGTGACTGAGAGCATTCTCACCATCACTTTGCATCGACCGGAGCAAATGAATGCGTTCACGCCAGAGATGGCGAATGAGCTCATCGCGGCGTTTCAACAGGCTAGTGCCGATGACGCCGTTCGCGCGGTCATTGTCACCGGTGCCGGCAAAGCGTTTTGCGCGGGCATGGATTTGTCGGCGCCCGGCAATGTGTTTGGTCTAGATGAGTCGGAGCGGCCGACGCTCGAGGACATGCACGCTCGCTTCGACGAGCCGGCATTCATCAACGGCGTTCGCGACACGGGTGGCCGGGTGACCTTGGCCATCTTCGAATGCACCAAGCCGGTCATTGGTGCGATCAACGGCGCGGCGGTGGGAATTGGGGTCACCATGACGCTGGCCATGGATATTCGGCTGGCCTCGGAAAAAGCCCGCATCGGCTTTGTGTTCGGCAGGATTGGCATCGTGCCGGAGGCCTGTTCTTCCTGGTTCTTGCCGCGAATTGTCGGGATCCAGCAGGCATTGGAATGGACCTACACCGCGGACATTTTTGACGCTCACGAGGCGCTGCGGGGCCGGTTGGTCAAGGCGGTCTATCCGCTGGAACAGCTGCTCGAGGAGGCCCGGAAGCTGGCCCGCCGGATTGTGGATAACCGCTCGCCGGTGGCCGTGGCCCTGACCCGGCAGATGCTGTACCGCAACTCCGCGCAACCGCACCCAGTCGATGCGCACCGTGTGGATTCCCTAGCCATGTTCTACAGCAGCATCGCCGACGGCAAAGAAGGGGTCCGGTCGTTCCTGGAAAAGCGGGATCCGGACTTCCAAAGCCGGGTTAGCAGCGACTTGCCGCCGTTCTATCCGGAATGGACCCGCCTGCCGGAATAACGGGCAGGGGCCGTGCGGCGGATGGAATCGCCAGGGGAAGTGGGAAAACTGTAGATAAAAACAGGCCGGCTCGAGGCCGGCCTGGGATGTGGCAACCTAAGACTGTTGTCGTGGCGGTGCCGGTTTGAGCCGACGCCGACCTTGGGGACTAACCCGACACGAGTCCCGTTTCCACCAGAGACACCTCGACCGTAGTGGTCGAGACATGGAGATTTGCCCGAAGGCGGAAGCGGCGGAAGAGATCGAATCCGTCGCTTGGGACGGATCATAACCGGTTCGCCCGGCATCTGGTCAAGATTATTCTGCGACCCGTTAAATTCTTTTGGGGTCTAGGAAAATCAACGACTTAGGTGCTTAGCGCAGGAGTTTGGCCAGCACCGCGTCGCCCGCCTGGACGGTGCTCGCAGGCTGGCTGCCGGAGGCAATATCGGCGGTCCGGACACCCTCGGAAATGACCTCGCTGACCGCTTGTTCGACCGCTGCTGCCTCGTTCGGCAAGTCGAGCGAGTGACGCAATAACATCGCGACACTGAGGATGGTGCCGAACGGATTGGCGATGCCTTTGCCGGCGATGTCGGGTGCCGAGCCATGGATCGGTTCATATAGACCGAGCTTGCCGGCGCCGAGCGAAGCCGAAGGCAACAAGCCGAGCGAACCGGCGAGCATCGACGCTTCGTCGGTGAGAATGTCGCCGAACATGTTTTCGGTGAGGATGACGTCGAAGTGTGCCGGCTTGCGGATCAGCAGCATGGCGGCCGAGTCGACCAGCTGATGCTCGTACTTCACGTCCGGAAATTCTTCGTTGAGCACTTTCTCGACGGTGCTACGCCACAGCCGCGATGTTTCCAACACGTTGGCCTTGTCCACCGACGTGATGAATTTGCGACGGCCGCGAGCGAGGGTGCCGGCAACACGCGTCACGCGAACGATCTCTTCGACAGTGTAGGTGCACAGATCGCTGGCCGAATTTTCGGTGCGCGTCTTCTCGCCGAAGTAGATGCCGCCGGTCAGTTCACGCACCACCATGATGTCAGTGCCCTTGAGCACTTCAGGCTTGAGCGGAGAGGCGCTGTACAGGTCAGCGTGCAGAGTCACAGGGCGCAGGTTCGCAAACAAGCCCAGCGCTTTACGTAGCGCCAGCAAGCCTTGTTCGGGGCGCACCTTGGCATTCGGATCGGACCACTTCGGACCGCCGACAGCACCGAGCAACACGGCGTCGGCCGTGCCGCAGGCCGAGATGGTTTGCGACGGCAGCGCACTGTGCGTGGCGTCGATAGCGGCGCCGCCGATGAGATGGGACTCGAACTTGAAGTCGTGTCCGAAACGGCTGGCAACCGCTTCCAGCACGCGCACGCCCTGATGAGTGACTTCCGGACCGATGCCGTCGCCGCCCAGAACCACGATGCTTGCTTT
Source organism: Steroidobacter sp. (assembly GCF_016790065.1). Classification (GTDB taxonomy): domain Bacteria; phylum Pseudomonadota; class Gammaproteobacteria; order Steroidobacterales; family Steroidobacteraceae; genus Steroidobacter. The sequence continues at coordinate 7,275 of NZ_JAEUPY010000624.1, forward strand.
GATACCCATCGTTCGCGAATCCGATTAGTTGTGAATGGAGCGGTGCGCTTGCTCGTAACGCTCGATGGCTGGCGCTTGTTGCAGCAAGAAGCCCAACTCGTCGACGCCATTGAGCAGGCACACGCGTGCAAAGCCTTCGACAGGAAACTTCGCAGTCGCGCCGGTGGGCAACGTCAGCGTGGTGGTTTCGAGGTCGATCTTGACGTCGGCGCCGGGATTGTTCATCAGCCAGTCGTGCGTCGTCGCATCGACCACGATGGGCAACAGACCGTTCTTCAACGAGTTGTTGCGGAAGATGTCGGCGATCTCAGTGCTGATGACGGCTTTGAAACCGTAGTCGAGCAAGGCCCACGGCGCGTGCTCGCGAGACGAGCCGCAGCCGAAGTTACGGCCGGCAACCAACACTTGAGCGCCGCTGACTTCCGGCTTGTTCAAGATGAAGTCGGCTTTCAGCGTGCCGTTGGCGTCGTAACGCCAGTCAGCGAACGCCTGTTTTCCCAGGCCTTCACGCGTGGTGGTGGTCAGGAAGCGCGCCGGAATGATCTGGTCGGTGTCGATGTTCGTCACCGGAATGACGACGGTGCGAGACTCGATCGTGCGGATGGGTTGCATGGTCGTTCTCAGTGAGGAAGGAACGCGCGAGGATCGGCGATCTTGCCGGCGATGGCGGCCGCAGCGGCAGTGGCCGGGCTCGCCAGCAACGTGCGCGCGCCTGCGCCTTGGCGACCTTCGAAGTTACGATTGCTGGTGCTGACGGTGTATTCGCCGCGACCTGCGGTATCGCCGTTCATGCCGATGCACATCGAGCATCCCGACTCACGCCATTCGGCGCCAGCTTCAGTGAAGATCTTGTCGAGCCCGAGACGCTCGGCTTCACGCTTCACCTGCTGCGAGCCAGGCACTACCAGCATGCGCACGCCACCTGCGACCTTGCGACCTTTCAGCACGTCTGCAGCGAGCTCCAGATCGGACAGACGACCGTTGGTGCAACTGCCGACGAACACGACTTGGATGGGTTTGCCGACCATCGTTTCGCCGCCGTTCAAGCCCATGTAGTTGAGCGCCTTGGCGTGCACTGGATCGTTGGCGACATCCGGCACTTTGCCGGTGATGGGAACGACCATGCCCGGATGCGTGCCGTAACTGATCATGGGCTCGAGTTGGCTGGCGTCGATGCTCACGACGCGATCGAACGTCGCACCCGGATCGGTTTTCAATTCGCGCCAGCGTGCGACCGCTGCATCCCAGGCCTGGCCTTGCGGAGCGAAGCGACGACCTTTGAGATACGCAAAGGTCTTGTCATCCGGAGCGATCATGCCGGCGCGAGCGCCAGCTTCGATGGACATGTTGCAAACCGTCATGCGTTCTTCCATCGACAAAGCTTCGATGGCCGAGCCGCGATACTCGATCACATAGCCGGTGCCGCCGGAGACGCCGATCTCGCCGATGATGGCCAGGATCAAATCCTTCGCCGTCACGCCGGGACGCAGCTTGCCGGTGACGTCGATGGCCAGTGTCTTGGGACGACGCTGTAACAAACATTGCGTCGCCAGCACGTGGCCGACTTCAGTCGTGCCGATGCCGAAGGCGAGGGCGCCGAACGCACCGTGCGTCGCTGTGTGACTGTCGCCGCAGACGATGGTCTTGCCGGGCTGTGTCGCACCGAGTTCAGGACCGATCACATGCACGATGCCGCGCGTGTCGCTGCCCAAACCGTGCAGCTCGACGCCGAACTCGCGACAGTTCTTTTCGAATTCCTTCACCTGCTTGGCGGCCGACTCGACCTTGATGGGCACGCGACCGAACACTTCATCCGGATCGGTGGGTGTCGAGTGGTCCATGGTCGCGAGCACGCGTTCCGGGCTGCGAACCTTCAGGTTGTTGGCGCGAAGCACGGAGAAGGCCTGCGGGGAGGTGACTTCGTGCACCAGATGCAGGTCGATGTACAACACCGCCGGCGTGTCGGTGGATTCCGGCACGACCTGGTGCTGTTCCCAGACTTTTTCGAACAGGGTCTTGGCAGACATGGAGCTAGACCTAGACAGGTGAAGTGGCAAGGATGCCAGGGCGGGCCGGCACCGGGGATGACGATTGCCGAAAGCGGCATCGTCGCAGGAGATGGAGCGCCACCATTGCGGTGGCACTCCCAGAATCAAACGCTTAGGCGCCTACCGCCTGCTTGGTGCCGTCGTCGCACAGTTCCAGCCAGCCCCATTGGTCCGCGGTCTTGCCGGTAAACAAGCCGAAGAACGCCGTCTGAATGGCTTCAGTGATCGGGCCGCGCTTGCCGGTGCCGACGACCAGCTTGTCCACCGATCGTACCGGCGTGACTTCCGCCGCGGTGCCGGTGAGGAAAATCTCATCGGCGAGGTACAAGAACTCACGCGGAATGGACTGCTCGCGCACTTCGAAACCGTGCGCGCGAGCCAAGGTGATGACGCTATCTCGCGTGATGCCTTGGAGAATGGAATTGGCCAGACCGGGCGTGTAGATCACGTCATCGCGGATCACGAACAAGTTCTCGCCAGCGCCTTCGCTGAGCGAACCATCGGCACCCAGGCCGATGCCTTCGGCGAAGCCGAGGCGCTTGGCTTCCAGGCTGATGAGCTGGCTCGACAGATAATTGCCCGCGGCCTTGCCCAGAGTCGGAATCGTGTTCGGTGCCAGGCGCTGCCAGGAAGACACCATCACATCGATGCCGTTCTCCAACCCTTCGGCACCCAGGTACGAACCCCATTCGAACGCGGCGACCACCGTGTCGATGGGCGGAGCGATGTTCGGCGCGACGCCGATTTCACCGTAACTACGAAACGCAAACGGCCGCAGGTAAGCACCCTTGTTGAGGCCGTTGACGTTGATGATCTCCTTGCACGCGGCGTCGATTTGCGCGGGCGTGAAAGGAATGTCGATCTGATAAATCTTGGCCGAATCGAACAGTCGGCGGGTGTGATCCTTGAGGCGGAAAATCGCCGGACCTCGGGGCGTGGGATAAGCACGCTCGCCTTCGAATACTGTGGAGCCGTAATGCAGCGCGTGGGCTAGTACGTGTACCGTGGCTTTTTCCCACGGAACCAGCTTGCCGTTGTACCAGATGTGTTTCGCTGCATTGATGGGCATTTCTCGACTCCTCGTTACGACGTGATGCGGTCTAAAAAAAAGCCGGCGCCCCCAACGAGCGCCGGCCTTAGACCGACTTGAAGCGAGCGCTTAGGCGCGCTCTTCCTGCAACCAAGGCATGCGTTCACGCAGCTTGGCGCCGACCTTTTCGATCTTGTGCTTGTAGTCCGCGTTCATCAGCTTGTTGTACTTCTTGCGACCGCTGTTGTTCTCGGCGATCCACTGACGGGCAAACTTGCCGGTCTGGATTTCCGTCAGGATCTTTTTCATTTCCTTCTTGGTGGACTTGTTCACCACGCGCGGGCCGCGCGTCAGATCGCCGTACTTGGCGGTCTCGGAAATGAACTGATGCATCTTGGTCAGGCCGCCTTCGTGCAACAGGTCGACGATCAGCTTCAGTTCGTGCAAGCACTCGTAGTAAGCGACTTCAGGCTGATAGCCGGCTTCCACCAGCGTCTCGAAACCTTTCACCACCAGCTCGGTGGCGCCGCCGCACAGCACGGCCTGTTCGCCGAACAGATCCGTCTCGGTCTCTTCGGCGAAGGTCGTGGTCAGCACGCCGCCGCGAGTACCGCCGATGCCATCGGCGTAGGCGAGGGCAATCGCCTTCGCTTGCTTGTTGGTGTCCTGATACACGGCCAGCAGCGACGGTACGCCGCGACCCTGCTGATACTGACGACGCACCAGGCCGCCCGGGCCCTTCGGCGCGATCAGCACCACGTTCAGATCTTTGCGCGGCTTGATCTGCTTGAAGTGGATGTTGAAGCCGTGCGCGAACAGGATGGTGGCACCCTGCTTGATGCCGCCGATCACGTCCTTGTACAGGTCCTTCTGGGTCAGGTCCGGGGTCAGGAACGCGATCAGATCGGCATTCTTGACGGCCTCGGTGGGCTCGGCGACTTCCAGGCCGTCCTTCTTCGCCTTGGCGAAGCTCTCGCCCGACTTACGGACGCCAACGATGACGTTGTAACCGCTGTCCTTCAGGTTCAGCGCGTGCGCACGGCCCTGGCTACCGTAGCCGAGGATGGCGATGCGGGCCTTGGCCAAGGCCTTTTTATTGACGTCTTTTTGCGAGTAGATCTGCGGCATTTCGCTTGGTCTCCAAATAAGCTTTTAAGAAGCTTGGTGTTGAAAAGGGTGTCTCAAAAACGAACGAACCCCGCCTCGGTCTGGGCCGGTGCGGGGTTCGTGTGGCGAATCTCTATCCTGTGGTGATCAGACGCCGGTCCCGCACTCGACCCGCCGCAGCAGGCCGGAGACGACTACACGCTCTACTACAATGATCGAAACGATCATTGCGAGGCCGATCGGGTCGGCGGAAGCGTGCGTGGCTGCGGACATGGCCTAGCTACTAAGAACGGTCTAAAAGGGTTGCGCGCGTCAGATTGTGTGCAATAAAGCCTGCGAATGGCACCATACGGCTGCGTTGCTTGTCAAGCTGCGCTACTCTGTGAGCGCTGCGTCACGAAGCTGACCGCAGCCATCCTCAAACGATTTGGCTAATGACTGCCACCGAAGTGACAACACCCTCCATCCCTCTGCAGCTGCTGTACGAAGATGAATTCGAACAGTGGCGCTCGGCCCAGGACGAGCCGGTTCGCAACTGGGCCGCGACCCACGGTTTCAAGGCCGAACGAAACAAAATACTGCTGTTGCCCGGCCCGCAAGGCCGGCCGCTCGCGGTGCTGGCCGGGTTGGGTAAACACAATCCACGCGAGGAAGTGAGTTACTGGATCGGCGCGGCGTTGGCCGATCGTTTGCCCGATGGTCAGTACCATTTGGCACATGCCTTGGCTGCGCGCCAAGCCACTCTTTTCGCCGCCGGTTGGGGCTACGGACAATATCGCTTCGAGCGTTACAAGCGCAGCGGTCCGCAGCGTTCGGTGCAGTTGCGGTTGCCGGAAGGGGCGGATGCATCCGAGGTGGAAAGACTGCGCTCGGCCACCTCGCTGGCGCGCGATTTGGTGAACACACCCGCGAACGACATGTCACCCGAGGCGCTGGCCAACGCGGCCGTGGAAGTGGCGCGTCGTTACGGAGCCAGACATCGCGTCATCATCGGCGACGATTTGTTGAAGGAGCGCTTGCCGGCGGTACATGCGGTCGGTCGAGCTGCCGCGGTCGCGCCGAGGTTGGTGGACATCGAGTGGGGCGATGCCTCCAAGCCGAAAGTGACATTGGTGGGCAAGGGCGTGTGCTTCGACACCGGCGGGCTGGACATCAAGCCCGGCGCGTCCATGTTGCTCATGAAAAAGGATATGGGGGGCGCGGCCGTCGCGTTGGCGCTGGCCCAAACCATCATGGATGCGAAGTTGCCGGTGCGATTGCGCGTACTGCTGCCCATGGTCGAGAACGCCATCTCTGCGAACGCCTTCCGTCCCGGCGACGTGCTCGGCACCCGCAAAGGGTTGACGGTGGAAGTCGGCAACACCGACGCCGAAGGTCGACTGATTCTATGTGACGCGTTGGCCTTGGCCGACGAAGAACAACCGGACCTGCTGATCGACACCGCGACCTTGACCGGCGCAGCGCGCGTCGCGCTCGGGCCGGAACTGCCGGCACTGTTCGGTAGCGACGACGACGTAGTGGACGAGTTGCTACGCGCCGGCGCCGCCGAAGCCGATCCGTTGTGGCGCTTGCCCTTGTGGACGGGGTACGACGACGAGTTATCGAGCAAAATCGCCGACGTGAACAACGTATCCACTTCTGGGTTTTCCGGCTCCATCATCGCGGCACTGTTCCTGCGTCGTTTCGTCAGCAATGCCCGCGCCTGGTTGCACATCGATTTGTATTCTTGGAACGGCAAAGAGCGGCCCGGACGGCCGGTCGGCGCCGAACCCCAGACGGTTCGTGCGTTGTATACATTCCTCAAGCAGCGCTATGCCCGTTGATCGATGGTTGCCAGTTCTCCCAGTTCCAGCAGCGTGAGCGACTCGCACTCGATTTCCGGCAAGCACCTGGTGCTGCTGGTGTTCATGAATCTGGTGTGGGGCTTGAACCTGATCTCCTCCAAGATCGGTGTCGCCCAGTTCCCGCCGATTTTTTTCACAGCGCTACGCTTCGGCTCGCTGGCACTGTTTCTATTGCCGCTGCTGAAGATTCACCGCGGCCAGATGCAGAATCTGTTTCTAGCCGCGATGCTGACGGGACCAGCGGCGTTCTCGCTGCTGTTCATGGGTGTGTATTACGCCGAGGACGCGGCGACGGTCGCAATCGCCAGTCAGATGGGCGTGCCGATCTCGACGCTGCTGTCGATCTGGTTGTTGGGTGAAACCATTCGCTGGCGGCGTACGCTCGGCATCACGCTCGCCTTCATCGGCATGGTCGTCATCAGTTTCGATCCGCGTGTGTTCGCGTATTGGGAAGGTCTGGCGCTGGTAGTCGCTTCGACGTTCTTCAGTTCGCTAGGCGTGATCTTCGTGAAGCGGCTGTACAACATCCGTGCGTTGGAGCTGCAAGCTTGGATTGCCATCGTCGGCGGCTCCGTGCTGCTCATGTTGAGTTTGTTATTCGAGACTGGGCAGTGGCAGTCCATGCAGGCCGCCGATTGGAAAGGTTGGACGGCGTTGGCGTTCACCACGTTGATGTCCAGCCTGGTGGCGCACACCGCGTGGTACTACCTGGTCAGCAAATATCCGGTGACCAGCTTGTCGCCGATCACGTTGCTGTCACCGCTGTTCGGTATTTTCTTCGGTGTGACGCTACTGAACGATCATCTGACCGCTCGCATGCTGATCGGCGGCGCGGTGACCTTGATCGGCGTGTTCATCGTCGTAATGCGCGAGAAGAAGCTGGTGGATACAGGGACTTGAGGAACGCCTGGATTTCGTCGCCCGCGACCGGGCGCGACTCTCCCGGCGCCAGTCCCGCTAATGTCCACGGTCCGGCGGACCAGCGAATCAATCGCAACGTCGGCAAGTTCACGGCCGCTGTCATGCGCCTGACCTGACGATTGCGGCCTTCGCGAATCGTCAGCTGCAACCAACTGGTCGGAATGGCTTTGCGAAACCGAATCGGCGGATCGCGAGCCCACAGCCACGCGGGCTCGTCGACGCGTTCCGCATCGGCGGGCAGCGTCATGCCATCGTTCAACTTCACGCCTCGACGCAGGCTCGCCAGCGCCTCGTCACTGATCTCACCTTCGACCTGCGCCAGGTAAGTCTTGGCTTGTTTCCAACGCGGATCGGCGAGTTTGGTTTGCAGCGGGCCGGAGTCGGTCAGCAGCACCAAGCCTTCGCTGTCGTAGTCGAGCCGGCCTGCCGGTCGCATGCCGGGTGCGTGAATGAAGTCTCGCAAGGTCGACTTGCCGTCCTCGCTCGTGAATTGAGTGAGCACGCGATAGGGCTTGTTGAGCAGCAACAGGGCAGGCGAGTTCACTTCGGTAAGCAAATGTGGGGCGATCAAATGTGTTCGGCGGTCGTCCGCACCAGGTCGATGAAGCGTTGCACGGCTGCGGCGTTTTCGCCATGGCGGCAGGCAAGAATCAATGGCGCGGTGAGTTGCGGCATGTCCTCGAGCTTGCGATACACGATGCCGTCCATCTGCAAGCGTTGCAACGAGGCCGGCACGATGGACACGCCGATGCCGGCGGCCACCAGATTCAAAGTAGAAATGATGCGCGGGGCTTCCTGACCGACTTGCGGGCTGAAGCCGGCGCTGCGACAGGCAGCAATGATGGTGTCGTACAGACCCGGGCCACCCGGCCGCTTGTAGAGCACGAATGTTTCTTTGGCCAACTCGGACAGCGGCAACAACATACTGCGACTGAAGCTGCTACGCCGAGCGAAGATGTGGCCGGTGGGCAAGGCCACCAGCATTTTCTCTTCCAACAAGGGGCGCACGGTGAGGCCGACGACATCGGCCACCGGCGAGCGAATGAAGGCTGCGTCGATCTCTTCGTTGTGGAGCCCTTGGACCAACTCGCTGCTGCCGCTTTCTTCGAGCACCAACGACACCAGCGGGGCGACCTCACGAAACGCTCGTAACACACGCGGCACGAATGGGTGGAAGGGAGCAGAGCTGGTGAACCCGACCACGACTCGGCCTTCCTCACCGCGGGCGGTTCGTCGGGTGGTGGCCACGGCGCGGTCGACCTGATCCAGGATGACTCGGGCCCGGTCCAAAAAGGCCAGCCCGGCGTCGGTCAATTCCACCCCTCGCGGATGTCTGCGGAACAGCTGGGCGTCCAGCTCCTGTTCCAAGGCCCGGATCTGCATGCTGAGCGGAGGCTGCTGGATTCCGAGCCGTTCCGCGGCCCGAGTCATGTGCTTTTCTTCAGCGACAGCAACGAAGTAGCGCAAATGTCTGAGTTCCATTCGGCCATATCTAGCAGATATCGTACGCTAGCTCACCATATTTTTATTCGCAGCGGGCATCGCAGCTAGAATGCGCGGATGAGCAAGCCATCTGCCCGCAAGTCCCTCTCCGTCCCTCGCACTACCAAGAGCGCGCCGCCCAAGCAGCTGGCGCTGGTCGATGACCAACCGGGCAATGGTTTGTGGCCTTCGGATGGCGAAGTCTTCGACCGAACCTGCACTGACTGCCCACGACTCGCGAAATTCCTGGAGGCGGGCCGCAAGGAATACCCCGACTACTACAGCGCGCCGGTCGCACCTTTCGGCGATCGCAAGGCGCGGCTCATCATCATTGGACTCGCGCCTGGCTTTCATGGCGCCAACGCGACCGGCCGTCCGTTCACGGGCGACTACGCTGGCGTGCTGCTGTACCAGACACTTCACAAGTTCGGTTTCGCCAGCAAACCCGAATCGATTCATCGCAACGACGGCTTGCAGTTGCTCGACGCGCGGATCAGTAACGCGGTGAAGTGCGTCCCACCGGACAACAAACCGCTGCCGGACGAAGTCACGAACTGCAATCACTATCTGCAAGCGGAGCTGGCGGCGGCGCCGAAGGATGTGGTGTTGCTGGCCTTGGGCTCGATCGGGCACAACGCCGTGTTACGCACGCTGGGCCTGAAGCCGAGCGCTTATAAGTTCGGGCATGCCGCGGAGTTCGAGCTACCGGGAGGACAGCGGCTGATCGATTCGTATCATTGCAGCCGCTACAACACCAACACTCGCCGGCTCACTCCTGAAATGTTCGAAGCGGTGTTTGCGCGCGCCCGGCAGCTGATCCAGAAATAAGAAAGCCGGGCAGCGAGCCCGGCTTCCAGCGTCGCGATGACGGTAACGACTTACCAGGCGAACTTGACGTTCGCGCCCAGCAGATCGACGTCTTCTTCGCTGGTCTGGTAGCGGCTGATTTCCAAGCCCACCGACCAACGAGTGGCGAAGCTCCAGTCGCCGCCAATGCCGAACACCACGTCGGTGCCATCTGGCTTGATGGTGACGCGCTGATTGCCGAACACCGCGCGCTGTTCGCTTTCCCACTTCCAGACACCGGCACGAGCCGACAGAGCCAGCGCCGGAGTGAACGGATAACGATAGCTCACAGTAGCTTCGTAGCCGGAAGGAGCAACCGGCAGCGCCGCGACCAGAGCATTCGCATACGCAGCTGCTTGACCGGCAGGCACGCTGGCGCTGGCAGAGGAGGACACTTCGCCGAGATCGGTGTAACCGACTTCCACGCCCCAGTTCTGGGTCAGGCGGAAACCGGCGAACAGACGATAAGCATCGCGCTTCGAATCGCCCAGACGAATGTCGCTGCCGGTGAAGCCGCGAGCCTGCAGATCAGCAGCCACGTCGCCGCGATTCTGCTCACCCTTGGCTTGACCGAAACTCGCACCGACATAACCCTGCGGCGCTTCCGCGTTGGCGCTCTGGCCGAGCAGCAGGCCAGCGGCGAACAAAGGAAACACGCGACGAGCGAACACACCGAGCGCGCCGATCAGCAGCATCGGCCAAGCCATCGCGCCGCCACCGCCCTTGGACTTGGCAGTCACATTGACGTTTTCGTTGGCCAGCTCGAAGCTCGCAGTGATTGCACAGTTGCCACTGATCGCACCGGTCGTATAGGTCGAGCCCGACAGCGAGCCGCCGCAGCCGGTCACGGACGAGATGCGATAGCCGCTGTTCGGCACGATGTTGAAGGCAGCCGTTTGACCGCTGACCACCGTCTGAGCGGTGCCCGGATTGATCGAACCGTTCGAGCCGGCGTTCAAGGTCACAGTGAAGCGTTGACGTACGTTGACCGTGACGGCCGACGAGGTGGAACGAGCGTTGCTGGAGTCGCCGCCGTACACAGCTGCGTACTGCTTCACACCAGCGGTGAGGCCGGTGAGCGCACAAGTTGCAGTCGTGCCTGAAAGCGCCACGCCCGTGCAACCAGGAACCGCTGCACCACCGTCGGTGAAGTTCACCGTACCGGTCGGCGAGCTACCAGTGACTTCGGCAGTCAAAGTGACGTCATCGCCAGGTTCGAGATCGGTGGCCGATGCAGTCAGCGCAGTCGTGGTCGCCGGACGAGCGGCTACGCCCGAACCGTTGACCGACACTGGGCGGCTAGCGCCGCCGAAGTTCATCGTGACCGAGCCCGACACCGCACCAATCGCGGACGGGGAGAACGTCACCGTCACGGTGCAGCTCGCGCCAACCGCAAGTGTGCCGCCGCAGTTGTCGCTGGTGGTGTAGCCGGTCGTCGGCACGATGGACGCGATCGATACTGGCACGCTCGCGACGCTGCTCAGCGTGAGCGTCAAGCTCGCCTGATCGCCGACATCGACGGTGCCGAAATTCAACGCCGACGGCGAAACGTTCACGTCGTACTCGATCAGCCCGCGCTCGTAGGTGCTGAGGTAAACCTGATTGGCTTTCTCGTACAGGAACAGAATGTCGCCGTTGATGTTGTTGATCGCGGCGTTGGCGCGAGTCGCACTGGTGGCGACGGTGGTTGCCGGGCCGAAGGTCGTGCCCAAATCGTTGCTGTGTTCGAACTTCAGGTCATTGGAGCCGGATTCGAGATAGCCCGACACTACGTTGCCGAAGATATCCGCCGACAGCGAGCGAGTGGTGTTGCCTGCGGTCGCGTTCACGGTCAAGCTGGTATAGACGGCGTTATCGATATCGAACCGCTCCAGGTTGCCGCCCAAGCCGGCCATGAAAACGTACCGACCGGTGTCGGTGATCGACAGTGCGCCGACCGAGTACATCACCATCTTGCCGGTCGTGACGGCGGCGCTGAATGTCTGGCCGTGATCGGTGCTGGTGAAATAATAGACCGAGGGATCGTCGACGACGGCAATCACATCATGCGTCAAGTGGTCGACGAAAATGTCCGAGAAGGCGTACATGCTGCCCGTCGATGTCGAGCTGAAGCTCGCGCCATCATTGTCGCTGTGAAAGACGTTCTGACCGCTACTGGGAATGATGTAGACATAGTCGCCATCGAGCGCCATGTGCGCAGAGGTCGCGAAACCCGCGGTGACCGGAGCAGAGAAGGTCACGCCGCCATCGCGGCTGATGGCATGCACAGCATTGGAGCCGCTGACCCACGTCACATGCAGATCGCCGTCGTTGGCGATGCCGATCTCGGCCTCGCCATCGGTCGCGGATACTTGCACGCTGGCGCTGAAGCTCTGGCCGCGATCGATGCTCTTCGCAACCCGAATACCGTTGGTGGCGCTACGAAACAAGGCATAGATGGTGCCGTCGGCGCCAACAGCCAATTTTCTCGAGGTGCTGGACGTCGCAATGTTGTTGTCGGTACCTATGTCGCTGACCGCAACGTCGAGGTGCAGCGCTGAAGGAGTGAGTGCAGCGTGCGCGCTGCTGAACGTGACTACGAGACCCGCACTGATGAGTGCCGCGCGGAGCAATGAATTGGACATCAGAAAATTGCCTGTGAGGAAATTCGACGGCGGCGAATATAGGCAGCGCAACAATTGTAAAGTGACGACTGCTCCACAGTTGTCTTAATGAAGCGACGCTTTGGCGGTGGACGACACAACGAAAGCTAGCGCGTATCAGATCGCTGCTGAGTACAGCGAGTCGTCCTCAGGGTCGATCCCGGAGCTCGCTACAGGATTGGATGAACGCTCCGCCAGCAATGCTCGTAAGTGCGCTCGAAACTCAAGGTGAGTTCGAGCGCATCGTCACCTTCAAGCTGCCGTCTTGCTGTTCGTCGACAGTTACCGGCAGCGCGACTGGCAAGGCGCGCAACCAGGCATCGCTGTTGTCGAGATTGATGGTGCCAGTGAAGCGCAGATCGCCAGCGCTGGTGTCGGCGACGACGCGACGGCCGGTGTAGCGATCCAGATCGGAGAGCACGTCACGCAACGGCTCATTGCGATACTGCCGCGAGCCTTCGAGCCAAGTAGTAGCGATAGTTGCGTCAGTCGCGGGCAGGGCGGCGAGATGCCCATCGGCTACATACGACACGGCTTCACCCGCCTGCAGTGTCGCCCCCGATGCTCCCGATGGCGTGTCGGCCGAGGTGACTTGGATCTTGCCTTCGGTCACCGCAACGACGACGCGACTATCGGTCACGCGTACATTGAACGCGGTGCCGACGGCTCGAACCGTCGTGTTGCCGGCACGCACGGTGAACGGACGCGATGGATCCTTCGCTACTTGAAAGAATGCTTCGCCACGAGCCAGCGTCAACGTGCGTCGCTCCGGAGACAAGCGCACATCCAGCGCCGAGTCCGCATCCAACACGACGGTCGAGCCCTCGGGCAGACGAACCTCTCGGCGCTGACCGGCCGCGGTCTGGTAGGCACTGATGCCATGTTGTGCCTGATAGTTCGCATGCAACGTCCAGGCAGCCCAGCCCAACGCGACGCAGGCTACGACGCTGGCAGCCATCGCCCAGACGCGTCGTGATCGCGACGACGTCACAGCGGTATTACCAAGCGCACGGTCGCGTTGCCATTCCGCAATCGATTTGGTGCCGTCGTAGTCATCGAGCGCCAGCGCTTGCGCATCGGGCAACGGCGGCACCACCGGAAGGCGCAAACGCATAACGGCTTCCTCGATGGCCTCATAAGCGGCGCGATGCTCCGGGGAGACGGACAACCAGCGCTGCCATTCGATGAAGGTGTTCACGTCGGCGGAATTTTCCTGCAAACGCAGCTGCCATTGCGCAGCCTGGTCTCGGAGCGTGAGGTCGCTCATTCGGATTCTCCTGTCCTCAGTCGCTCGGCGCAGAACGTGAGAGCGCGGGTCACGTAGTTCCGCACCATGCGCTCGGTCAAGTTCATCTGACGCGCGATGTCCTGCAATTCATGGCCATAAAAGCGATGCATGATGAAGGCGTAGCGGCACTTGGCGGGCAGCTCCTCGATGACTTGCAGGACGCGGTCGATTTCCTGCCGAGCGGCCACGCCGTTTTCCGGTGGCGGCGAGCTGGGAGCTTCTTCAAAGAAGTCCAGACCATCGAGACGGCCGCGTCGGGCGCTGCTCTTCAAACGGTCGGCGGCAAGGTTCGCTGCGGTTTTGAACAGAAACGCCTGCAGATAACTGACCCCGTCTGGACGGTCCAGCTGCAGCATGCGGACGTAGGCCTCCTGCGCGACTTCTTCCGCTTCCTGAGGGGAGCGCAGTCGACACACTAGGAAGCGCATCAGCGCTCGATTATGTGCGGCAAACAGCTCGGCGAGCCGGCCTCGATACTGACCGGCGCCGCTGGCTTGTTCGTCATCGCCCGCCGGGGCGCTCTTCATCATGACTTCCGTCGACAGTGACTCTGGAAGGTAAGACGACCGAGGCCGGAAATCTGGAAATGCACCGGGGGCAGCGGTTTCACGAAGTGGCCGGTCGGTCGTCTCAATAGCAACCGGGCCACGTTCCGGACATTCTAGGGGACAACGGTAGTGAGTATGCACAGAGACCTTCGCGCACGCATCCGCCTGGCTTGCACAGCCCTGGTCGCCAGCACCTACGCATTCGGTGCCTTGGCCGCCAATGCAGTGGATCTGCAAGCCCGGCATCGTTTCGAAATCCCGGCACAGTCGCTGGATACGGCGCTGCTGGCCTTTTCCAGCCAGACCAAGGTGCAGCTATTGATGTGGGCCGGTATGAAAGCCGAGCTGCGTTCCGCCGGCGTGCACGGCGAGTTGCCGGCATCCGAAGCGCTGGCGGCGCTGCTGGCAAACACCGGCCTGGCGTTTCGTCAGATCGATGCGCAAACCGTCGCTATCGTCGAACGTGACAAGGCGGCTGCCACCCAGAGCAATGCCAACCTGATTCTGGCGCAGGCCCCAGCCGATGCCGCGTCAGCTGCCAGCGGCGCGTTGCAGACGCCTGAAGCACTCGGGCTGGAAGAAATCATCGTCACCGCGCAGAAGCGCGAAGAGAGCCTCGAAAAAGTCCCGACGTCGATCACGGTGTTCACGCGGGCGCAGATCGACAAGTCCGCCATCGTGAAGTTGGAGGACTACGCCAATTTCACGCCGGGCTTGAATGCCGAACTGGGTGGCGATGAACGCTCTTATAACGTGACCATCCGCGGCATCGGGCGGTTGGGCGGCCAGGCCAGCAACTTCGGCTTGTATCTGGATGAATTCGAACTGACCGGCGCCAGCTCAGGCAACGTCAGCGCCGATCTGGCTGATGTCGAACGCATCGAAGTGTTGCGAGGTCCGCAAGGTACGGCGTTTGGACGCAACGTGATTGCCGGCGCCATCAACATCACCAGCATTGCTCCGAGCCATGACGGGGTGTTCGGTTCAGCGGAAGCGGAGGGCGGCTCGCACGGTAGTCGCGCCATCCGCGGTGCTGTGAACGTGCCGTTGATCGATGACATCGCAGCCGTGCGCTTGAGTGCTTCGTATCGCGGTATGGACGGCTATCTGAAGAATGTCGGCCCGACCGGACAGTCCAACGACTACGAACGCACGGGATTTCGGGCCGCTCTGAGACTCACGCCAGTGGCAGACCTGACCATCGATGGCGCAGTGTCGTTACAGAAATACGAGCAGGGCTTTCCCAACACCGTAACCGACGGTCATCTAATCGGCGAGATGGCACTGTTTCAGCAATTGATCGACGCAGGGTTGGGCGCGCTGCCACCGGGCTCATTGCCGGCGGGCTACCCGCGCTACTACCCGGACCAGAACAAATACATTTCCAGCGATACCCGCAGCTTTCTGAATTCGGAAACCACGCTCGCGACGCTGCGTGCGCAGTACGACTTCGATAGCTTCTCGCTGGTGTCCGTGTCGGGCTACGTGCACAGCAGCTCCGACGCACAGACCGACTACGACTATTCCGAATACAACTTGTTCTACAACGTCTCGCCATATGTGCGCGACAATTTCTGGAGCACGGAGCTGCGAGCCCAATCGAATGGCACGGGACCGTTCGGCTGGATCTTCGGT
Organism: Steroidobacter sp.; assembly: GCF_016790065.1. GTDB lineage: Bacteria > Pseudomonadota > Gammaproteobacteria > Steroidobacterales > Steroidobacteraceae > Steroidobacter. Next base: position 22,666 of record NZ_JAEUPY010000624.1, read on the forward strand.
GCGTACTACTCAGCGGCGGACAGCGACGGGCGCGGTAACACCTACTTCGGCTCGGATGCGGAGCTGATCACCACCGTCGGTGGGTCGCCGCTGTTCCCCAACAACATGCTGTTGTTCGGCGAGCACATTCTCAAGGACACCACCAGCAAAGCCCTGTTCACTGAGCTGAGCTATCGGCTCACCGACCGATTCAAAGTCATCGGCGGCCTGCGCTACAACGACGATCGCATCGAGCAGAGTCAGGTCGGCAGTTTCAATTTGCTGAGCGGCGGGCCGCTGGCGGATGAAACACGCGCCGGCGAGTCGAGCAAGGTCACCGGGCGCTTGAGCCTGCAGTACGAAGTGGGTGCGTCCACCAATCTATACACCACGTTTGCTCGCGGCTATCGAGCAGGCGGCATTCAATTGCTGACGCCGTTCAAGCCCACCTTCGGCCCGGAACAGGCCGATAACTACGAACTGGGTATGAAAGCGTTTTTCTTCGACCGCCGGCTGGCTTTGAACATTGCCGCGTTCTACACCGATTGGAGCGACGTGCAGATCTCGACCTACGACTTCTCCTCAGGCCGCAACTTCACCGACAACGTCGGCCGCGCCAATGTGTATGGATCGGAGTTGGAGTTGCGCGCGTTGCCGCTAACCGGCCTGGAGATCACCGCGGGTGTCAGCGTGCTCAACACCGAAGTGCGCGACTTCATCAATGGCAACGGCATCAGTCTGGCCGGCCAGCGCCTGCCAAACACGCCGAACTTCACGGGCACCCTGGTCGTGGACTACGAACGTCCGCTGTCCGGGGACTTGCGTGGCTTCGTACGAACGTCGTATCTGCACATGAGCAATCGGCTGGAAAGCCTGGACGATCCGAATCAGCTGGAATATCTGCCGTCCTACGACGTGGTCGACCTGCGCTTGGGTGTGCGGAGCGACCGTTGGATGGCCGAGGTGTTCGGCGAGAACGTGTTCGACGAAGTCTATTCCGGCGGCGTGCTGCTGAGTGGTTTCTCACTGACCGGTTCGGCGGTGAACTCGCCGCGCCCCTTGGTCGGTCTGCGCGTCAGCATGGAATTCTGAGCCGTGGGTTCACTCATCGGGGGAATGCTGCGACGACTGTGCGTCGTCGCGGCCGGGTCGCTGGCGTTGTTGACGAACGTCAGTGCTGACAACCAGCAACGCAGCTCGGAGATTCTTTGGGATAGTTGGGGTGTGCCGCATTTGTATGCGAACACTCAAGAAGACGCGTTCTATCTGATGGGATGGGCGCAGGCTCGCGCACATGCCAATACGCTAGCTGTGTCGCTCGGGCAGGTTCGTGGGCGGGCTGCAGAGCATTGGGGCAGTAAATACGCCAGTAGCGACGCCATGGTTCATAACCTCGGTGTGCTCGAACGCAGCGCTCAATGGTTCGAGCAGGAGCGCGGGCCTTATCGCGAGCGGATCGCAGCGTTCGCGCGTGGCATGAACGAATATGTCGCGGCTCATCCCGACGCGCTGGCGGCCGAGAATCGCTGGGTGTTTCCCGTCGAGCCATCGCTCATCGTCGCTCATAACACGCGGCTCATTGCTGGCTTCCTGATGCACGAAGCCGATACCTCTGCCATCGGTGAGTACATTAGTCGGACCAAGCAAGCGCGCGATAACGCACCGCGTGGCTCGAACGGTTTTGCGATTGCGCCAAAGCGTTCCACTAACGGTAACGCCATGCTGGTCATCAATCCGCATCTGAGCTGGGGCGGCGAACTCACCTTCTTTGAGTCGCACATCGTTGCGCCGGGCATCGATGCCTATGGTGCAAGCCTGCTGGGTCAGCCTTTCCTGTCGCTCGGGTTCACGCCCGATCTGGGATGGACCCAGACCGTGAATCCTTATGACGGCGTAGATACCTACGAGCTGACGCTACAAGGCGAGGGCTATCTGTTCGATGGCAAAGTACGTTCATTCGAGCGGCTAGCCGATGTCACGCTCAAAGTCCGTGGCGCAGACGGCAAGGTGACCGAGCAAGTTCTCGAACGTCGACGCTCGGTGCACGGGCCGGTCATCTATTACGATGCCGCCGCCGGCAAGGCCTTGGCGGTGCGAATCAGCGGACGCGAAGGGGAGCGCATCGTCGAGCGCTTCTGGTCGTTGCTCCAAGCGCGCACCATGCAACAGTTCGAGGCAGTGAATCAGCGCTTGCCGCTGTCCTTCTTCAATACGGTCTACGCCGACCGCGGCGGGCACATTCTGTTCCAGTACAACGCCGATCTTCCTGACCGTCGCGTCGGCGATCGACAGACCTGGCGGGGCATCGTGCCTGGCGATCGTTCTGAATACCTGTGGAGCAAGACGCTGCCAATCACGCAGATGCCGCGCCTTGCCGATCCAACTACAGGTTTCTTACAGAACTCCAACGATCCGCCGTGGTCGTCGACCTTCCCGTGGGAACTGGATCCGGCGCGTTACTCGAAGTTCTTGCCTGCGCCTGCGATGGATTTTCGCGCGCAGTCGATTACCAAGAACCTGCTCGCTACACCGAAGCTGTCGTTCGAGGAACTGGTCCGTCAACGCAATGCCAATCGGGTCGAGATGGCGGATCGCTTCCTGCCCGATCTGTTCGCGGCGGTAGCGACTACGGACGACGGCACTGCACGTGAAGCCGCGACAGTGCTTCAAGCCTGGAATCGTCACGTCGATCCCGACAGCCGAGGCGCTGTGTTGTTTCTGCAGTGGGTAGATGCCATGGGCGGGCCGAGCGGTGATTGGTTTGCGGAACCGTGGAATGAGAAGGCCCCGCTCACGACGCCGCGCGGCCTGAAGTCGCCGGCAAACGCCGTGCAGACGCTCGTTAAAGCTGCCGAAGAAGTTCGCGAGCGCTACGGCGCGCTCGATGTTCCTTTCGGTGACGTGTATCGCATGCGGGTGGGTGACAAGGACGTGCCTTCGCGAGTTGCCAGCGTGTTCTATGGCACGGCTGCGGACGGAGGCTTTCGTCGCGCGGAGGATGGTAAGTACGCGATCAGCAGCGGCGACACCTTCATTGCCGTAGTGGAATTCTCCAAGCCGACGCGTGCCGAAGGCATCCTTCCTTACGGCAACTCCAGCCAGCCAGGCTCGCCGCATGTAGGTGATCAGCTCGAACTGTTCTCGCAGGGCAAGCTGCGGCCGCTGTGGCGTGACCGGCGCGACGTCGAAGAGCATACGAAGCTACGCGAGCGCTTCTAGAATGAAGCGCTATTTCCTGACGAGCAGCTTCGTGCTGCTCTCGATGCTATTCGTGGGCGCTGTGTTTGCAGCTGGCGATGAGTTGCCGCTATTGCCCGAATCAACGCAGCGTTTGCAGTTCACGGCCGAGGAGGGAACCTGGCTGTCGCTCGACATCTCACCGGATGGGCGAACGCTGGTGTTCGATCTGCTCGGCGACTTGTACACGCTGCCTGTTACTGGTGGCGAAGCCAAACGACTCACCAGCGGTAGCGCGTTCGATGCACAGCCACGCTACTCGCCTGATGGCCGCTCCATAGCCTTCATCAGCGACCGCAGTGGCGGCGACAACGTCTGGATCATCGCTGCTGATGGCAGCCATGCACGAGCGGTCACCGCCGAGCACGACCAGATTTTCATTTCACCCGAATGGACTCCGGACGGTGGATCGCTGGTTGTTTCCCGCAGTACCGGCGCGAACGTGAACATCTATGGTCGCGATGTCGACCTGATGCTCTATCCGTCGACGGGCAGTGGCGCTGGCCAAGCGCTGACTGGAACCGACAACGATGCGCGGCAGAGCATGCTTGGTGCCGCATTCGGAGCCGATGCTCGGTACGTATTTGCGTCCCGGGGCGTGCCGCGTGAATACGGCAGCTGGCAGATCGTGCGATTGGATCGCATCACGGGACGCATCGATCCGTGGATTCGCCGACTCGGCGGCAGCTTGCGTCCCACGCTCAGCCCCGACGGCCGTTATCTCACCTATGTCACTCGCTATGCCGAGCGCACCGCCGTTAATCTGGTGGAACTCGCGTCTGGCGAAGAACGAACACTGCTGACAGACATCGATCGCGACGAGCAAGAAGGCTGGGCTCCGATGCGCGATCTGGCCAGCGGCGCGGCGTTTACGCCGGATAGCTCGGCGTTGATTGTCTCCTTTCAAGGCAAGATCTGGCGGGTCGCGATCGCCTCCGGTGCCAAAACACAGATTCCGTTCAAGGCAGCCGTGGACGTCGGCGTCACTCCGCAGTCCAAGCACGAGTACTCGATTGCCGATGACGCGGTAACGGCTAGACGCATCGAGCAGCCCAGCTATTCGCCTGATGGACGCGCCGTGGCGTTTTCAGCGCTCGGCAGAATTTGGATCCAACAGAATGCTGACGGCCAATCGGCGCCTAGGCGGTTGAGTGCTGAGCATGACAATGCATTCTTCCCAGCGTGGTCGCCCGACGGCCGCTACATCGCGTACGTGACTTGGGACGATCGAGACGGCGGCGCGATCTGGCGCATGCGCGTCGACGTCGAAGGACGGCCGCAGCGACTGACATCCGCTCCAGGTCTCTACGAGGGCATCGAGTACAGCCCCGATGGTCGTCGCATCGTCGCGATTCGCAGCCCACAACAACTGCGCATGGGCTTGTTGTCCGAGCCGGAGCCGTTGCTTCGTGGCGAACTGGTGTGGCTGCCGGCGGCAGGCGGTGCGATCAAACCGATCACTGCGGTTCGCGACGCACCGGTCGGGCAGCTGCGTAGCATCCGCGCAGGCATGCCCCATTTCGCGACAGATCCGGAGCGGATTTTCTTCAAAGATCCTGTCGACGGGCTGGTCAGCGTGCGATGGGATGGCAGCGATCGGCGCGTCGAGCTGCGAGTGGTCGGGTGGGACGGCATGAAACTCATGCGTGTTCTGGCCGACGAAATCCTCATGTCTCCGGACGGAACACGCGCGCTGGCCTTGCTCAACAATCAGGCTTGGTCCATCCAGTTGAAAGCTCAGCGGGACGCGCGCCAAGACATCGTCCTGCCGGATCAAGCGACGGCCACATCTGCAGTTCGCCTTTCGAGCGTCGGTGCTGACTTCATCGCATGGAGCCGCGACTCGGGCGCTCGTTGGTCGCTAGGGAGTTCATTGTTTGCGCAGTCGCAGGTACCGTCACGCCGAGATTTGTTCGTGCGGATGAAGCGCAACGTGAGTTCCAGCTCAGTCGTGCTGAGCGGCGGGCGAGCTATCACGATGCGTGGCAACGAGGTGATCGAGGACGCAGACATCGTCGTCACTGGCAACCGGATCGTAGCGGTCGTTCCTCGCGGCACGGTGGCGATCCCCCAAGGTGCGCGCGTCATCGATGTGAGCGGCAAGACCATCCTGCCTGGATTCGTCGATATCCATTCCCATGTGTGGCCAGCGTGGGGAGTTCATCGAAAGCAAGTGTGGCAATACCTCGCTCATCTGGCGTTTGGAGTCACATCTATCCGTGACCCGCAGACGGAAACGCTCGACGTACTGACTTACAGTGATCGAGTTGCGCTAGGAGACATTCTCGGCCCGCGCGTGTTCTCAACGGGTCGCGGCGTGTACACGGCAGAGGATATTCGCAGTCCCGCCGATGCCCGCAATGTCGCCGAGCGCTATGGACAGTTCTTCCGTACCCAAACGCTGAAGAGTTATCGAGTCGGCGATCGTCAAGCGCGGCAGCGATTGCTCCAAGCGGCGAATGCAGAAGGACTCACGGTAACCGCCGAGGGTAACGGCGATTTCAAGATGAACCTGACGCTCGCCATGGATGGCTTCGCTGGCGTGGAGCATTCATTCGCGCCGACTCAGCTCTATGACGATGTGATCAAGCTGTTCGCGGCCAGCGGCATCACCTACACGCCGACTATTCTGGAAGGCGTGCCGCGCTTGGAAGGCGAGCATCTGTTCTATCGCGAACACGATGTCTACAACGACGCAAAGTTACGTCGCTTCCTGCCTGAAGCGGAGCTGGCGCGCAAAGCGTTGAGACCCTGGATGACGTTGGCACATCCCAATCAGTTCGCGACGACAGCCGTTGCTGAGCAAGCCGGAAAGATTCTGGCAGCAGGTGGACGCGTCGGTCTCGGCTCGCATGGGGCGCTGGCAGGTCTGGGGACGCACTGGGAGCTATGGCTACTAGGCCGCGGCATGTCGGCTCACGATGCCTTGCGACTCGCGACGCTGTCCAATGCGCAGGCCATCGGTCACGGTCGCAACTTCGGTTCGATTGAGCCAGGCAAGCTCGCGGATCTGCAAGTGCTCGAGCACAACCCGCTCGAAGATCTGCGCCATTCCACGTCGATTCGCTATGTGATGAGCGATGGTCGCCTGTTCGACGCCGCCACGCTCGATCAACTGTTCCCGCACTTCTCACCTCTGTCCTCGAGAACGCTCCATGCCGTCGACTCAGACTCTGCCGCTGGCCTTTGATGTTCCGGAGTTTCGCGCACGACTCGCCGCTGTGCAGGCACGCATGGCGAGAGCGAAAGTGGAGGCGCTGTTCGTCATCAGCGAATCCAACATCAGCTATCTCACCGGCTACCAGGGCAACTCGGCCTACATACCGCAGGGCATGCTGGTCACACTGCAAAACCCGGAACCCATCTTGATACTCCGCCAAATGGACGTGTGGTGTGCCACCGCGACGACCTGGCTCTCGTCTGCAAACATCGTGGCCTACGGCGAGCGGGTGCTCGGGCTCAGCTTGCTACCCGTGTGGCAAGAGATCGGGCGATTGATTCGCGCACGCACTGGGACCAAACATATCGCCGTCGAGCGCAACGGTCCGGGGCTAGGCGTCGATGCGCATGCAGCGCTGGTCGACGGACTCGGTGATGTTGCTCTCAGCAATGCAGACGGTTGGTTCAGCGAGATTCGGGCCGTAAAGTCGGCTGTTGAACTCAAGCGCATGACCGAGGCCGCGCGAATCGGTGAGCAGGCTTTGCTGGCTGGCATCGAGCGAATCGCGGTTGGTACGTCAGAAAGCGAAGTAGGCGCGACCATCGTCGGCAAGCTCTGCAGCGGCTTACCGGGCACCGCAGGCAGCGCGCCGATTGCAGCGGTGACCATGCCGGTCACGCCATTCGCCAATGCGCCGCATCTCAACTGGTCGGATCGCGTTTACGCTCGGGGTTCGCAGACTAACTTCGAACTCGGCGCGTTCCGATACCGCTACTGTGCGGCTGTATCGCGCACGGTGTATTTGGGTTCGCCGCCGCCGAGATTGCGAGAGATCGACGCTGTCGTGCGTGACGCATTCGAAGCTACCTTGCCGGCAGTGCGAACTGGAGCGCGTTGCTGCGACGTCTACGATACCTTCTGGAAGCACTTCGATGGCCGCGGTGTACGCAAGGAGTCTCGCATCGGCTATGGCATCGGTATCGACTGGACCGAGGGCAGTTACAGTTTGCAGCGAGAGGACCAACGCGAGCTGCGCGCTGACTCCACGTTGCATTTGATTCTCGGCATCTGGGAACCCGAAGAAGGTTATGTGTTCAGCGAGACGCTGCGTGTGACCGATAGCGGAGCGCAGTCGTTTTGCAGTCTGCCGCGCCAGCTCTACGTCATCGACTAGTCTGCATGCAACGGCCAGCAGCCACCTGGTTCGGTCATCCGCGGGGCATGTTCCTCGTGGCGTTGACCGAATTCTGGGAGCGATTCAGTTACTGGGGACTCGCCGCCGTTCTGGTGCTGTTCCTCACTGCCGATGCGCAATCCGGCGGCTGGCACTGGTCGGACGCGGACGCACTCCGCTTGTACGGCACCTATGCCGGTCTCGGTTTCATCCTGCCTGCGCTAGGTGCGTGGCTAGTGAACACCGTGATGAGCGAGCGACGCGCGGTGCTGTGGGGCGGCCTCATCATCATGAGCGGACACCTGTTGTTGGCCACGTCGCCGTTGTTACAGGTGTCGGTACGGACGACGGCATTCATGAGCGGGTTGCTGCTGATTCTCAGCGGTACGGCGTTGTTGAAGCCGAGCATCTCGTCGTTGGTAGCGCGGCTGTATCCAGAGGGTGGGGCGCGCCTCGACGAAGGCTTCAGTTACTTCTTCGTCGCCATTTACATCGGTGCGTTGCTCGGCGGAGTGACGGTCGGCTATCTAGGCGAGCGGGTGGGGTGGCATCAAGCATTCAGTGCTGCCGCGCTCGGCATGTTGCTCGGCCTGGCCGCTTACCTGGCACGCCAGCGCGAATGGCTGCAGGACATCGGCACCACGATATCTCGGCCGGCACAGACTCAAGCGGCACCGTTGAACGCCAGCGAGCGGCAACGACTCCGGGTCATCGGGATCTTGGGACTGTTCACCGCGCTGTATTCAGTCGGGTACTACCAGATGCTTGGCTTGCTGAACCTGTACGCGCACAAGCACGTGGATCGCACGCTCGCCGGGTTCCAGATCCCAACTACCTGGCTGCAAACCACCAGTGTGTGGGCATTTCTGTTGTTCGCACCGGTGCTGTCGCTGTTGTGGCGACGGCTCGAGGCGACCGGCCGCAATCCCAGCGCCTGCTACAAACTGGCGCTGGGCATGTTGGCACTGACGGTGGGGTATCTGACGCTGGCGGCGATCGAGCATTTCGCGGCCGATGCCTCACCGGCCTGGCCGTGGGTGATCGTGGCCTACTTGTTTTTCGGCTTGGGCGACGCGTTGGTTTGGGCACCGCAGATTGCGTTGACCAGCAAGCTGGCGCCGGCGCGCTACTCGGTCCTGCTGATCGGCGGTTGGTACATCTTCATGGGCATCGGAGCATGGCTGGCCGGCTATGTGGGCATGTGGGTGCAAGGAATCGCATTCACCACAGTCTTTGGCAGCTTCAGTGCGGCTTGCCTGACGGTCGCGTTGGTCATCGCCACGCTGACACCGACCCTGCGCCGTTGGATGCACGGCGCGGAACAAGATCGCTGACGGCGGCTAATGCCTGACCGGCGCTGACCGGTCATATCCTTTAAAATGGCGGCATGAGTGCCGTCGCCTTCGACTCCAAGCTGTTCCTGGCCAATGTCAGCCAGCGTCCGGGCGTCTATCGCATGATCGGCGCCGACGGCGAAGTGCTGTACGTCGGCAAAGCGCGCAATCTGAAGAATCGGCTGACCAC
>NZ_JAEUPY010000628.1 GCF_016790065.1 Steroidobacter sp.
GAGATGGTGATGCCTGGCGACAACATCAAAATGGTGGTGGAGCTGATTGCGCCGATCGCGATGGAAGAAGGCCTGCGCTTCGCCATCCGTGAAGGCGGCAAGACGGTCGGCGCCGGCGTCGTCGCCAAGATCATCAAGTAACTCAATTCAACGTGGCGCCGTCGGAACCAACCCGCCGGCGCTTCAAGAGACTGCAATCATGGCAACGAACCAGAACATCCGCATCCGTCTGAAAGCGTTCGATCATCGTCTGATCGACAACTCGGCGCGTGAAATCGTCGAGACCGCCAAGCGCACGGGTGCCACCGTCAAGGGTCCGGTGCCGCTGCCGACCAAGATGGAACGCTTCACGCTGCTGGTCTCCCCGCACGGCGATAAAGACGCGCGCGACCAGTACGAGATCCGTACCCACAAGCGCCTGATGGACATCCTGAACCCGACGGACAAGACCGTCGACGCACTGATGAAGCTGGAATTGCCGGCCGGTGTGGACGTCCAGATCAAGCTCAACTGAGAGTCGCTCGGGGCGCCGGCTAGCGCCGTCGCCCCCTCGCGAGGCAGAGATTTTTATTTTTTATGTGGGCGGCGCAGCCGCCAATGTAGAAAAAACCAAGATAAAGCGGCCGGCGGAGCCGGCAAGCTACTGAGACGCTTGCAAAGTCAGGCTGGCTGACTATAATTCGCGCCTCTTTTGCGCCGAGGTCTGGCCCTGACGGGGTACCGCTCGAGCGGCATGACTGGGACTCTCCCGGTCGTTCCTCTCGAACTCCTGTCGCCGATTTCACTGCAGAAACAAGTTTTTAGCGTTCGTGGCCAATCGCAGTCACGGGCGTGGATCAGCGCGGTGTCGCACTGTTTCGGTCATGAGCCGGGACGGGCGGTGTCGGCGCCGTTGAATTGAGTATTAACGAGGAATCCTCATGAGCGCTGCCAAGACCCCTGGTCTGGTCGGTCGAAAGGCGGGTATGACGCGCGTCTTCACTGAAGCGGGCGAGACCGTGCCGGTGACCGTCATCGAAGCCGTGCCGAACCGCGTTACGCAGGTTCGCACTGTCGAAGCCGATGGCTATCGCGCCGTGCAGGTCGCCGTTGGCGATCGCAAGGCGTCGCATACCAACAAGGCCCTCACTGGCCATTACGCCAAAGTCAAAGTGGCTCCCGGCAAATCGCTGGTCGAGTTTCGCCTCAAGGGCGAAGAGCTGAAGGACGTCGCTGCAGGCTTCGAGCTCAAGGTCGATCAGTTCGAAGTCGGCCAGGTCGTCGACGTGACCGGCACCACCATCGGTAAAGGCTTCGCCGGCACCATGAAGCGTCACAACTTCGGTGGTCTGCCTGCCTCGCACGGTGTGTCCGTGTCGCATCGCTCGCCCGGTTCTATCGGTCAGCGTCAGACCCCGGGCCGCGTGTTCCTCGGTAAGCGCATGTCCGGCCACATGGGCCAGGTCCGTCGCACCATCGAGAACCTCAAGGTCGTACGCATCGACACCGAGCGCAACCTGATCCTGATCAGCGGCGCCGTGCCGGGTGCGGATGGCGGCCAGGTCATCGTGCGTCCGTCGGTGAAGGCTGCTGCGCAGCTGCGCCGCAAGCGCGTTGCCCCGGCGAAGAAGTAAGAGTAGTCGCCCATGAACCTCAAACTCATCAGCAAAGGCGCGCAGGCTCAGGACGTTCAGGTCTCCGACACGACGTTCGCCCGCGAGTACAACGAATCTCTGGTGCACCAGATCATCGTCGCTTATATGGCGGCCGGTCGTGCGGGCACCAAAGCGCAAAAAACCAAGGCCGAAGTGCGTGGCGGCGGCATCAAGCCGTGGCGCCAGAAGGGCACCGGTCAGGCGCGTGCCGGCTCGATCCGCAGCCCGATTTGGGTGGGCGGTGGTCGCGCGTTCGCTGCCAAGCCTCGTGATTTCTCCCAGAAAGTGAACCGCAAGATGTATCGCGCGGCGCTGCAGGCCATGTTGTCGCAGCTGGCCCGCACCGATCGCTTGCAGGTGGTGAACGGCATCGAATTGGAAGCGCCGAAGACCAAGCTGCTGGTGCAGAAGCTCAAGGAACTGAACCAGGGCGATAACGTGCTGTTGCTGGTCGAAGCGTTCGACGAAAAGCTCGAGCTGGCTTCGCGCAACCTGCCGTATATCGACGTGTTGCCGGTGAGTGCGCTCGATCCGCTGAGCCTCGCTCGTCATGACCAAGTGCTCGCGACGGTCGGTGCCGTTCGCCTGCTCGAAGAGAGGCTCGCATGAGTCAGGAAAAACTGATGAACGTGCTGCTCGGACCTCATGTGTCCGAGAAGAGCGCGCGTATCGCCGAGACGGCGAACCAATTCGTGTTCCGCGTGCGCCGCGACGCGACCAGCAGCGACATCAAGGCTGCGGTCGAGTTGATGTTCGAAGTCAAAGTTGCGGACGTGAACGTAGTGAACGTCGGCGGCAAGCAGAAGCGCTTCGGCCAGCGGCTCGGTCGCCGGCAGGATTACAAGAAGGCTTATGTGCGCCTGGCCCCGGGTCAGAGCATCGATCTGACCGGAACGGAGGCCTGATCGCCGCTACGGCATCGGGAAATCAGTCATGGCATTGATCAAATCCAAACCGACCTCGCCGGGTCGTCGCTTCCAGGTCAAGATCTCGCGCGATCACCTGCACAAGGGTGGCCCCGAGACCTCGCTGGTCACGCACAAGAATTCGACCGGCGCGCGTAACCACTTCGGCCGTCAGACCGTGCGCCACCAGGGCGGCGGTCACAAGCAGAAGTATCGCGTCATCGACTTCCTGCGCGACAAAGACGGCATTGCCGGCAAAGTCGAACGCGTCGAATACGATCCGAACCGCACCGCGCATCTGGCGCTCGTGCTGTACAAGGATGGCGAGCGTCGTTACATCATCGCGACCAAGGACATGGCTCCTGGCGACGCAGTGATGTCGGGCGCCGAAGCCCCGATCAAATCTGGCAACGCGATGCAGCTGCGCCACATTCCGATCGGCACCACGATTCATTGCATCGAGTTGAAGCCCGGCAAGGGCGCCCAGCTCGCTCGCAGCGCCGGCGGCTCGGCCCAGCTGGCTGCTCGCGAAGGCATGTACGCGACGATTCGTCTGCGCTCCACTGAGATGCGCAAGGTGCACGTCGACTGCCGCGCGACCATCGGTGAAGTTTCTAACGGCGAACACAACCTGCGTAGCTACGGCAAGGCCGGTGCCATCCGTTGGCGCGGCATCCGCCCGACGGTGCGTGGTGTGGTGATGAACCCGGTCGATCACCCGCACGGTGGTGGTGAAGGTAAGTCCGGCCAGGGTAATCCGCATCCGGTGAGCCCGTGGGGTTGGAATACCAAGGGCAAGAAGACGCGTCGTAACAAGCGCACGGCGGGCATGATCATCCGCCGCCGTAATTGAGCTTAAGAGGATCACCACGTGCCTCGTTCCGTAAAGAAAGGTCCGTTTGTCGACCTGCACCTCGCCAAGAAGGTGCGCGTCGCTTCCGAGAAGAACGATCGTCGCCCGATCAAAACCTGGTCGCGCCGTTCGATGATCCTGCCGGATATGGTGGGATTGACGCTCGCCGTGCATAACGGACGCCAGCACATTCCTGTGCTCGTGTCCGAGAACATGGTCGGCCACAAGCTGGGTGAGTTCGCTCCGACGCGTACCTTCAAGGGTCACTCGGGCGACAAGAAGAGCTCGGCGGAGTAATTACATGCAAGTCGCTGCCACACTGAAGTACGCGCGCATTTCTCCGCAGAAGTGCCGCCTGATCGCCGACCTGGTCCGCGGTAAGCCCGTGGGTCTGGCGCTGAACACGCTGCGCTACACGCCGAAGAAAGGCGCGAAGCTGGTGCGTAAGGTGCTGGAATCGGCGATTGCCAATGCGGAAAACAATCTGAGCGCGGACGTGGATGAGCTGAAGGTGCAGACCATCACCATCGACACCGCCCCGGTGCTGAAGCGTTTCCACGCGCGTGCCAAGGGCCGCGGCAATCGGATTTGGAAGCGCAACAGTCACATCATCGTGACGGTCGGCGACGGCAAGAGCGAGTAAGAACCATGGGTCAAAAAGTCAATCCGGTCGGCTTCCGCCTCGGCATCACCCGTGAGTGGACCTCGAAGTGGTACGCGTCGACCAAGAATTTTCCGTCGCACGTGTACACCGACTTCCAGGTGCGCGAGCTGTTGAAGAAGAAGTTGTCCGAAGCCTCGGTCAGCCGCATTCAGATCGAACGCGCCGCGCGCAAAGTGAACATCACTATTCACACTGCGCGTCCTGGCATCGTGATCGGTAAGAAGGGCGAGGACATCGAGAAGCTGCGCGGTCAGGTCTCGAAGATGATGAAGATGCCGGCCGGCGACGTCCGCATCAACATCGCCGAGATCCGTAAGCCTGAGCTCGACGCCATGCTGGTTGCCGAAGGCATTGCCCAGCAGCTGGAGCGTCGCGTGATGTTCCGTCGCGCCATGAAGCGCGCCGTGACCAACACCATGCGCATCGGCGCTCTGGGCATCAAGGTGCGTGTGGCCGGTCGCTTGAACGGCGCCGAAATCGCTCGCACCGAGCAGTATCGCGAAGGCCGGATTCCGCTGCACACGCTGCGCGCGGACATCGACTACGGCTTGGCCGAAGCCCGCACCAACTATGGCGTCATCGGCGTCAAGGTGTGGATCTTCAAGGGCGAAGTGTTCAATACGCAGGAACAGCCGGCGGAAGCCGCTGATGGTCAGGCTGCAACCGCCTCGGCGGAAGCGACTGCCTGAGGTAATCGACCATGATGCAACCTAAACGCACCAAGTACCGCAAGGCGTTCAAGGGCCGCAATGCCGGCCTCGCGCAAAGCGGTAACTACGTCGCCTTCGGCGAGTACGGTCTCAAGGCCACCAGCCGTGCGCGCATGACTGCGCGTGAGTTGGAAGCCGCGCGTCGTGCCATGACCCGCTACGTGAAGCGCGGCGGTCAGGTGTGGATCCGCGTGTTCCCCGACCTGCCGATCAGCAAGAAGCCGCTGGAAGTCCGCATGGGCTCCGGTAAGGGCAACGTCGAGTACTACGTCGCCAAGATCAAGCCCGGCAAAGTGCTGTTCGAGATGGAAGGCGTGACCGAAGCCATTGCACGTGAAGCGTTCCGCCTGGCTTCCTCGAAGCTGTCGGTGGACACGCAGTTCGTGACCCGCCAGGTCCGGTAAGAGATAGACCATGAGCACCGCTAAAGAATTGCGCGCCAAGTCGCCCGCCGACCTGCAGAAAGAACTGCTGGAGCTGCGTCGCGAACAGTTCAACCTTCGCATGGCCCGGGCCACCGGCCAGGCTGCGAAGCCGCACGATTTCACTCGCGTTCGTCGCGACATCGCGCGCCTGAAGACCGTGGCCGGCGAACAGCGCCGCGCGAAAGGTAAGTAATCATGAGCACTGAGAAGACTGACAAGAAGGCTGCGCGTCAGCTGACCGGCAAGGTCGTCAGCAACAAGATGCAGAAGACCATCACGGTCTCGGTCGAGCGCTATGTGCCGCATCCGCAGTACGGCAAGTACCAGCGCCGCAGCACGCAGTTCCTCGCTCATGACGAGAACAACGAAAGCCGTGAAGGCGACACCGTGGCCATCGAAGAATGCCGCCCGCTGTCGCGTCACAAGTCCTGGCGCCTGGTGAAGATCGTGCAGCGCGCCGTGCAGGTTGAATCGGTGGAGGCCGCGCCATGATCCAGATGCGCACGCTATTGAATGCCGCCGATAACAGCGGCGCCCGCAGCCTGATGTGCATCAAGGTGCTCGGTGGCTCGAAGCGTCGCTATGCGACGGTCGGCGATGTCATCAAGGTCAGCATCCGTGATGCCATCCCGCGCGGCAAAGTGAAGAAGGGCGAGGTCTATGACGCCGTGGTCGTGCGCACCAAGTTCGGTGTGCGTCGTGCCGACGGTTCGTTGATCCGCTTCGACGGCAACGCTGCGGTGTTGCTGACCAACAAGTTGGAACCAGTGGGCACTCGTATCTTCGGACCCGTCACGCGCGAACTGCGCACGGCGCAGTTCATGAAGATCATCTCGCTGGCGCCCGAAGTACTCTGAGAGTTGTGAGTCATGAAGAAGATTCGCAAAGGTGACGAAGTCGTCGTGATCGCGGGCCGTGATAAGGGCCGCCGCGGCACGATCGTCAAGCTGCTCGAGGACCGCGTGGTCGTCGAGGGCATCAACACAGTCAAGCGGCACACCAAGCCGAACCCCCAGCGCAACGTGCAGGGCGGCATCGTCGAGAAAGAAGCCTCGATCGATCTGTCCAACGTGGCGTTGTGGAATCCGGTGACGAAGAAGGCGGACCGCGTGGGCATTCGCACGCTGGCCGACGGCAAGAAAGTGCGCTTCTTCAAGTCCAACAAGGAAACCGTCGACGCCTGAGGCGTTGGAGCGGGTCCATAGGTAAACGAAGATGGCAAAGGCAAGACTCGAACAAATTTATCGCGACAGCATCGTTGCCAAACTGCAGGAAACGTTGCAGCTGGCGAACGTCATGGAAGTACCGAAGATCACCAAGATCACGGTCAACATGGGCGTTGGCGAAGCGGTCGCGGACAAGAAGATCATGGACAACGCGGTCGGCGATCTCACCAAGATCACCGGTCAGAAGCCGTTGGTGACCAAAGCGCGCAAGTCGGTTGCGACCTTCAAGGTCCGCGACGGTCAGGCGATCGGCGCCAAGGTGACGCTGCGCGGCGCGCGTATGTATGAGTTCTTGGATCGTCTGGTGAGCATCGCGATGCCTCGTATCCGCGACTTCCGCGGTGTCAGCGCGCGCTCCTTCGACGGCCAGGGCAATTACAACTTCGGCGTCAAGGAACAGATCATCTTCCCGGAAATCGCATACGACCAGATCGATGCGATCCGCGGTATGGACATCACGATCACCACCACCGCCAAGGACGACAAGTCCGGCCGCGCGTTGTTGGAAGCGTTCAATTTTCCGTTCCGCAAGTAACGGCGGGAGTTAGGTTATGGCCAAGACATCGATGGTCAATCGCGAGACGAAGCGGGCGAAGCTGGTGAAGCGCTACGCCGCTAAACGCGCGAAACTGAAAGAGATCATTCGCAAGCCGACTTCCACGCCGGCGGAACGCGAAGCTGCTGTCGCTCAGTTGCAGGCTCTGCCGCGCGACTCGAGCAAGAGCCGCCAGCGTAATCGCTGCGCAATCACCGGCCGTCCGCGCGGTTTCTACCGCAAGTTCGGATTGGGCCGCACCAAGCTGCGCGAAGCGACCATGCGCGGCGAAATTCCGGGCCTCGGCATGGCCAGCTGGTAACAGCTGGTACCTCTGGAGCACGCATAAATGAGCATGACGGATCCGATCGCCGACTTCCTGACCCGTATTCGTAACGGGCAGTCTTCTGGCAAAACCGAAATCAACGCCCCCACCTCCAAGGTGAAGCTGGCGATTGCCAAGGTGCTGAAGGACGAAGGCTATATCGAAAACTTCTCCGCGACCGACGTCGAGGGCAAGCCGACGCTGGCAGTACAGCTGAAGTACTTCCAGGGCCGGCCGGTCATCGACCGCCTGGAGCGCATCAGCCGCCCCGGCCTGCGGGTCTACAAGGGCAAAGACGAGCTGCCTGCGGTCCTCGGCGGACTGGGTATCGCCATCGTTTCCACGTCGCAGGGCGTGATGACGGATCGCCAGGCACGTGCTTCCGGGCACGGCGGCGAAGTCATCTGCGTCGTTTCCTAATAGGGACGCACAGCAATGTCTCGAGTAGCTAAACAGCCGGTTCCCCTGCCGCAGGGCGTGACCGCAACGATCAGCGCCGACGCCATCAGCATCAAGGGCGCCAAGGGCACGCTGAGCCTCGCGCTCAATGCCAAGCTGGTGAAAGTGGTGCAGGACGCCGCCGCCCTCAAGGTGGAGAAGGCCAACGACGGTCGCGAAGCCGACATGGTCGCGGGCTCGACGCGCGCGCACCTCGCCAACATCGTGGAAGGTGTCAGCAAGGGCTACGAGCGCAAGCTCGAACTGGTCGGCGTCGGTTACCGCGCCGCTGCCCAGGGCAAGAACCTCAACCTGACGTTGGGCTTCTCGCACCCGGTGGTCTACACCGCGCCTGAAGGCATCACCATCGAAACGCCGAGCCAGACCGAAATTCTGGTCAAGGGCTCGGACGTGCAGAAGCTCGGCCAGGTTTGTGCCGACATCCGCGCGTTCCGTCCGCCTGAGCCGTACAAGGGCAAGGGCGTGCGCTATGCCGGTGAGAAGATCGAACTGAAGGAAGCCAAGAAGAAGTAAACATCGGCGCTGCTGGGTTCCCAACGGAAAACCAGAGTGCATCGGTTACTTTTTTAGAGAGTTATTTCATGAACAAAAATGCTCAACGACTGCGCCGCGCGGTTCGCGCACGCGCCAAGATCCGCGAACTGAAGGTTCTGCGCTTGTCGGTGCATCGCACGTCGCAACATATCTATGCGCAGATCTTCGACACCGAGTCGAAGGTGCTGGCGTCGGCGTCGACCTTGCAGAAGGACGTGCGCGGCGAATTGAAGGGCACCGGCAACGCGACCGCCGCTGCCGCGGTCGGCAAAGCAATTGCCGAGCGTGCCAAGGCTGCGGGCATCACCAAGGTGGCGTTCGATCGTTCCGGCTTCAAATTCCACGGTCGTATCAAGGCGCTGGCCGATGCAGCGCGTGAGAACGGTCTGGAATTCTAAGAGAGACACACATGGCCAGAGTTGAAAAAAACGCGACGGGCGACGAGTACATCGAAAAGCTCGTGGCGGTGAATCGCGTCGCCAAAGTCGTGAAGGGCGGTCGCCAGTTCGGCTTCACCGCGCTCACGGTGGTCGGCGACGGGCGCGGCAAGGTCGGCTTCGGTTACGGCAAGGCGCGTGAAGTGCCGGTCGCGATCCAGAAGGCGATGCAGGCTGCTCGCAAGAACCTGTCGAACGTGTCGTTGAAGAACGCGACGCTGCACTACGCAGTGTCCGGCCGTCACGGCGCGACTCGCGTGCACATGCAGCCGGCCGCTGACGGTACCGGCTTGATCGCGGGCGGCGGTATGCGCGCCGTGTTCGAGTGTGCCGGTGTGCGCAACGTGCTCGCCAAGAGCTACGGCTCGCGTAACCCGATCAACATCGTGCGCGCCACGATGAATGCGTTGAACAGCGCGCAGTCGCCCGATGACATCGCGGCGAAGCGTGGCAAGCGCGTCGAAGAGATCCTCGGCTGACGCCGGGCTCCTACGCGAACTTATTTAGGAAGTCGTCATGGCAAGCAACAAGGGCTACAAGGTCACGCTCGTGAAGAGCTACTTCGGCCAGCTCAAGGCTCATCGCGCCACGGTGCGTGGCCTCGGTCTGCGCCGTATTCGTGACACGGTGACCGTGGCGGACACGCCGGAAATTCGCGGCATGCTGAGCGCCTCGCGCCACCTGCTGAAAGTCGAAGAGGTGAAGGGCTAATGAGTACCGATACCATGCGCCTCAATGAGATGTCTCCCGCTCCGGGCAGCAAGAAGATCCGCCTGCGCGTGGGTCGCGGCGCTTCCGCCGGCCAGGGCAAGACCTGCGGCCGCGGCGTGAAGGGTCAGCGCGCTCGTAAGGGTGGCTATCACAAGGTCGGCTTCGAAGGCGGCCAGATGCCCCTGCAGCGCCGGCTGCCGAAGTTCGGCTTCCGCTCCAAGATCGCCCCGCTGGTGGCCGAAGTGCGCCTGTCGGAGCTTGCAAAGGTCAAAGGCGACGTCATTGACCTGGAGATCCTGCGCGCCACCAACCTGGTGCCGGAGTTCGCCCAGCGTGCACGCATCGTGTTGTCGGGCGGCATCAGTCGCGCGGTGACCGTCAAGGGTGTGCACCTGACGAAGGGCGCCAAGGCTGCCATCGAGGCGGCTGGCGGCAAGATCGAAGCGGTCGAGGCTGCCCCTGCTAAGTAAGCAGTAAGCAGCCTCCGACACATCGACCCGTAACGATACTTAACGACAAGGACTCCGTGGCCACCAAACCCGCCACCGCTGCGTCTCTGTCCGCCTTCGGCGAGATGACCCGCTTCGCAGAGCTGCGACAGCGGTTGTTCTTCTTGCTGGGTGCGCTGATCGTGTATCGCATCGGCACATTTATTCCAGCGCCGGGTATCGACCCGGTGGCGCTCGCGCGCTTCTTCGAGCAGCAGCAGGGCACCATCCTGGACATCTTCAACATGTTCTCCGGCGGTGCGCTGGAACGGTTGTCGATCTTCGCGCTGGGTGTGATGCCGTACATCTCCGCGTCCATCATCATTCAGATGATGGCGGTGGTGGTGCCGTCACTGGCAGCGATCAAGAAGGAAGGCGAGTCGGGTCGTCGCAAACTGACGCAGTACACGCGCTACGGCACGGTGTTGCTGGCGGCGGTGCAGGGCGCTTCGGCAGCCATCGCGTTCCAGAACCAGGGCGTAGTGGTGAATCCGGGCCCGCAGTTCGTGTTCGTCGCGACCATGACCTTGATCGCCGGCACGATGTTCCTGATGTGGCTGGGTGAGCAGATCACCGAGCGCGGTCTGGGCAACGGTATTTCGATGATCATTTTGGCCGGTATCGTCGCGGGCTTGCCGGCGGCTATCGGCGGCACGTTGGAACTGGTGCGTACTGGTGAAATCAACGCGGCGGTGGCGCTGGTGTTGTTCGCCATGGTGATCGGTGTAACGGCTTTCGTGGTGTTCGTGGAACGCGGCCAGCGTCGCATCCAGGTGAACTACGCGAAGCGTCAGCAAGGTCGTCGCTTGTACGCCGGCCAGAGCACGCATCTGCCGTTCAAGTTGAACATGTCGGGTGTGATTCCGCCGATTTTCGCGTCGAGCTTGCTGTTGTTCCCGGCGACCATCGCCAGCTGGGGCGGCTCTTCGGGCAATTTCAGCTGGATGCAGAACGTGTCGGCAGCGCTGACTCCGGGTCAGCCGGCGCACATGGTTCTGTACGGCGGCTTGATCATTTTCTTCTGCTTCTTCTACACCGCGCTGGTGTTCAACTCGCGCGAGACGGCGGAGAACTTGAAGAAGTCGGGTGCTTTCATTCCGGGTATCCGCCCGGGTCAGCAGACCGGCGAGTACATCGACAAGGTGCTGACGCGGTTGACGGTTTGGGGTGCGCTGTACGTGACCATCGTCTGCTTGCTGCCTGAGTTCCTGATTTCGCGCTTCAGCGTGCCGTTCTACTTCGGCGGAACGTCGCTGCTGATCATGGTGGTGGTGATCATGGACTTCCAGGCGCAGGTCGCGGCGCACCTGATGTCGCACCAGTACGAGGGCCTGATGAAGAAGGCCAACCTGCGCGGCTACAACCGTCCAGGGTCTACAAGTTAAGTCTGTGACGGGGACAGATTTGAAATCTGTCCCCATCCGAGATTGGAGTGAGTCATGAAGGTCCGTGCATCCGTCAAGAAGATTTGCAAGAACTGCAAGGTCGTGCGCCGCCGTCGGGTGGTGTACGTAATCTGCTCCGACGCCCGCCATAAACAGCGTCAGGGCTGATAGGCCGCAGTCGCAGCCTTTAAAGCATTGAGTTACAGGGTTTTTTAGTTTACAGTTCCGCGCTTTTCTGCGCGGGGAGTGCTCGACAGATGGCTCGTATCGCCGGCGTCAACATACCGATGAACAAGCATGTGTGGGTTGGCCTCACACATATCTTTGGCGTTGGCCGTACCCAGGCTGAAAAGGCTTGTGACACCGCTGGCGTGAAGCGCAATACGCTGGTCAAGAACTTGACCGACGCGGAAGTGGCGGCGTTGCGTTCGGCCATCAGCAAGCTCACGGTCGAAGGCGACCTGCGCCGCGAAGTGTCCATGAATATCAAGCGCTTGATGGACCTCGGTTGCTACCGGGGCATCCGTCATCGCCGCGGTTTGCCGCTGCGTGGTCAGCGTACTCGCACCAATGCCCGCACCCGAAAGGGTCCGCGTAAGGCAGCGGTGAAGATGAACACCCCGGCCGGCAAGGCATAAAGGTTAAGGCAGAGGATTTATGGCTGAGCAGAAGCAACAGGGCCAAGGGGCCGGCGGCGGCTCCAAGGGCGGCAAGAAGAAGGTCAAGAAGCATGTGACCGACGCCATCGCCCATGTGCACGCGTCGTTCAACAACACCATCGTCACGATCACCGATCGTCAGGGCAACACCCTGTCGTGGGCGACTTCGGGCGGTTGTGGTTTCCGCGGCTCGCGTAAGAGCACGCCGTTCGCCGCTCAGGTTGCCGCCGAGAAGGCCGGCAACGCTGCGCAGGAACACGGCGTGAAGATGGTGGAAGTGCGCGTCAAGGGCCCCGGCCCGGGTCGCGAGTCCGCTGTCCGCGCGCTCAATGCCTGCGGTCTGAAGATCACCAACATTTCTGACGTCACGCCGATCCCGCACAACGGCTGCCGTCCGCCCAAAAAGCGCCGCGTGTAACGCGTCGCTAAGGAAGTCGCATGGCTCGTTATCTTGGTCCGAAGTGCAAGCTGTCTCGCCGCGAAGGCACCGACTTGTTCTTGAAGAGCGGCGTCAAGTCGCTGGAATCGAAGTGCAAGCTCGAAGTGCCGCCGGGCGGCATCAAGGGTGAGCGTCGTGGTCGGTTGTCCGACTACGGCTTGCAGTTGCGCGAGAAGCAAAAGCTGCGTCGTATGTACGGCGTACTTGAAAGACAGTTCCGCAACTACTACATCAAGGCTACCGGTCGTCCGGGCGCAACGGGTTCGACCCTGTTGCAGCTGCTGGAAGGCCGGCTCGACAACGTGGTGTACCGCATGGGTTTTGCTGCTACGCGCAGTGAAGCTCGTCAGCTGGTCAGCCACAAGTCGATCTCGGTGAATGGCGAAGTGGTGAACATCCCTTCGTACCAGGTCAGCGCGGGCGATGTGGTTGCAGTACGTGAGAAGGCGCAGAAGCAGCTGCGTATTCAGACGGCGTTGCAGATCAAGTCCCAGGTCGGCTTTCCGGCATGGGTTGAGGTCGATGAGAAGAAATTTACCGGCACCTTCAAGCAGCTGCCCGACCGCGAAGAGATTCTGCCCGAGATCAATGAGAATCTCGTGGTCGAGTTGTATTCGAAATAATTAGTCATGTGCCGGGGACGGAAGCAATTCCGTCCCCGACCCTGATCTCTGGAGCCAGCGCTCGAAGCTGTCTCCAACACTTACCTGATAGGTGAATGGTCCATGCAGGCATCCGTTGGCGAATTCCTGAAGCCTCGTGTCGTCAAGGTGACTCCCACGACCGCCAAACAGGCGAAAGTTGTGATCGAGCCCTTTGAACGCGGCTTCGGTCACACGCTGGGCAACGCCCTGCGCCGCGTGCTGTTGTCCTCCATGCCCGGCTGCGCGATCACCGAGGCGGAGATCGACGGCGTGTTGCACGAGTACACCAGCATCGAAGGTGTGCAGGAAGACGTGGTCGACATTTTGTTGAACCTGAAGCAGGTCGCGATCCGCTTGAATGCGCGTGAAGAGACCGAGCTGCGCCTCCACAAGAAGGGCCCCGGCCCGGTGACCGCTGGCGACATCCAGCTGGATCACGACGTGGAAGTGCTGAACACCGACCTGGTCATCGCAAATCTGACCAAGGCCGGCGAATTGAACATGACCTTGAAGGTCGAGCGCGGCCGCGGCTACCGCCCGGCGATCCAGCGCGCGACGTTCGAAGAGTCCAGCGGCCCGATCGGCCGTCTGCAACTCGATGCGTCGTTCAGCCCGATCCGTCGCGTGACCTACACGGTCGAGAGCGCGCGCGTCGAGCAGCGTACCAACCTGGACAAGCTGATTCTGGACATCGAAACCAACGGCACCATCGACGCGGAAGAAGCCATTCGCCGCGCCGGTTCGATCCTCAAGGATCAGCTGTCGGTGTTCGTCGATCTGCAGGGCCAGGACGAAGGCGCCGCCAAGGCGGCCGAGCAGCAGTTCGATCCGATCCTGTTGCGCCCGGTCGATGAGCTGGAGCTCACCGTGCGTAGCGCGAACTGCTTGAAGGCCGAGAACATCCATTACATCGGTGACCTGGTGCAGCGGACCGAAGTGGAGCTGCTGCGTACGCCGAACCTCGGCAAGAAGTCGCTCACCGAGATCAAGGAAGTGCTCGAGAGCCATGGTCTGTCGCTGGGTATGCGCTTGGACAACTGGCCGCCGGTCAGCCTGAAGCGCGACGACGAGCGCGACGTTATTTAAGACTCTAGGGCTCAGCTGGGCTGAGCCCTGGTTCCTGGTTAAGGACTGAAGAACAATGCGTCATCAACTTTCCGGTCGGCAGCTAAGCCGCAACGCCCCGCATCGCCAGGCGATGCTGCGTAACATGGCAGCCTCGCTGCTGCGTCACGAGACCATCCGCACCACCGTGCCGAAGGCCAAGGAATTGCGTCGCGTGGTCGAGCCGTTGATCACGCTCGGCAAGGACGACAGCGATGCCAACCGTCGCCGTGCGTTCTCCCTGCTGCGCGATGCCGAAGTGGTCGTGAAGTTGTTCGAGACCCTCGGTCCCCGTTTCAACACGCGTCCAGGCGGTTACACCCGCATCCTGCGCATGGATCCGCGTCCGGGCGATGCCGCTCCGATGGCGCTGATGCAGCTGTTGGATCAGCCGGCTCCGATCTCTGAAGACGCTGCTCCTTCCACCGAAGGTGAAGAGGCTGCGCCCAAGAAGAAGGCCGCCCCGAAGAAGAAGGCGACTTCCAAGCGCGTGACCAAGAAAGTCGTGAAGAGCGACGCCGAAAAGGCTGCGAAGAAGGCCAAGGCTGAGACCAAGGCCGCTGCCAAGGCCAAGAAGGTCGAAGCTGCCGCTGCCAAGAAGTCCGCGAAGAAAACCGCTGCGCCGAAGAAGAAGGCCGGTGGCCCTGCCAAGAAGAAGGCAGCTTCTAAGAAGTGAGAGGTGCGCCGCGCGTGACGCGGCGTGCTTCGAAGAGATAAGAGGCCCTGGGCGAAAGCTCAGGGCCTTTTTCTTTACGGCGTCTCGCCGGAGGCAGTGCTGGAAGAAATGTGCACGTACTGTCCGCCCGATTCCTCGGCCATGGCTTCCAGTGCGTGACCGCTGGCTCGATCGTCCAACGAAATCGTGTTGATGACGGTGCCGGTGTTCTCTTCGTCGCGACCCGAGAAAGAGAAGAACTTGGCCAGCGAATCGAGGAACGAAGTGCTTTCGCCGGCGCGCAGCCGAGCGCAGTCCGATGCGTCGAAGTCGTACAGCTCGCCGTCGGTGAGAAAGTAGACGGCGTCCGGTTTGCCGCCCAACGAGAACACTCGCTTGAACGCCGGCGCCGGATACGTGCCGCCGTCAGGATGGATGTTAGATACCCATTTGATCACCGATGCGACGTTGTCCGCAGTCACGTCCATCCAACCCGACTGTCCCGGTGGTTCCGCAGTGCTGGATGAGAACAGTACGACGAAGAACTGAGCCTGAGTCGACAGTGCTTGCAGCGATGTGACCAGCTCGCGCGTGCACGTTGCCCAGCGTGTGCCGGCCATCGAACCGGACATGTCGAGGATGAACGCAAAGCGGCGGCCACTGGCCTGCTGACCGAAGAATGCAGTGCTCGCAACACCGGTTTGTTTCTTCGCGACGGCACGTGCGCCTTGCGTCGATTGTTTCGTAGCCTTGGCTGGTGATGGTGCGGCTTTCTTGAGCAGCTTCGACGCGAGCGCACCGGCACCACTCGTCTTGCCGAGGGGCTGCCATTGCCACGTGAACTCCGCTGACGCGCCTGTGGTCTCGTCGCGAGCGGTCAATTTACCTGGCGTACCAGCCGCACCGGTAGGAATCACCGCGATCGTGATCGCGCCGTCCTCACGCAATGTTTTCTGATACGAGAGTTGCTCGATCTTCACGCTGATCGGGTTGCCCGCTGTGCTGCTCACCGTGCAGCCGAACGATCGATTGCCGCCCAGCTCCACGGCACGCCACTCAAAGTTCAACGACGCATCGTTATCTGCTCCTGCGACCGGCTCGATGGCGACCGGACCGCCTGGCGCAGGCGCGGTTGGCTGTGTCGATGCCAGCGGCGGTGGCGCCGCTTTGCTCACATCGGCGGATGCTGCCGGCGCGGGCGCAGGCCGCGATTGCGGCTGCGACCGTTGCTGTTGTTGTGGCGGTTGCGGAGGCCGTTGTTGGTTCATGTTGTTCACCAATATCGGGTAACGATCATGGCGCTGCGGGCAGCGAGCTCAGCAAATCCTCACGGGTCAGCTTCACGTTCTTGGGATTGCCGCCGGCGCGTCGGATCGCTTTCTGCGAAGCCTTCTGGATGATGTTGCGAATGTCGCGGCCGCCGATGTTACTCGTGGCTGCCGCCAACTCCGCCGCTACTGTCGCGCGTTCAAACTCGGCTGGCAGCTTGCCCAAGAACAACGTGAACAAATGTTGCCGCTGTTCGATATCGGGATGACCGATCTCGATCTGATCTTCGAAGCGCGACAGCACCGCTGCATCGATCTGCTCGCGAATGTTGGTCGCGGCCAGTACGAACACCGGGCGCTCGGATTTCTTCACGCCGTCCATTTCTTGTAGCAGCTGAGTAACGATTTCGCCGGTGAACGAGTCTGCATTGCTGCCGCCGCGAGTCGAAGCTACGGACTCGATCTCGTCGATGAACAGAATGCACGGCGCTTTGCCGCGTGCTCGCTCGAACAGCTCGCGCACTTTCTGTCCCGACTGTCCCACGAAGCCCGCTTTCATGTCGGCTGTGGTCGCCGCGATGAACGTCAGGCCGCTTTCGTTGGCCAGCGTGCGTGCGATCTGCGTCTTGCCCGTGCCCGGTGGGCCGAACAGCAACGCACCCTTGGGAATGTCGAAGCCCTGCGCCGCGAACTCCTCGCTGTGACGTAACGATTCGCACAAGGTCTTGAGCTTGTCGAGGATGTCCTCGCTGAGCACCAGCGAACCCCAGCGTGCGCCTTGATCGACAGCTTCGCTGCTCGCTTGCGTGTGCTGCTTGAGGACGTCTCGCCAGGTTTCTTCTGTGATCTGTCCGCCGTTCTTGCTCGCCCGCGTGCATACCTCGCTGGCCAGGCGCGCGAGATTGCGACCCGACATGCCGGTGGTGGCCTGGCCGAGGAACTCGGGCAGATCGCTCGGACGCTCCAGCTTCTCCATTTCAAACTTCAGAATCTGTAGCCGTTCCGCCGGACCCGGCAGGTCGATCTGCACGGCCGCGCCGAAGCGCGACACGATGGCATCGTCGAGCAGGTCGCGACGATTGGTGGCACCCACCACCCAGATCTGCTGGCCTTCGGTGCCCACGCCGTCCCACTCAGCTAGGAACGCTTGCACGACTTCGTCGGACGCGGCATCCGCGTTGCTGCCGCCACGTCGCGCGAACACGCCTTCGCATTCGTCGATGAAGATCACGCACCGTCCACGGCCGCGTGCCTGCTCCCAGATCTTCTTAACTTTCTCGCCGCTCTGGCCGACGTAACCGGCTTTCAAATCCGGTCCCTTCAGCGACATGAACTGGCAGCTGGCCGAGTCGGCGATGCGTCGTGCGATCTCGGTCTTGCCGGTGCCCGGCGGTCCGTACAACAGCAAGCCTTTGGGCGCCGCTTTGTCGGCGGCGTTGAACAGACGGATCTTGTCGAGCAGATCGGTCTTGATCTGCGGCGTCAGCACGATGCGCTCCCAGATCTTCGCCAGCTCTGCTTCGCTCACTTCCTTGCCGCGCGGTGTGATTTCGCGCAGTAGATCTTCGCGAGTCAGTACCACCTTGTCCGGCGTGCCGGCACGGATCGCGCGATTGACGGCCTCTTGCGAAGCGTTCTCGACGATCGCCGACATGGCACGACCACCGATGTTATTGGTTCGCTTCGCCAGCTCCGCCGCCATCTCGTCGATGTCGAAATCGGTCTTGAGTTTGCCCAGGAAGACACGGAACAAACGTTGCCGTAAATGAACATCGGGATTCGGGATCTCGATGGTTTCCTTCAAGCGCGAGCGCACCGCTTCGTCCACGGCTTCGGGTCGATTGGTCGCGGCCAGCACGTAGACGTGCCGATCGGTCT
>NZ_JAEUPY010000669.1 GCF_016790065.1 Steroidobacter sp.
TGAGCCTGCGCATCGGACGGCCGCTCGCGTGGATCCTGAGCAGCCAGGAACGATGCGATCACCAGCATCTCTGCCAGACACGCATGATGACTGGCGGCCAGCAGCATGCGCCCCAATCGCGGATCGACCGGCAATGAAGAAAGCTGCCGACCAACACTGGTCACGCGCCGATCGTCATCGACGGCCTTCAGTTCCTGCAGCAGCCGATAACCGTCATTGATCAACCGCGTATCGGGCGGATCGACGAACGGAAACTCTTCCGGCTCGCCCAACTCCAGCGCCGCCATCTGCAAAATGACGCTGGCCAGATTGGTCCGCAACACTTCCGGCGGCGTAAATGCCGGGCGCAGATTGAACTCGTCCTCGGCATACAGCCGAATACAAATACCCGGCGCCTCGCGACCCGAGCGGCCCTTGCGCTGATCGGCGCTGGCCTGCGAGATCGGCTCGATGGGCAAGCGCTGCACCTTGCCGCGCACGCTGTAGCGACTGATACGTGCCAAGCCCGAGTCGACCACGTGACGAATCCCTGGAACGGTCAGCGACGTTTCAGCAACGTTGGTCGCCAGCACTACGCGACGCTGGCCGTGCTTCTCGAAAATCTTTTCTTGATCGCGAGTCGAGAGCCGCGCGAACAGCGGTAACACTTCAGTGTTATGCAGCCGGGCCTTGGACAGCTCGTCAGCGGCGTCGCGAATCTGTTTCTCGCCCGGCAGGAACACGAGCACATCGCCGCGATCCACCTTGTCCAACTCTTGGACGGCGGCCACGATGCCCTCGTCCAGCGACAGCTCGTAATCGTCGTCGTCCGTGCCCCTGAGCGGTCGATAGCGCACCTCGACCGGATAGCTGCGACCCGACACTTCGATGATCGGCGCGCCACCGAAGAACTCGGCGAAGCGCTGCGGATCGATAGTCGCCGACGTGATGATGACGCGCAGATCCGGCCGCTTCGGCAACAATCGCTTCAGCACACCGAGCAGGAAGTCGATGTTCAAGCTGCGCTCGTGCGCTTCGTCGATGATCAGCGTGTCGTAGCGACGCAGCAGCCGATCGTTCTCCAACTCCCGCAACAGAATGCCGTCGGTCATCAGCTTGACGCGGGTGTCCGGGCCGGTGCGATCGTTGAAGCGCACCTGATAACCGACCGCACCGCCGACCGTCGTCTGCAACTCTTCGGCGAGTCGATTGGCGAGGGCCCGCGCGGCGATACGCCGAGGCTGGGTATGACCGATCAATCCGAAGGCGCCGCGGCCGGCTTCCATGCAGATCTTTGGCAGCTGGGTGGTTTTACCGGAGCCGGTGGCGCCACAGATGACGACCAGCTGATTTGTTTGTATCGCCTTGCTGATCTCTTCGCGATGCGCGCTGATCGGCAGCGCGGGGTCGTACTCGAGGCGCAATGGCAAAGCTTTGAGTCGCTCGACCGTGGCCGCCGAATTCGCGATCGACTGGCGCAAGTTGTCGATGGCGCCATCGGGCTCCGCAGGCGGATTCCGGCGCGCAAACAGGCGATCCAGCTCACGGGACAAACGCGGCCGGTCGGCAAATCGCGTGTGCAGTAGCTGATCGCGCAGCGCTAGCAGCGCCGCGGTGTAAGAAGAAGTGGGAGTAGTCATCGCCGCAGGGCGGGGATTCTACACGGGCGCGATCTTTACTTCGATCCGAGCGCCGCCGAGTGCCGACTTGTCGATATCGATGACGCCGCCATTGAGCTCGACCAGCTCGCGGACCACCGATAATCCGATGCCCTGCCCGGCCACGCGCTCATCCAACCGTGCGCCTCGCTCCAAGACTCGGGCGCGAGAATCGAGCGGAATGCCGGGGCCGTCGTCCTCGATCACCAGACGCAAACCGTCGCGGCGAGCAGCGGGACTCACGACCCGATCAGCCGTGATACGCACCGTCGTGCGGGCCCACTTGAATGAGTTATCCAACAGATTGCCCGCGATCTCGGTGAGATCTTCGCGGTCGCCGGTGAAGGTGCAGCCTTCGCCGACCGTCAGCTCGCAAGTCAGGCCGCGATCCATGTAGACCTTGAGCAACGCTCCACGAAGCGCTTCCAACGCGTCGCGAACATCGGTGGGCGCAGCGCCGAGGCCAGTGCCACCCGCCGCAGCGGCACGACGCAGCTGATACTTCACGATGTCGTCCATGCGACCGACCTGCTCATCGAGCTGACGAGCGACGGGCGACTCTCTGCCCTGCTGGGTGCTCAGCAGATTGCGCATGACAGCCAACGGCGTCTTGAAGCTGTGAGCAAGATTGCCGAGCGTGTTTCGATAGCGCGCCAGCCGCTCGCGCTCGCTGCGAAGGAGCGCGTTCAAATTGGTGGTGATGCCGAGCAACTCGCGTGGATAGCCGCTGCCGAGCTCGGTGAGATTGCCGGCTTCGATGTCTTCGATCTCGCGCTCGACCCGTCGCAACGGCGCGAGCAGTCGGCGTAACAAGACCGCGAACGCACCCAGCAACACTGCCATCAATGCGCCGAACCAGCCGAACAGCCGACCGCGCAGCTGATTCAACTGAGCGTAATAAGGTTCGAGACTTTCAGCGGCGCTGTAGACGAACGGCCGCATCACGCCGTTTCGGAACTGCCACTCGATGCCCATGCTGAGCGACAGCACGGTCGAACCGTCGGCCCGCTGCAACTCGCCGAAGCGGCGCTCGCCGGTGTGTACGTGTGGAAACTCGATGCCGGTGCCAGTGAGCGATTTGGAGCGCCAGCTGGGCAAGCCGTCGCTACGCAGGACTTCGCCATACAAGCCGGAGCCCGGATTGTCGAAACGCGGCTCGGCGAGCTGGTCAGGACGCAGCCCGCCGCTGGAGTCTTCCTCCGAGGCCGACAACAACGCCAGCACCTGGATTTCCAGCCGATCCTGGATGGCACGCCGGCTCAGGTCCTGGAACACGAAGTCCAGGGCCAGAATGGTGACGCCAAAGAACAGGATCAGCAGGATGCTGACCGAGACGAGCAGTCGTGTGCTTAACGAACGCGGCTGCATCGTCCTCGCAATGATTCCTTAGGCGGCGGCGGTGTCGCGCTGGAGAGCGAAACGATAACCGCGGCCGCGCAAGGTCTCGATCGGCTTGATGGTCTCGTCCGGATCGAGCTTACGACGCAGGCGACCGATGAACACCTCGATGGTGTTGCTATCGCGGTCGAAATCCTGGGCGTACAGCCGCTCGGTCAACTCGCTCTTGGAAATCACTTCGCCGGCGCGATGGATCAAGTGATCCAGGATGCGGTACTCGAAGCTGGTCAGGTCGACCTTGCGGCCGTTGACCATGACTTCCTGAGTGCGCGGGTCCAGCGACACCGGCCCACAGCGCAGGACCGGCTGTGCCCAACCGCCCGAGCGACGCATCAGCGCCTGGACGCGCGCCAACAGCTCCTCGAAATGAAACGGCTTGGCGAC
>NZ_JAEUPY010000670.1 GCF_016790065.1 Steroidobacter sp.
TGGCGGTGTTCACCACACTGGCCATCGTGGCCATTTTGTTGACCGAGTCGGCGGCGTTCTTCGAACACGTCACTCTGAAAGAATTCCTCACCGACACCATGTGGACGCCGCTGTTCGCGGATGCCCATTACGGCATCCTGCCGCTGGTGGCGGGCACGCTGACCACCACCATCGTGGCGTTGTTGGTGGCCGTGCCGGTGGGCACCGTCATCGCCATCTACCTGAGCGAGTTCGCGTCGCACCGGCTGCGCGAAACGGTCAAACCCATTCTCGAATTGCTGGGCGCGGTGCCGACCGTCGTGTACGGCTACTTCGCGCTGACGGCGGTGACGCCGTTGTTACAGAAGATCTTCCCCGAGTTGCCGGGCTTCAACATGCTCAGCGCCGGCTTGGTGATCGGCTTGATGATCGTGCCTTATGTCGCTTCGGTGAGCGAAGATGCGATGCGCGCGGTGCCTCGTTACATGCGCGAAGGTTCGTATGCGATGGGCGCGACGCGTTTGCAGACGGCACTGCGTGTGGTCGTGCCGGGCGCGTTCTCCGGTCTCGCCGCCGCTTTCATTCTGGGCATCTCTCGCGCTGTCGGTGAGACCATGGTGGTCGCCATCGCCGCGGGCATGCAACCGAACTTCACTTTCGATCCGCGTGAGCAGGCTGCGACCATCACCGCTTACATCGTGCAAGTGAGCCTCGGCGATCTGCCCCACGGCAGCATCGGTTATCAAAGTATTTTTGCTGCCGGTCTGGTGCTGATGTTGATCACGTTGATCTTCAACGTCATCGGCTTCTCGCTGACCCGCAAATTCCGCGAGGCGTACTAATGGCTACCACCCCTAACGCCAACGTTCCGGCGTATTTACAGCCGGACTCGATCCGCAGCGGCTTGTCGCGGCGGAAGCTGCTGGATCAGGTGTTCGTGATCCTGGGCCTGATCCTGATGTTTGCCTGCCTGGGCATTCTGGCGATCCTGTTCATGAATCTGGTGCTGGACGGCTCGGAGCGCTTCGGCTGGGACTTCTTCACCAACTTCCCGTCGCGTCGCGCCGAAAAGGCCGGCATTCTGGGCGCTTGGGTCGGCACCTCGCTGATCATGCTGGTGACCGCGTTCTGCGCGGTGCCGGTCGGTGTGGCCGCTGCCATCTATCTGGAAGAGTACGCGCCGAAGAACTGGTTCACGGCCATCATTGAAATCAACGTGACCAACCTGGCCGGCGTGCCGTCCATCGTGTACGGCCTGCTGGCGCTGGGCTTGTTCGTGTATCAGTTCGGCCTGGGGCAGAGCATCGCTGCTGCCGGCCTGACACTTGCGCTGCTGATTTTGCCCATCGTCATCGTGGCGACGCGTGAGTCGATTCGCGCCGTGCCCAAGTCGATTCGTGAAGCGGCGTACGGTCTGGGCGCGACGCGCTGGGAAGTCACCAAGGATCACGTGTTGCCGTACTCCACCGGCGGCATTCTCACCGGCATGATCCTCGGCCTGTCGCGTGCCATCGGCGAGACGGCACCCATCATTACCATCGGTGCGCTGAGTTTCATCGCGTTCTTGCCGTCCTCGCCCATCACCAGCGACTTCCCGTTCATCTCGTTTGCCTGGTTGAACGATCCGTTCACCGCCATGCCGATTCAGATGTTCAACTGGACCTCGCGACCGGATCAGGCCTTCCAGGCCAATGCCGCCGCGGCCGGCGCCATCCTGCTGGGCATGACCCTGGTCATGAACGGCGTGGCCATCTGGATTCGCTATCGCTTCCGTAAAAAGATCAACTGGTGACCACGATGGAAACAACCAATAGCCTGGTTACTCCGGAGACCACTTTGCGTAACGACGAACCCGCTCGTTCGAGCCAACCTCATGCAGGTGCGGCGACGCCTCGGGTATCCATTGCCGTCGACGACACTCGTCAGACGCGTGCCATCACCGCCGTCAAGGCGCAGGTCGACAACCTCAATTTCTACTACGGTCAGAATCGGGCGTTGAAGAACCTGTCAATTCCGATTGCGGACAAGCAGGTCACGGCGTTGATCGGTCCGTCGGGCTGCGGCAAGAGCACGTTCCTGCGTTGCTTCAACCGCATGCACGATCTGCAGCCGGATACGCGCTACGAAGGCAGCATCACGCTACATCCGGACAACATCAATCTGGTGGCGCCGGGCATCGACCCCATCGAAGTGCGCATGCGCATCGGCATGGTGTTCCAGAAGCCGAACCCGTTCCCCAAGACCATTTTCGAAAACGTCGCCTACGGTCTGCGTCTGCGCGGTGTGCGCAATCGCGCCACGCTCGCTGAAGAAGTGGAGAAGGCGCTGCGCGGCGCG
Organism: Steroidobacter sp.; assembly: GCF_016790065.1. Classification (GTDB taxonomy): domain Bacteria; phylum Pseudomonadota; class Gammaproteobacteria; order Steroidobacterales; family Steroidobacteraceae; genus Steroidobacter. Next base: position 2,317 of record NZ_JAEUPY010000670.1, read on the forward strand.
GCGTTGTGGGATGAAGTGAAAGATCGCTTGCAGGATTCGGCGCTGGCGTTGTCCGGCGGTCAGATGCAGCGTCTGTGTATTGCTCGCGCGCTGGCCACCACGCCGGAAATCCTGTTGTTCGACGAGCCCACCTCGGCGCTCGATCCGATTGCCACCGCCAAGATCGAAGAGTTGATCTCGACGTTGCGCGATCAGGTCACAGTGTTGATCGTGACTCACAACATGCAACAGGCCGCGCGCGTGTCCGATTACACCGCCTTCATGTATCTCGGCGAACTGATCGAGTTCGACGAGGCCGCCAAGATCTTCACCAACCCGAGCAAGAAGGCGACCGAAGATTACATCACCGGCCGTTACGGCTGAGCGCAGGAGCGCTGCGATGGCAACTGGCATAGGCCTATCGGATCCGGTGGAAGGGCACACCGCCAAGGCATTCGATGCCGCGTTGTCCGAGCTGCGCTTGCAGATCGTCGGCATGGGCGGGCTGGTGATCGACCAGGTTTCCGCCGCCGTGCGCGCGTTGCTGGAAGGCAATGCGGCTCTGGCTCAGACCGTGCTGGCCAGAGAGCAGCGAGTCAACGAACTGGAGCGGTTCGTCGATCGTGAAGCATTTCGTTTGATCGCACTCCATCAACCCATGGCAGGTGACCTGCGCATGGCCAAAGCTGCGTCGCGCATGACCGTCGAGTTGGAGCGCGCCGGCGACGAAGCCAAGAAGATCGCCCGGTTCGCGACCCGCGTTGCCACCGGTGAGCCTCAAGGGCCGGTCCTCGCGGTTGCGCGTTACCTCCGACACATGGCGGACCTGACGACTGGCATGCTGCGCGATGCCGTTCGCTCGTTGGATGAGTCGAATGCCGATATGGCTCGCGCAGTTCGCGCCCGCGATTCGGAGCTGGATGACGAGTTTGCCGCCGCGCTGCGCCAGATTCTGACGTTGGCCATGCAGGATGCCCATTATCTGGGCGCCACCATCGATACCGTGTTCGCGCTCAAAGGCCTGGAGCGTATCGGCGATCATGCCAAGAACATTGCCGAACAAGTGCTATTCGTCGCCAGTGGCGAAGATGTGCGGCACAAGAAGCAAACCGTCGAAGCGGGCACGCCGGAGAAATAGTCTCGCGCGACATCGTATGATGCAGCTCCCTCGCCAGGACGGAGCTACGATGAGTCGCATCTCAATCCTTGCTGTCGCATGCATAGCCGTTGGCTTTCCAGCCGGGGCGGCGTTGGCGGGTGCGCAAGCGGCGGCGATATCAGCGGCAGTTCAGAAGAACGTGCCTGAGTATCTCGAGCTGCTGGGCATTCCGAACATTCCCGCTGAGCCGGCGGACATGCAACGGAACGCGGCGTTTCTCGAACAAAGTTTCCGTAAGCGCAATTTCAAAACTCAGTTGCTGGCCAGCCCGGCCGGCCGGCCGATGATCCTGGCTGAATTGAATGGTGCTCGCGCCAGCGCGGCGACGATTCTGTTCTATGCGCACTTCGACGGGCAGCCAGTGATCCACTCGGAATGGTCGCAACAGGATCCTTTCCAACCCGTCGTAAAGAAGCGCGACCAGCAGGGCGCCTGGCAAGAAGTCCCGATTGAGCGTCTAACAGCCACGCCGCTCGATCCGGAGCTGCGCGTTTTCGCGCGCTCAGCATCCGACGATAAAGCACCAATCGTCATGCTCCTCACAGCGATCGACGTGCTTCAGTCTCAGCGCAAAACGCCAGCCATCAACGTCAAAGTACTGCTGGATTCGGAAGAGGAGATCGGTTCGCCCAACTTGGGTGCGATCGTCAAAGCCAACGCGCCGTTGTTCAAAGCTGACGCCATGGTCGTGCTCGACGGCCCGTTGCATGGCTCAGGCCGGCCGACCTTGGTGTTCGGCAATCGTGGCATCACTCAAGCCACGCTCACCGTGTTCGGGCCGAGGGCGCCGCTGCACAGCGGGCACTTTGGTAACTATGTGCCGAACCCAGCACTGCGATTAGCCAAGTTGCTTGCGTCGATGAAAGACGACGACGGTCGCGTGCTGGTCGAGGGTTACTACGACGGCATCAAACTGACCGACGCCGATCGGGGCGTTCTCAAAGCCACCGGCGACGATGAGTCAGCGTTATTGAAACGAGCTGGCATCGCTCGCGCCGAGCGCGTCGGCAGCAACTATCAAGAAGCGCTTCAGTATCCGTCGCTGAACGTGCGAGGCATGGCGTCAGCGTCGGTGGGCGCTAAGGCTGCGAACATCGTGCCGAGCGAAGCCGTCGCGGAGCTCGATATTCGCACCACGCCGGAAACCGATGGCCGTCATTTGTTCGAGCTGCTGAAAAGTCACATTGAGAAGCAGGGCTATCGATTAGTCGATGCCGCGCCGACTGAAGAGCAGCGCGCGAGTAGTGACAAGCTCGCCATGTTCAAGCTCGGGGCGGTGCAAGCCGCGATGCGCATGCCAATGGATGCCCCAGTGGGGCGCTGGGCGAAGAGTGCAATGAAGTCAGCAAGCGCGCCGGAGCCCAGTAAGGATCCGGTCATTATTCGAATGATGGGAGGAACGGTGCCGACCGACGTGTTGGTCGATGCGCTTCAACAACCGTTCTTGTTGGTGCCGACCGTGAATGCCGATAACAATCAGCACACGTACGACGAGAACATGCGCTTGGGTAACTTCGTCACCGGCGCCGAGACTGTCTACAGCTTGCTGGTGACGAAGTATTCGCGCTGACGTTTAATCGCGCAGCAGCTCGTTCAAGCTGACTTTCGAGCGCGTCTGCGCATCGACGCGCTTCACGATCACTGCGCAGTACAGCGAGTGCTTGCCGTTTGCACCAGGCAGCGAGCCGGCAACCACCACCGCGCCGGCAGGCACGCGGCCGTAAGTGACTTCGTCGCGCTCGCGATCGTAAATCTTGGTGCTGGCGCCGATGAACACGCCCATGGAAATCACGGCGCCTTCTTCGACGATCACGCCTTCGACGATCTCGGAGCGAGCGCCGATGAAACAGTTGTCTTCGATGATGGTCGGGTTGGCCTGCAGCGGTTCGAGCACGCCGCCGATGCCGGCGCCGCCGGACAGGTGCACGCTCTTGCCGATCTGGGCGCAGGAGCCGACAGTGGCCCAGGTGTCCACCATGGTGCCTTCGCCGACGAACGCGCCGACGTTCACGTAAGAGGGCATCAGGATCGAGTTAGGCGACACGAACGCACCACGACGGACGATGGCGTGCGGCACGACGCGGACACCTTCGGCGCGGAAGCGCGCTTCGTCGTAATCGGAATATTTCAGCGGCACCTTGTCGAAGAACTGCGTGAAGCCGGCTTCCATGGGCCGATTGTCATAAAGCCGGAACGACAGCAGTACGGCCTTTTTCAGCCACTGATTCACCACCCACTTGCCGTCGCGCTTTTCGGCGACGCGAGCTTTGCCCGTGTCGAGCAAGGTCAAAGCTTCTTCCACCGCACCGCGCACGTCGGTGGGGGCGTTCTTGGGATTGAATTCGGCGCGACGCTCGAAGGCGTCGTCGATGATGGTTGATAGCGCAGTCATGTATACAGTGTAACCGAAACAGAGCGGTCTCCACTGACTAAAGTCAGTGGTGCCCCGTCATCATTTTCTGTTCTTGACGAAGTCTCGGATGCGCGTCGCCGCTTCGATGCATTCAGAAACCTTGGCCACGAGCGAAATGCGCACGCGCTGGGCGCCTGGATTGCCGGCTTCGGTCGGCCGAGCGATGTAGCTGCCCGGCAACACCGTGATGTTCTGTTGTTCGAACAGGCCGCGCGTGAAGCGCTCGTCGTTGTCGACTTGCGGCCACAGATAGAAGGACGCTTCCGGCATGTCGACGGCCATGGCCTCACGCAGGATGGGCAGTACCGCGGCGAACTTCTGCCGATACAAATTCCGATTCTCCAGCACATGGGCCTCGTCGTTCCAAGCGGCGATGCTGGCGAACTGGGCCGGCGGCGGCATGGCCGAGCCGTGATAGGTGCGGTAGAGCAGGAACGGCTTGATCAGCTTGGCGTCGCCCGCCACGAAACCGGACCGCAAGCCGGGCACGCTGGAACGCTTCGACAAGCTATGAAACACGATGCACCGCTCGTATGAAGTGTTACCCGCGGCGGCTGCGGCTTGTAACAAGCCGGCTGGCGGCTTGGCCTCGTCGAAGTACAGTTCGCTGTAACACTCGTCCGAGGCGATGATGAAGTTGTAACGCTCGGCCAGCTGCAGTGCCCGTTGCAAATATTCGATGCTGGCCACCGCGCCGGTGGGATTGCTGGGCGAGCACAGGAACAGGATCTGGCAACGTTGCCAAACCTCGGTGGGCACGGCATCCAGATCCGGCAATGCCGAGTGCTCGGCATCGTTGGGCATGAAGTAGGGCTCGGCCCCGGCCAGCAGCGCTGCGCCTTCATAGATTTGATAGAACGGATTGGGCATGACCAGCAGCGGTCGCTGGCTCGCATCGATGGCCACCTGCACGAATGCGAACAGTGCTTCGCGCGTGCCGTTGACCGGTAACACCATGGTGTCCGGCGACACCGACCCGGCCGGCAGTTTGAAGCGGCGTGTCAGCCAGTTCGCAATCGCTTCTCGTAACGGCGGAATACCCGCGGTCACTGGATAGCTACCGAGGCCTTCCATATTGTTAGTGAGCGCTTCGACCACCAGCGGTGGCGATGGATGGCGCGGCTCGCCGATGTACATGGCAATGTGAGCCAGATGAGCGGGCGGTTGTGCGCCGGCGAGCAGCGTCCGCAGCCGTTCGAAAGGATACGGCTGCAGCTTATTTAGAGCGGGGTTCATACGCGACGGTCGAGTGTTTCGGAAATGCTTTGCGCCAGCTGTTGTTTGGCCTGCGTGCTCAACGGACCGCCGGCGGCGTCGGTGATATAGAACACGTCTTCGGCACGCTCGCCCACGGTCATGATCTTGGAGGTGTAGATCTTCACCGCTTCGGTCATGAACACCTTGGCGACTTGGGACAACAAGCCCGGGCGGTCGCCGGCGATGATTTCGACGATGGTGCGACCGTTGACCGGATCTTCGCTGAACGTGACTTGAGTGGCGGTGGTAAACATCCGCACCTGACGAGGCGCACGGCGAGTGACGGTTACCGCCACGTTGTCGGGCTTCGACAGTGCATGCGAGAGCTGTTGCTCGATGTCACGAATGCGCGCCGGATCGGTGATCTCCGCGCCGGTGTCTTCCAGCACGTGATACACGTCGAGGCTGAAGCCATCGGCGGTCGGCGTGATGCGCGCGTCGACGATGTTCAAGCCGAGTTGATCGAGCAGGGCAGTGGTGCGCGCAAAACTATGCTGATTTTGCGGCGTATAGGTCGAGATGCCGGTGCCGCCACGACCTGACAGCTGCTGCACTGAGACCAGCGAGCCCTGCTCGTTATGATCTCGCTCCGACAGCATCTGAGTGTGCCAGGCGATTTCTTCGGGCGTATGGCGCAGGAAGTAGTCGATGGTGAATCGCTGCCACACCGACTGTCGCAGGATGTCGCCGACACCGGCGCGCGTGGTGAGATCTTTGGCGCGCGACTGGGTTTCGGCGATCAGTTCGTCTTTTTCGAGCGGGCTTTCGTGGCCGCGGCGTAATGCTTGGCGCGTGCGCTGATAGAACTCGGCGAACAGCGACGACTTCCAGTTGTTCCACAGCTTCGGATTGGTGCCGCGAACGTCCGCGACCGTCAGCACATACAGATAATCCAAGTGGGTCTGGTCGCCGACATGCTGCGCGAACTCGTTGATGACCTTCGGATCGGAAATGTCTTTCTTCTGCGCAGTAACTGACAGCTGCAGATGATTGCGTACCAGCCACGCGACCAGGCGCGCGTCGTAGCGCGACAGACCTTGCTCGAGACAGAAGGCTTCGGCATCGACCGAGCCCAGCTCGGAGTGATCGCCGCCGCGTCCCTTGGCGATGTCGTGGAAGATCGCCGCCAGATAAGCCAGCTCCGGCTTGGGCAGCGACTGCATGATGCGCGACAGGGCCGGGAACTCATGATCGTACTTGGGCATCGCGAAGCGACGCAGGTTACTGACCACGAACAACGTGTGCGCGTCGACCGTGTACGCATGAAATAAATCGTATTGCATGCGGCCGACGATGCGGCCGAACGCCGGAATGTAGCGACCCAGCACGCCGTACAGGTTCATGCGACGCAGTTCGTGCGTCACACCGACCGGCGCGCTCAGGATCTCGAAAAACAGACGATGGTTGCGCGGGTGCTGACGGAACTCTTCGTCGATCAGCCACAGATGCCGTGTCAGTTGGCGAATGGTGGACGCGCGCACGCCGCGAATCTTTTCGGAGTTCTGTTCGATGATGACGAACAGTTCCAGCATGGCCGACGGATAGCGGTCGAAGACATCTTCGCCGGTGACTTCCAGAAAGTCGTTGCGGATCTGGAAGCGCGCATTCACTGGCAGCGGCGCGACATTGGGGTCGGTGAGAATGGCTTCGCGGAACAACTGCAACAACATTTCGTTGAGCAAGCTCACGTCCATGGCCGTGCGGTAGTAGCGCTGCATGAACTGTTCGACCGCGAGCGTGTAGGTCGCGTCTTCGTAGCCGAACATTTTGGCGAGCCGGATCTGATGATCGAACAGCAATCGATCTTCGCGGCGCGATGTCAGCACGTGCAGGGCGAAACGAATCTTCCACAGAAACGCCTGCGCGGTTTTCAGTTTGCGCAACTCGCTGCGAGTCAGGAAGCCGTGTTCGACCAGCTCATCCAAGGACTCGGCGCCGAAGTGACGCTTGGCCACCCAGCCGATGGTCTGGATGTCGCGCAGGCCACCCGGGCTGGACTTCACATTGGGTTCGAGGTTGTACGCGGTGTCGTAATAACGATGGTGGCGCGCGGTCTGTTCGGCGACCTTGGCTTCGAAAAAATCGCGCGTCGGCCACACTCGCTCGGGCGCGAGCGCACGGCGCATCGCTTCGAACAACAAGTCCGGGCCCTGCAGCAGCCGAGCTTCGATCATGGTGGTCGCGACGCTCACGTCGGCGGCACTTTCGCGCTGACAATCGTCGATGGTGCGCACGCTGTGGCCCACTTCCAGGCCGATGTCCCACATGAAGGTCAGGAATTTTTCCAGCGAGCCTTGCCAAGGCGCGGATTCGCTCTTGGGCAGCAGGATCATGATGTCGATGTCGGAGCACAGGTTCAGTTCGCCGCGGCCGTAACCGCCGACGGCGATCAGCGCCACGTCGCGAACGTGTTCGCCGACATGCATCGACCAGGCTGCTTTCAACAATGCATCGACGAGGCGCGCACGGTCGCGCACCAGGCGTTCGACCGGTTCGTCATCCAGAAAGCGTTGCTTGAGACGGTTGTCGCCCTCGGTGAGGGCGTTACGAAAGGTGGCGATGTCTTGCTGCTGCGAGCTCAGTGAAGGCTGCAGCGTGGCGAGGTAATCCCACGGCGGGTCGCTCACCGCGGTGGCGAGCTCTTCCAAGTCATCCGGCGTGACTACGGGCATCTAACCAACTTAAGGCCAAAGAAGGCCGCCATGATACTCAGCGCTGGGTCGCGCTGAGTGTGAGCACTTCGTAGCCGGTGTCAGTCACTAAGACCGTGTGTTCCCACTGTGCGGACAAGGAGTGATCCTTGGTAATGACGGTCCAGCCGTCGGGCAGCAGCCGTACGTGGCGTTTGCCGGCGTTCACCATGGGCTCGACCGTGAAGGTCATGCCGGCAACCAGCTCGACGCCGCGGCCTCGCTCACCATAATGCAGTACCTGAGGATCTTCGTGGAAGATTCGGCCGATGCCGTGTCCGCAGTACTCCCGCACGATCGACAAGTGTTGAGGTTCGACGAAGGCCTGGATGGATGCACCAAGATCGCCCAGCCGCGCGCCGGGGCGGATCTGGCGAATACCGGTCCACATGGCTTCATAAGTAATGTCGATCAGCCGCTGGGCAGCCGGTGCAATCTTGCCCACCGGGTACATGCGGCTGGTATCGCCGTGCCAGCCATCCTTGATGACGGTCACGTCCAGATTGACGATGTCGCCCTGTTTCAGGCGTTTGTCCGGGCTCGGGATGCCATGGCACACCACGTGGTTCACGGAGGTGCAGATGGACTTGGGAAAGCCGCGGTAATTCAAGGGGGCCGGCACTGCCTTCTGCACATTGACGATGTAGTCATGGCAGCGAGCATTGAGCTCCTCGGTGGTGACGCCGGGCACTACATACGGGCCGATCATGTCGAGCACGTCGGCGGCCAGGCGGCCGGCAATGCGCATCTGTTCCTGTTCGGCGGGGGATTTGATCGTCACCTGCATGGCGTGGGGGGTGGAGCTCTGACTGGCGGCGGTGGCCGTGGGTTCGTTATCACGCGCCGTGGAGCGGCGGTGCAGGGATTGCAACAGCCCACGCATCATGGGCTTGCGGCTTCAAGGAAAAAGTTGTGAACGATCATGGAGTTTATGGTATAAAGCGCGCGTTTTTTTGGCAATGAATCTCTTTCTTCTTTAACTGAATTCTCACACTTGACCGACACAGGCGGCGGGGTGCTCGTAACAGCTCTTTCTTAATTGAAAGAAATTACGGGTCGTCGACTGGGGCAAGTGGAGGCTCAACCCCTTAGGAGTTTTGTGATGACCAGCGTGTCTATGCGACAGATGCTGGAAGCGGGCGTTCATTTCGGACACCAAACCCGCTTCTGGAACCCGAAGATGGCTCCTTTTATCTTCGGCGAGCGTAACCGAATCCATATCATCAACCTCGAAAAGACCCTGCCGTTGTACAACGAGGCAGCAGGTTTCATCCGCCAGGTCGTGGCGGACGGTGGCCGCGTGCTGTTCGTCGGCACCAAGCGTTCGGCCCGCGAGGCGGTGAAGACAGCGGCGCGCCGCGCCGGCATGCCTTATGTCAGCCACCGTTGGTTGGGTGGCATGCTCACCAATTTCAAGACCGTGCGCGGTTCCATCAAGCGTCTGACCAATCTGGACGAGATGGCCACCAACGGTCAGCTCGAACAGCACAGCAAGCGCGAGGCCCAGGGCCTGCGTCGCGAGCGTGAGAAGCTCGAGCGCAGCCTCGGCGGCATCAAAGAGATGGAGTCGCTGCCGGACGTGCTGTTCGTGATCGACGTCGGTCACGAAAAGATCGCGATTCACGAAGCCAAGAAGCTGGGCATCCCGGTGGTCGCCATCGTCGACACCAATTGCACCCCGGATGACGTCGATTACGTCGTGCCGGGTAACGACGACGCCATGCGCGCCATTTCGCTGTACGCCGAAGGCGTCGCGGATGCAGTGCTGGACGGCCGTTCGGCGCAGCCGGAAGTGCCGGCGGGCGAAGACGAGTTCGTCGAGCTGGACGAGGAAGGCAAGCCCAAGCCCAAGGCCGCTGGCGCGCCTGCCGCGCGTCGCGATCGCAAGCCGGCTCAGGTCAAGAAGAAAACCCCGACGCGCCGTCGCGCGCCGGAGAAGATGGCTGAAGGTCAGGTCGAAGAAGTGGTGGCTGCCGAGGTCGATGACGTCGAAGGCGACGTGTCGCCCGAAGAGTTCATGGCCCGTCGTCAGGCGGCGCTGGCCAAGCGCAAGCCGACTGCTGGCACTCCGGCTGACGCGGCCGCTCCGGCTGCAGCTGCCACGCCCGCCACCCCGGGCACTGGCACGGCTGCGGAGTAATTGATCCATGGCCGTAACAGCTGAAGCCGTTAAGACCCTGCGCGAACGTACCGGCGCAGGCATGATGGAATGTAAGAAGGCGCTGGTCGAAGCCAATGGCGACCTGGACGCCGCCGCGGAAGCCATGCGTAAGGCCGGTCTGGCCAAGGCCGACAAGAAGGCCTCGCGCGTCGCCGCCGAAGGTGTGATCGTTCTGGAGCGTTCGGCCGACGGCAAGCGTGCCGCCATCGTCGAAGTGAACTGCGAGACGGACTTCGTCGCGCGTGAGAAGGACTTCCAGAACTTCGCCAGTGCGGTTGCCAAGGTGGTGCTCGAGCAGCGTCCGGCCGATGTGGCCGCGCTGGGCGAGAAGGCCATTCCGGGCGGCCAGAGCGTCGAGGAAACGCGCCGTGTGCTGATCGCCAAGATTGGCGAGAACATCAGCGTGCGTCGCTTCCAGATCGCCGAAGCTCCGGCGGTGGTCGGTGCTTACCTGCACGGCACCCGCATCGGTGCCTTGGTGGTGATGAAGTCTGGTGACGACGCCGTCGCCAAGGACATCGCCATGCACGTGGCGGCCATCAACCCGGCGCGGGTCACTGCGGCAGAAGTGCCGGCCGAAGAAGTTGCCAAGGAAAAGGGCATCTTCATCGACCAGGCCGCGCAGGACCCGAAGAACGCCGGCAAGCCGCGCGAGCTGCTGGAAAAGATCGTCGAAGGCAAGGTCCGCAAGTGGCTGAACGAAGTCACGCTGCTGGGTCAGCCGTTCGTCAAGGACGACAAGCAGACGGTCGAGCAGTACCTGAAAAAGGCGGGCGGCGAAGTGCTGTCCATCGTGCGTTACGAAGTCGGCGCCGGCATCGAGAAGAAGCAGGAAGATTTCGCCGAGGAAGTGCGCAAACAGGTCGAAAGCGCCAAGAAGGCGTAAGCTGCATGTCTAGTGCAACCCGAGGGTACAGGATGTACCCCGCCGCCGTAGGTGGCGGCGAGAGGTAAAAGTCACGCCTTTTACCGACTCGCGCGAGGGTCGTGGCAGGATGCCCGAGCCCGAGCTTGAAACAAGAACCCCGCCTCGGCGGGGTTCTTTATAATGGCCGGCAAGAATTTCTGAATGAAGGTTTTCATGGCAGCCACTCCCGCCAATATCGCTCCCAACGGCCTGCGCCGCATCCTCCTCAAGCTGTCCGGCGAGGCGCTGATGGGCGATGAGGATTACGGCATCGATCCCAAGTTTCTGAAGCGCGTGGCGATGGAGATCCGCGAGGTGATGAGCCTCGGCATGCAGGTAGCGGTGGTGATCGGCGGCGGCAACATCTTCCGGGGCGCCGGCCTGGCGCGAGCCGGCATGGACCGCGTCACCGGCGATCACATGGGCATGCTGGCCACGGTGATGAACTCGCTGGCCATGCAGGATGCGATCGAGGCGCTCGGCATGTATGCGCGCGTGATGTCGGCTATCCGGATCAACGAGGTCTGCGAGGAATACATCCGCCGCCGCGCCGTTCGTCACCTGGAAAAAGGTCGCGTCTGTATTCTCGCGGCCGGTACCGGCAATCCGTTCTTCACCACCGATACAGCCGCCTCGTTGCGCGCCATCGAGATCGAAGCGGATCTGTTGCTCAAGGCCACCAAGGTCAACGGCATCTATAACGACGATCCGATGAAGAATCCGAATGCCACGCGCTACACGCGCCTGACCTTCGACAAGGTGCTGACCGATCGTTTGAACGTGATGGACGCTACCGCCATCGTCATGTGCCGCGACAACAACTTGCCGCTGCGCGTATTCGATTTGAACACTCCCGGCGAGCTGCTGCGTATCGTGCGCGGTGAAGACGTCGGCACATTAGTCACTAACGGCTAATCTGGAGAATTTCCATGCTGGACGACGTAAAAAAAGATGCCATCGAGCGCATGTCGAAATGTGTGCTGGCGTTCAAGAACGAGCTCAAGCGGCTGCGCACCGGACGCGCCTCGCCGAGCTTGCTCGAACACATTCGTGTCGAGTACTACGGCAATGAAGTGCCGTTGAATCAGGTGGCCAACATCGCGCTGGAAGATGCGCGCACCATCACCGTGACGCCGTGGGAAAAGACCATGGTGCAAGTGATCGAAAAGGCCATCATGAAGTCCGATCTGGGCTTGAATCCGAACACCGCCGGCACTGTGATTCGCGTGCCGATGCCGCCGCTCACCGAAGAGCGTCGTAAGGATCTCACCAAGGTCGTGCGTCACGAAGCCGAGAACGCGCGCGTCGCGGTTCGTAACGTGCGTCGCGACGTGAACACCGAGATCAAGGACATGCTCAAGGAAAAGCTGCTGTCGCAGGACGACGAGCGTCGTGCCCAGGACGAAGTGCAGAAGCTCACCGACAAGCACGTGGCCGACATCGAGCAGGTGCTGCAGGAAAAAGAAAAAGAGCTGATGCAGATTTAAGGCACTGCGCAGAGCTGTGGTGAAGAATTCAAGTTCCGGCGGCATCCCGCGACATATCGCGGTGATCATGGATGGCAACGGCCGTTGGGCCGCGGCGCGTGCTCTGCCGCGCACCGCGGGTCATGGCATGGGCGTGCGTTCGGTGAAGCAGGTCGTCGAGGCCTGCGCCAAGCGGGAAGTCGAAGTACTCACGTTGTTCGCGTTCTCCAGCGAGAACTGGCAGCGGCCGCGCGAAGAAGTATCGATGCTGATGAATCGATTCCTCGAAGCGCTCGATGAGGAGATCGAAGGCCTGCACAAGAACGGCCTGCGGTTGCACTTCATCGGCAATCTGGCGCAGCTGTCGACGGCGCTGCGTGAACGCATGGAAGCGGCCATGAAACTCACTGCCAACAATACCGGCATGGTGTTGGTGATCGCGGTCGCCTACGGCGGTCGCTGGGATCTGGCCACGGCGGCTCGGGAACTTGCGCGCCGTTGTGCTGCCGGAGAATTACAGAGCGACGCCATCGATGAGGCGGCGCTCGGCGGCGAGCTGGCCCTGGCCGGCTTGCCGGATCCGGATTTGCTCATCCGCACCGGCGGCGAACAGCGCATCAGCAACTTCTTGTTGTGGAATCTGGCTTATACCGAGCTGTACTTCTGCGACACGCTGTGGCCGGACTTCGGCGCGCGCGAGCTGGATGTCGCCATCGAGCATTTCTCGCGCCGGCAACGGCGTTATGGTCTGACGCCGGGCCAGGCGGGGACGCGCTGATGCTTCGCCAGCGGGTGATTACAGCGCTGGTGCTGGCTCCGTTCGTCCTGCTGTGCATTCTTTGGGTTCCGCATCCGGTCACCGCCGCCGTGCTGGCTTTGCTGGTGGCGGCGGGTGCCTGGGAATGGTCGGCGTTTCCCGGCTTCACCCACGGTTCAGCTCGTTGGGCTTACGTAGCATTCATTGCTGCTTGCGTGGCGCTGCTCGGGTACCTCGGTGTTTACAGCGTTCAAGCCGATCTGTTGTTACATGCCTCGTTGCTGTGGTGGGTCGTGGCGCTGCTGTGGATAGCCTTCGCTCCCGGCAACGTGAATCGCACTACGGCGACCATCGCCGGTGTGTTTGCCCTGGTGCCGGTGTGGATCGCGCTGGTGCGCTTGCATGGCCAGAGTGGCTGGGGCCCGCAACTGATGTTGTTTCTATTGCTGCTGGTGGTGGCGGCGGACGTCGGCGCATATTTCGCCGGTCGCGCCTTCGGCAAGCACAAACTGGCTCCCAAGGTCAGCCCGGGCAAAACCTGGGAAGGCGTGGGCGGGGGCTTGCTGGGAGCGGCGGCGATGGCTGCGCTCGGCGTATGGTGGTTCAACATGGCTGCAGTGCCGTTCATGGCGTTGTGTATCGTGGTCGCGATTGCTTCGGTGGTCGGCGACCTGACCGAAAGCATGTTCAAGCGTCACGCCGGCTTGAAGGACAGCGGCAACCTGCTGCCCGGCCACGGCGGCGTGCTCGATCGCGTCGACAGCGTGACTGCCGCTGCGCCGGTGTTCGTCATTGGCCTGGAGGGTTTGGGGTTGTTGCGATGACTCGCCTGAGAGTCGCGGTCCTCGGTTCCACCGGCAGCATCGGCCTGAGCACGCTGGACGTGCTGGCCCGTCATCCCGATCGTTTCGAAGTGTTCGCGCTGACTGCGCACAGCAATGTGGCGCGGTTGCGTGAGCAATGCCTTGCCCATCGTCCGCAATTTGCCGTTGTGGTCGACGCGGCCGCGGCCGGCAAGCTCAGCGCCGATTTGCTCAGCGCGGGCAGCAGCACACGCGTGCTGGTCGGCGAGGGCGCTCTGAGTGAAGTTGCCGCTCATGAACAAGTCGACGCCGTGATGGCGGCGATCGTGGGGGCCGCCGGACTACGTTCCAGCCTGGCCGCCGCTCAAGCCGGCAAGCGGATCATGCTGGCGAACAAGGAAGCCCTGGTCATGTCCGGGCCCTTGTTCATGAATGCCGTCCGCGAAGGCGGCGCGACCTTGTTGCCGGTGGATAGCGAGCACAATGCGGTGTTCCAGTGCATGAGCGGCCCGGGCGCCACCCAAGCGGGTGTCACGCGAGCCGATGTGCGCCGAGTCCTGCTCACCGCGTCCGGCGGCCCGTTTCTGCGGACCCCGGCCAGCGCGTTACGCGCCGTGACCCCCGAACAAGCCTGTGCCCACCCGCGTTGGGTGATGGGACGGAAAATTTCGGTGGATTCGGCCACGTTGATGAACAAGGGACTGGAGCAGATCGAGGCCTGTTTGTTGTTCGCGCTGCCGCCGGCGCAAGTCGAGGTGGTGGTGCATCCGCAGAGCATCGTGCACTCGCTGGTCGAATACATCGACGGCTCGATGTTGGCGCAACTGGGCAATCCCGACATGCGCACCCCGATCGCGCATGCGCTCGGCTGGCCGGAGCGCATCGCCTCCGGTGTAGAATCCCTGGATATTTTGCGGGCCGCGCGGCTGGATTTCGAAGCGCCCGATGCGGCTCGGTTCCCTTGTTTGGGGCTGGCGCGAGCGGCGGCGGAGGCGGGTGGTACGGCACCGGCCGTGTTGAACGCCGCCAACGAAGTTGCTGTCGAAGCTTTTTTACAGCGCCGGCTGTCATTCCTGGAGATTCCGGAAGTGATCGAGCGCGTGCTGGCGCGTCACACGACGCAGCCGGCGGATTCGCTCGACGATGTGTTGAGCGCAGATGACTGGGCGCGCCACGAGGCGCATGCGGCCCTTACGGCTGCCGCAGGAGTGTGTGCATGATTTCCACCAACAGTCCCCTGGAAGTGTTGATCGCCATCGCCGCGTTCATCGTCGCCATCGGCGTGCTGGTCGCGGTCCATGAGTTCGGTCACTACTGGGTGGCACGCCGCCTCGGCATCAAGGTGCTGCGTTTTTCCATCGGCTTCGGCAAGCCGCTGTGGCAAAAGGTCGGGCGCGACCAGGACCAGGTCGAATATGTGATCGCCGCCATTCCGCTGGGCGGCTATGTGAAATTGCTGGATGAGCGCGAAGGCAATGTGCCGGATGCCGATCTGCCGCGCGCCTTCAATCGTCAGCCGGTCTGGAAACGCATCGCCGTGTTGTTGGCCGGCCCGGCGTTCAACCTGATTTTCGCAGTGTTTCTGTATTGGATTCTGTTCACCGCCGGAGTCCCGGCGCTGCGTCCCATCATCGGCGAAGTGGCGCCTGACTCGATTGCCGCGCGCGCCGGCCTGCAATACGAAGATCAGATCATCGGGGTTGCGGGCAAGCCTACCGAGACTCTGGAAGCAGCCACGCTCGGCATTCTCGAAGACCTGACCGACGACGGCACCATCCACATGCGCGTGCGCGGCGTGGATGGCAACGAACGCGATCTGGCATTGATTGCCGGTGACCGCAGCCGTGAGCTGACGCAGCCCGAAGCGCTGTTGCCGGGCCTGGGCTTCGATCTATGGCAGCCCAAAGTGCCGGCGGTGGTGGCCACCGTGATGGCCGATTCCGCCGCCGCCCGCGCCGGTCTGCAGCCTGGCGATCAGATCGTGAAATTCGACGAGCAGCCGATCGCCGACTTCAATCAATTGGTGGGACTGGTGAAGCCCAATCCGGGCCGCCAGGTCACGCTGGAGATTCGCCGGAACGGCGAGCTGCAAAGCCTGCCGGTCACCATCGGTGAGAACTCCGCCGGCGGCCGCACCGTCGGTCTGATCGGCGTCACGCCGGTCAACCAGCCCATCGAAACCGGCCGGACCGCCCAGGACTTGTTCACCCTGCAGAAATACGGCGTGATCGGCTCGATCGGCCAGGCTGCCGTCAAGACTTGGGACACCTCGGTGTTCACCTTGCGGATCGTCGGCCGAATCGTCACCGGCAATGTATCCTTGAAGGCGATTTCCGGACCGATCAGCATTGCCGAAACCACCGGCTTCGCGGCTCGGCAGGGCTGGCGCATCTTCCTGAGTACCCTGGCGCTGATCAGCATCAGCTTGGGCGTGCTCAATTTATTGCCGATTCCGATTCTGGACGGCGGACAGATCGTGTATCAGCTGGCGGAACTGGTGAAGGGCCGGCCGGTCTCAGAACGAGCACAGTTGCTCGGCCAGCAGATCGGGATCGCGATGTTGATCCTGATGATGACGCTGGCCTTCTACAACGACATCGCGCGGCATCTGAATTGACCCTGATGCATATGATGCAGGGTAGGGGCATTGCCGGCCCGTTCCAATGACAAATCTGGCCAACGAGAAAATAGGGGCATAGGGCTGATGCGGTTGAAGTCCATCATCCACGCGACGCTCGCGGTCGCAGCGGCAGGCGCGTTGCCAGGCGTTTGGCAGGGCGTGGCCGTCGCGCAGGTTGCCGCTTCGCAATCCACGTTTACAGTCGGCGATATCCGTATCGAAGGCTTGCAGCGCATTTCCGAAGGCACGGTCTATAACTATCTGCCGGTGAACATCGGCGACCAGATCGATCAGCGCCGCATTCAGGAAGCGCTGCGTGCCATGTACAACACCGGCTTCTTCCGCGACGTCGAAGTGCGTCGCGACGGCGGCACGCTGGTGATCGCGGTGACCGAACGGCCCTCCATCGAAAGTTTCGAGATCAAGGGCAACAAGGACATCAAGACCGAAGACTTGCAGAAGTCGTTGCGCAACGTCGGTCTGGCCACCGGCAAGACCTTCGACCAGTCGGTGCTGGATGAGGTCAAGCAATACCTCACCGACCAATATTTCTCGCGCGGCAAGTACGCGGTGCGCATCGACACCAAAGTCGAAGAAGTGCCCGGTAACAAGGTCAAGCTGACCATCGATGTGAACGAAGGCAAGCGCGCGCGCATTCGCCAGATCAACATCGCCGGCAATAGCGCGTTCAGCGACGAAGATCTGCAGGAAGAGTTCGAGCTCAACACGCCCAACTGGTTGTCCTGGTACAAACAGGACGATCGTTATTCGCGCGAATCTTTGTCCGGCGATCTGGAGAAGCTGCGCTCGTACTACATGGATCGCGGCTACGCCAACTTCCATGTGACGTCCACTCAAGTGGCCATCGCGCCGGAGAAGGACGACATCTTCGTCACGGTGAACGTGGAAGAGGGCGATGTTTTCAAGATTTCCGAGATCAAGATGGCCGGCAACATGGTCGTG
The DNA here is from genome assembly GCF_016790065.1 of Steroidobacter sp. Taxonomy (GTDB): domain Bacteria; phylum Pseudomonadota; class Gammaproteobacteria; order Steroidobacterales; family Steroidobacteraceae; genus Steroidobacter. The sequence goes on from NZ_JAEUPY010000670.1 coordinate 19,492, forward strand.
CCCGAGGCCGAACTGCGCCGCATGATCTTCTTGAAGCCGGGCGACACTTATTCGCTGCGCCAGATCACTGCCACTCAGGAAGCGATGAAGTTGCGCCTGGGCGTGGACGGTTATGCGTTCGCCACCGTCGATCCGGTGCCGACGCCCAACAACGAAACCAAGGAAATTTCCCTGACGTTCGTGGTCGATCCGAAAAATCGCGTGTATGTGCGTCGTGTGAATTTCAACGGCACCTCGGGCGTCAACGACGAAGTGTTCCGTCGCGAAATGCGTCAGTTCGAAGGCGCGTATCTGTCCAACACCGCGGTGGAACGTTCCAAACAACGTATCCAGCGTCTGCCGTTCATCCAGAAGGTGAACGTGGACACCAATCAAGTGCCGGGCGCGGCCGACTTGGTGGACGTCGATTTCCAGATCGAAGAGGGCCTGCCGGGTCAGTTCGGCGGCGGCATCGGTTACTCCGAGTCGCAGTCGGTGATCTTGAACGGCAACTTCGTGCACTCCAATTTCATGGGCACCGGCAATCGTATCGCCATGGAGATCAACTCCGGTCGCTACGCCAAAGCGTTCACGTTCTCGCACACCGATCGTTACACCACTATCGATGAAGTGCAGCGGACCATCTCGGCCGGCTATCGCGACGTCACTCAGTTCACGTCCGCGACGTCGGACTTCGACACCACCACCATCACGCTCGGCATCAACTACGACTGGCCGATCACCGAGTATCAGTATCTCGGCGTCGGTTTGACGGCGCAGCGCGCCGAACTGGTGACCAGCCAAGGCGGCAGCGCGGAGCAGGCCACCGAGTGGGTGCGTTCGAACGGCAACACGCGCACGCGTTGCGTCGACGTATACGGCGACGGCATCTGTTCGCCGGGCGTCAGCTCGGGCGATTACTACCTTTACAGCAGCAACTTCGACACGCTCGAATTGAATCTCGGCTGGCGTTACGACTCACGTAACCGCGCCATCTTTGCCGACCGCGGTGCACGTCATCGTTTCAATGTCGGTTACACGGTGCCGGGCAGCGACGTGGAGTTCTGGACGGCGTCGTACGATTACCTGCAGTTCATCCCCATCTGGAAGAGCCTGACCTTGATGTTCAACGTCGAGCTGGCCTACGGCGAGGCGCTGGGCGACACCACGGCGTTGCCGCCATATCGCCAGTATTTCGGCGGCGGCCCCGATTCGGTGCGCGGTTTCCGCGAAAGCCGGCTCGGTCCCAAGGACAACTTCGGCCGGCCCTACGGCGGCAACATCAAGACCATCGCACAGACCGAGCTGCTGCTGCCGATGCCGGAAAAATGGCGTAACAGTGCCCGCTTCAGCCTGTTCTACGACCTCGGCAACGTGTTCTCCAACCAGGACATCAAGTTCTACGGGCCGAGCATCGACGGCACGCAGAAGGCACTGGACTATGGCTTCAGTTATGATCAGCTCCGCGCGTCGGCGGGCTTGGCCGTGCAGTGGTTGGCACCGCTGGGCGTGTTCCGGTTCAGTTACGCGATCCCGCTGAAGAAGGTGAGCGGCGATACCGTCGATCACTACGGCGATGAGACCGAGGGCTTCCAGTTCTCCATCGGTCAAGCGTTTTGATTCGGTCAGTTCGATGGCGCCCTGGGTCGGTTTACATATAACGAGACTTTTCGGAGTTGGATACATGGCACGTTTGAGCATTCCCGCGTTTTTGCTGGCACCGCTGGCGCTGTCGGTAGCTTTGTTCGCGCCCACAGCCGGCGCCCAGACGCAGCTGAAGATCGCCGTGGTCAACGTGCCGCGGCTGCTGGAGGAGGCGCCGCAGGCCAAGGCAGCCATGCAGGCCATGCAGGATGAGTTCGCCCCGCGGCAGCGCGAAATGGCGGCTCAGCAGAAAGATCTGAAGGCCAAAGAAGAGAAGTTGGGGCGCGACGGCGCCGTGATGGCCGAGAACGAGCGTCGCAATTCCGAAAAGGACCTGCGCGAAGGTCAGCGCGATCTGGCTCGCAAACAGAATGAATATGTCGAAGACCTGAACGTGCGCCGTAACGAGGAGCTGGGCAAGTTGCAGCGTTCCTTGCTGCAGGAAGTGCAGACCTTTGCGCGTGCTTCGGGCTACGACCTGGTGGTCGGCGATGGCGTGTTGTTCGTCAACGAGTCGCTCGACATCACCCCGCAAGTGCTGAGCGCGCTGCAGGCTCGCGCCAAGACCGGCGGCGTCAAGCCGGCCGCTCCGCCCGCCAAGCCCGCCGCTCCGCCGGCGAAGCAGTAACTCCATGAACACCAGCAAGCGCCTCCCGACTGGGTTGCGCCTCTGAGCCGGGCGACGGCGATGGCCACGCAGCCCGGCCTCAGCCTGGGCGAACTCGCCGTCCGCTTTGGCTGTGTTCTGAAAGGCGATCCCGACCGACGAGTGTCGCGGGTCGCCGCCTTGGAGAGTGCGGACGCCGCGTCCGTCACTTTCCTGGCCAATCCCCGTTATCGCCGCCACCTGGAACACACCCAGGCAGGCGTGGTCGTGCTCGATCCGAAGCTGGCTGACGCTTGTCCGGTGAATGCGTTGCTGGCCAAGAATCCGTATGCGACATATGCACGGATCGCCGCGCTGTTATATCCACCGCCGTCGGCACCAGCGGGACGTCATGCGAGCGCGGTGGTCGATGCATCGGCTCAGATCGATCCGAGTGCTGCCATCGGGCCACATACCGTCATCGGCGCGAGAGTGAAGATCGGAGCGCGTGCCGTCATCGGTCCGGGCTGCGTCGTGATGGACGACGTGAACATCGGCGACGACACCCGACTCACCGCGAACATCACGTTGTGTCACGGCGTGAGCGTCGGCAGTCGTTGTATTTTTCAGCC
>NZ_JAEUPY010000677.1 GCF_016790065.1 Steroidobacter sp.
GGGATGGTTTGCCGGAGGCAGGCGTTTCTGGATCGAGCGCTGGGACAACCGCCAGGTCGGCGAAGCTTGGGTGATCAACTCCCTGCAGCGGCCCCGACCTACGCTGACGTCGATGCGGCTCGCCTTTCCGGGCGAGGCGAATCTGCCTATTCCGGAACTATGGGTCGGCGATCTGGATGCCGGGACGCTGGTGCAAATCGATACATCGCGTTGGCCCGGCCAGCTGATCAGCGGCACTGAGATCGGCGGCACCGGAGCGGGCAATATCAGCTCCGCCGGGAGCGCCGACAGACTCTACTTCGTACGAATCTCACGCGGCTACCAGGACGTGGAGCTGGTCATCGCGGATGCCGAGACCGGCCGCACTCGAGTCTTGCTGCACGAGAAGAGCGAGCCGTACTTTTCCATCCGCACGCCGCTGTTCCGCTTCTTGAACGATGGCAGTTTTCTGTGGCTCTCGGATCGCACCGGCTGGAACCATCTGTATCGGTACGATGCCAACGGCACTCTGCTGGGCAGCGTGACCGGCGGAGATTTCAACGTCGCGGAAATTCTTCATGTCGACGCAGGCCGCGGCTGGATCTACTTCAAGGGCTTCGGTCGAGAGCGCGGACGCAATCCCTACTTCGAGCACACCTATCGCGTGCGCACCGATGGCACGAGGTTGAGCTTGCTGACCCCGGAGGATGCGGCGCATACCACCAGCATCTCACCGAATGGGCGCTGGCTGGTCGATGTTTATTCTCGCCCCGATCAAGTGCCGCAGGCAGTGGTCAGGGCGAGTGACGGCAAGCGGCGGTACTTGCTGGAGCAACTGGACATACGCTCGTTGGTTGCTGGCGGCTGGAGCGCACCGGAAAGCTTTACCGCTACGGCTGCGGACGGTAAGACGACGCTCCATGGCACGCTGTGGAAGCCGCACCGATTCGATCCTCAGCGTCGCTACCCCGTGATCGCCTACGTCACGCCCAATCCAAATTACATCGGGCATATCGCCGTACGATTCAATCCGGCGACTCGGTTCGAGAGCCTGGCACAGCTTGGGTTCATCGTGGCGGCCGCATCGACCCGAGGACAAGGGCAGGGCATTCGCGATAAGGCGTTCCTGGTTCATGGACGTGGTGACGTACGTGACTATCCGCTCGCTGACAGTAAAACCGCGTTGGAGCAAGCGGCTGCGAGCCGCCCGTACATGGATCTTTCCAGAGCAGGAGTAACGGGATACTCCGGCGGCGGGCTGATGGCCGCTTCACTGCTGCTGACTTATCCGGACTTCTACAAGGCGGCGGTGTCCGGCGCGGGCAATCACGACAACAACATCTACGACTGGGCTTCCGGTGAACACTATTTTGGCAACGGTGTTCCTGGCACGGCGCTGGCGCAGACCAGGATGTCGACCAATCAGGAACTGGCGGCGAACTTGCAGGGCGACCTGCTGCTGGTGCACTCCGACACGGATCGGAATGTGCCAATGACGCATTCATTGCGCCTCGCCGATGCATTGGTCGATGCGGGCAAGCGCTTCGACTTCCTGGTGATTCCAGGCAGGGACCACAATTTGCGCGATCGCTGGAGTTATTACGATCGAGTTGTGTGGTGTTACTTCGCGCAGCGTCTGCTCGGCGATGAGCGGCAGTGTGTCGATCTGTGGAAGCTGCACTGATGGTTCGTCCCTGCCGGGGACGAGCGAGTGAGCAAGTACGAACGATCAATCAATTCAGATGATCGGTTGGCGAGTCATGGTTAGCAACGACATGGGACGAGAGGCATGCATATACTGAAATTTTCGAGGCTGCGATTGGTGAGTGTGTCGATAGCGTTTTTCGGCTTGGCGTCGACGCCTTGCGCTGCGCCGGCAGCCGAGGCCGCCGCATCCGCTGCCGTACGGCACGCGGCGCCGAAGGTGCCGGAGTACATGCATCAGTTCGATATGCTGACGCGCAAGATCGATACCTTGCTGATGCACCAGCGGTTGGGCGATATCGCGATCATCGACGAGATCCAATACGCGTCGGTTCCAGGGCGCAAAGACCCCGCCAACCCATGGCAGTCCGAAGGGCCGCTGCGAATCCCTGCCTTTACCTTCGTGCCCAAGGATTTGGGTTCCCGCAAGGTGCCTCTGGTGGTATTCGTTCATGGCGGGGTGCATGGCAACTTTGGCGGCGCCTCTGAGATCAAGATGACGCGTGAGTTGTTGGAACAAGGTTACGCCGTCATTGCTCCGGAGTATCGAGGCAGCACTGGCTACGGCAGCGAGCTCTACAATCAGATCGACTACGGCGGCACCGAGATCGACGATACGCACGCGGCCAGAAACTGGGCAGTGGAGAACCTGCCGAACGTCGACGGTTCTCGCGTTGGCATCATCGGCTGGAGTCACGGTGGCCTGCACTCGCTGCTGACCGTTTTCCGTTGGCCCGATGACTATCAGGTGGCTTATGCGGGTGTGCCGGCGAGCGATCTCGTGCAGCGCATGGGCTATTCCGGCGAGGAGTACAACACGCTGTTCGCGAGCTTCATATGCGAGACGGCGTCGGAAGATCCCGGGGAATTTCGACGTCTCTCTCCGTTATTCCACTCAGACAATTTGCGCACCCCGTTGCTCTTCAATACCGCAACGAATGTTGGCGACTTGAACGTGATTGAAGT
>NZ_JAEUPY010000634.1 GCF_016790065.1 Steroidobacter sp.
CGAGGCGCAGGTGCGGCTCTCGCAGAACGATGCGCTCCGTGAGGCGGCGAGACTCAATGCTCGCTCGGCACTCTTGTCGTTGTATCAAGAGATGACCACCGCCGGCGCACGTGTCGAAACACTACGTAACGAAGCGCTTCCGCAAGCGCAAGTCGCGTTGGACCAGACGCGCGGCGGCTACGAGCGGGGGCGGTTTTCGTTTCTCGAATTGGCGACGGCGCAGGAAGAAGTGCTCGCGCTGCGTTCGGCCGCCATCGATGCCGCCGCCGACTTTCACCGAATGCTGATTGAGATCGAGCGCGTGACGGGCGCCGCTCTCTCGCAACCCACTCCTTAAAGCTTGTAATGAGAACGTCCATGAATTCCACGATCAATAACGCGTTGCGTCGGATCCCGCAGTCGCTGCTGCTGGCGAGCTTCATTGTCCTTGCGGCCTGTGGGTCGGACGCGCACAAGGATGAGCAAGGTCATGCTCACGACGATGCCAAGGGGCACTCCGAAGGGAGTCCTCACCAGGAAGGCGAGCAGCACACCGAGGGGGATCAGCACGAGTCCGAGGGTGGCCACGCGGAGGAGGGTCCCGAGAGAATCAAGCTCACCGCCGAGGCGCGTGAAGCCGCAAAGCTCGTCACTGCCTCGGCGGGCCCCGCTACGTTGAAGGACACCATCCAGCTCTACGGCCTCGTAAAGCCGAATGCGGAACGTGTTCGTAGCGTGACGGCTCGGTTTCCAGGCGTCGTTCGGACGGTCGGCGTGAAGATCGGCGACTCTGTCTCGCAAGGAGCAACGCTCGCAACCGTCGAGAGCAACGAGAGCCTACAGGAATACTCGGTGCGCAGTCCGTTGGGTGGCGTCGTTACCGATCGAATGACTAATCCCGGCGAACAGGCGGAATCGCAGCCGCTGTTCACCGTGGCCGACCTGAGCTCGGTGTGGGTCGAACTCTCCTTGTTTCCTCGCGATCGAGCCCGTGTTCGGGTTGGACAATCGGTGCGCATACAAACGACCGACGGCGGGCCAGTGAGCGAAGGAAAGATCGTGTTTGTTTCTCCGCTGGGTAGTACGCAAACGCAAAGCCTGACGGCGCGCGTGTTGTTGGATAACCGTGATCAACGGTGGTCACCCGGCCTGTACGTTCGCGGCGAAGTAGCGATCGGTGAATCGGCAGTGGCGGTCGCCGTGCCGGCCGTGGCGCTGCAGGACTTGGAAGGCGGGCCGTCCGTGTTTGTTGAAAGCAAAGACGGGATCGAGCCGCGTCGCGTGAGCGTGGGACGTAGTGATGGAGAGGTCACCGAGGTGTTAGCGGGTCTCGTCGCGGGCGAGACCGTCATCGGGCAGGGAAGTTTTGTGTTGAAGGCCGAGATGGGCAAGGGCGAGGCAGAGCATGGTCACTGATCCGCTCTCGCTCGTGATAGCCGCCCCAGGAGACCTCACACATGCTTGAATCACTATTGCGCTTCGCTATCGAGCGAAGAATTCTGATCATGGTGGCGATGCTGGCCTTGATGGCCCTCGGTGTCTGGAACTACCAGAAGCTGCCTATCGACGCCGTGCCCGATATCACCAACGTCCAGGTGCAGATCAACACCCAGGCGGACGGTTACACTCCGCTGGAAGTCGAACAGCGCATCACGGTGCCTATCGAAACGGCGATCACCGGCCTGCCAGACCTCGAATATCGACGTTCTATCTCGCGCTACGGATTGTCTCAAGTCACGGTGGTGTTCGCCGAGGGCACGGACATCTACTTCGCGCGCAATCTGGTCAACGAACGATTGCAACAGGCGCGTAGTCGACTGCCCGAAGGGATTGATCCCGCATTGGGGCCGATTGCGACGGGTCTGGGCGAAATCTTTCTATACTCGGTCGAAGCGGAACCGACCGCGCGACAGCCGGACGGCACGCCTTACGATTCGATGGCGCTGCGCTCGCTGCAGGACTGGGTGATCCGCCCGCAGCTGTTGCAAGTCCCTGGCGTCACCGAGGTCAACAGCATCGGTGGTTACGCCAAGCAATATCACGTGCTGCCCGATCCCGGTCGGTTGCTGTCGTATGGATTGACGCTCGATGACGTGGCGAAGGCGATCGAACGCAACAACGCTAATCAAGGCGCGGGTTATCTCGAACGCAACAGCGAACAATTGTTGGTGCGCATTCCCGGCCAGGTGCGCGACACCGACGGCCTGCGCAAGCTTGTGATCGCCACGCGCGACGGTTTCCCGATCACGCTGGGGGACGTGGCCGAAGTGGCGTTGGGCAAGGAGCTGCGAACCGGCGCCGCCACAAGAGACGGTCACGAAACTGTCTTGGGTACGGCGGTGATGCTGATCGGAGCGAACAGTCGCACCGTCGCCGCGAACGTGGCTCAGCAACTGGAGAAGATCAACACTTCGCTGCCGAAAGGCGTGACGGTGGTGACGGCCTACGATCGCACCGTGCTGGTCGACAAGGCGATTGCGACGGTGCAGAAGAACCTCCTCGAAGGCGCGTTGCTCGTCGTCGTCATTCTGTTCCTGTTGCTCGGCAATCTACGGGCGGCGGTGCTGACGGCGGCCGTGATTCCGATCGCCATGCTGATGACGATCACCGGCATGGTGCAGACGAAAGTGTCCGCGAACCTGATGTCGCTCGGTGCACTCGACTTCGGCTTGATCGTCGATGGTGCCGTGATCATCGTCGAGAACTGTCTGCGCCGACTGTCCGAAGCCAGTGAGGGCCGGGCAACCTCGCTGCGCGAACGCTTCTCAACAGTGTATGAAGCGACCGCCGAGGTGATTCGCCCGAGCCTGTTCGGTGTATTCATCATCACCGCGGTGTACGTGCCGATCTTTGCGCTCGAAGGCGTGGAAGGAAAGATGTTCCACCCGATGGCACAGACGGTGATCATGGCGCTGATCGCGGCGCTCATTCTCTCCGTCACTTTCGTTCCCGCGGGCGTCGCGATGCTGTTCAAGGGGCCGGTGCAAGAAAAGCACAACATCGTGCTGTCCGCGGCGCGTCGCGGCTACGAGCCCTTGCTTCGTTTCGCGCTCAAGGCGCGCGTTGCCCTCGTTGCCAGCGCGGTTGCTTTGGTGCTCGTCTGCGGCGTGATTGCCAGTCGCATGGGCAGCGAGTTCGTCCCGAGTCTGAACGAGGGAGATCTGGCGGTGCAGGCGCTACGCATTCCGGCGACTGGGCTCACGCAGTCGCTGGAATTTCAGAAGCAGATCGAGACTCGGCTCATGAAATTCCCCGAAGTCTCGACCGTGTTTGCGCGTACAGGTACGGCCGAGGTGGCGACCGATCCCATGCCGCAGAACATCTCCGATGGCTACGTGATGTTGAAGCCACAGGATCAGTGGCCCGATCCGAAGAAGTCGAAGGCGCAGCTCACGACGGAGATCGAAGAGGCGCTCGAGCAACTGCCCGGCAACAGCTTCGAGCTGAGCCAGCCGATTCAGCTGCGTTTCAACGAGCTGATTTCCGGCGTGCGCTCGGACTTCGCCGTCAAGTTGTATGGCGATGACCTGACGACGTTGCTGCGTTCGGGTAATCAGATTGCCGCCGCGTTGAACGGCGTGCAAGGCGCCGCCGATGTGAAAGTCGAGCAGGTGAGTGGCTTGCCGGTATTGTCTGTGCAGCCGAAGCTCGAGGCGCTGGCGCGCTATGGCATCGCGCTCGCCGATGTGCAGGAAACCGTGGCGACCGCGCTTGGCGGACGAGAAGTGGGGCAGATCTTCGAAGGTGACGCCCGCTATTCGATCGTGGTCCGTCTGCCGGAAACGCAGCGAGATGATTTGCGGGCGCTCGAACGTCTGCCGATCAATCTCGCGGACGGCGGCAGTATCCCGTTGATGGAAGTGGCGGAACTGAAGATTGCGCCAGGACCGAACCAGATCAGCCGCGAGGATGGCAAACGTCGCATCGTCGTGACCGCCAACGTGCGTGATCGGGATTTGGGGAGCTTCGTCGCCGATGCTCAGGCGGCGGTGAGCAAACTCACCATCCCGCCGGGCTATTGGCTGGATTACGGCGGCACCTTCGAGCAACTGGAGTCTGCGAGCAAGCGCTTATCGGTCGTGGTGCCAGTGACGCTGGTGCTGATCATCGGATTGCTCATTCTCGCCTTCGGTAGCGTACGCGATGCGTTGGTGATTTTCTCCGGTGTGCCGCTCGCGTTGACAGGCGGTGTGCTTGCGCTCTGGTTGCGAGATATTCCGCTATCGATCTCGGCTGGGGTGGGCTTCATCGCGTTGTCTGGCGTGGCCGTGTTGAACGGACTTGTGATGGTGAGCTTCATTCGTTCGTTGCGTGCGGAAGACCGGACGTTAGATGACGCCATCGTCGAAGGTGCGCTGACACGCTTGCGTCCGGTGCTCATGACCGCGTTGGTCGCTTCCTTGGGCTTCGTCCCGATGGCGCTCAATACGGGCACGGGTGCGGAAGTGCAACGTCCGCTGGCCACCGTCGTGATCGGCGGCATCATCTCGTCCACGATACTGACACTGCTCGTGTTGCCGGGCCTGTATCGCATGGTCCACGGACGGGATCCCGAGAAGCGTTCGAAAACACATGACGACCCGGTGGCCACACCGGAGTCGGGGGCGCCCGCATGACGGGCGCTCCTTCGAAAGGCGAGGAGTCGCACGGGTCGCGCTTCTTCGGCGAACACACGGAGCTGTACTTCGCGCTCGCGTGCGGGGCCTTCCTGCTCGCCGGATACTTACTCTCGCAGAGTGGAAGCGCACCGAGCTG
>NZ_JAEUPY010000729.1 GCF_016790065.1 Steroidobacter sp.
CCCTGCACGTAGGCGGCGCTGGCCAACGCCGGCGGGCCGACGATGTCGCCCACTGCATAGATATGCGACAGCTTGGTCTGATAGTGCTCGTTCACTTCGATCTGGCCGCGGCTGGTGGCCTTCAAGCCGATCTGCTCCAGCTTGAGTTTGTCGGAGTTGCCGGTGCGGCCGTTGGCCCACAACAGCAGGTCCGATTTGATCTTGCGGCCCGACTCCAGATGCAGCACCACGTCGCGCTCGCGCGCTTCCAGTGCCTTGAACTGTTCGTTGTGACGGATCACGCAGCCCTGCTCGCGCAGGTGATATGACAAAGCTTCGGCAATCTCATCGTCGAGGAACGACAACAGCCGGTCGTGAGTATTGACCAGCGTCACCTTCGCGCCTAAGTTGATGAAGATCGAGGCGTACTCACAACCGATGACTCCCGCACCATAGATGGTCACGGAGAATGGATGCTCGCCGTAACGCAGAATGGAATCGCTGTCGCGGATACGCTCGTGGTTGAAATCCACTTCCGGCGGATGATACGGGCGCGAACCGGCCGCGATCACGATGTGCTTGGCACTGAGCCGGATCGGCTTGCCAACGGCCGGCTGCACGTCCAGCGTGTTCGCATCCACGAAGCTGGCCTCGCCGAAAAATACCGGCACTCGATTCCGTTCATAAAAGCGATGCCGGCTGGCCACCTGCGCTTCGATCACTTTGTTCGCCGACGACAGCAACTGCGGGTAGGTCAGCTGCGAGGCATCGCGCAGATCACGCAGCAGCGGGTTACGTCGCAAGTCGTGCAGGATCTTCACCGCGTGGCGCAGGGCCTTGCTGGGGATGGTGCCCCAGTGCGTGCAGCCGCCCCCCACCTCGACGTAGCGCTCGACGATAGCGACGCTGCGGTGACTCTTGGCCGCGGTCATTGCCGCGCCCTCACCGGCAGGGCCACTGCCGATGACTACGACATCGAACTGTTCGGTCGCCATGCTCAGTCCCAGGCTGTATTCAGGAAGTTCAAGCCGAGCATCATCCCCGACTCGTTGTCATGGAACAACAGCGGCGTACTGCAGAACGCAACAAGTTATGTCCGCGGCTGCGGGCTAGCCCCCACTGCTAGGTGCAATCTCCGAATATTCCGCCAGCTGCGGACATGTTTGAATCATTTTGGTGCTTTTGTGGACGTTGCTTTTATGCAAAGTCTCTTTCACTGGGGCGCCGAACTCAGTAGGCTTCGGGTGTTGGGTTATCAGCCACGGGCTTCACAGCCCCGCCATGACAATAGTTTTCAAAGCTGGATCTAAACAAGGGGGATCCATGAACGATCGTAGTGTGCTGCTGCGCCGAGCAGTGGTGGGTGCATTGGCCCTCGCGGTACTGCCGGCATTCGGCCAGCAAAGCTCCGAGCCCCAAGAAACGCGCACCATCGACACCATCATCGTCACTGCGCAGAAGCGTGAACAAAGCCTGCAGGACGTGCCGATCGTGGTGACGGCGGTCTCCGAGCAGCTGTTGCAGGACACCGGCGTCAAAGACATCAAAGACCTAACCATCCTGACGCCCGGCCTGTTGGTGACCTCCACGTCCAACGAATCGGTGACCACGGCGCGTATCCGCGGCATCGGCACGGTCGGCGACAACGCCGGCCTGGAATCCTCGGTGGGTGTGGTGATCGACGGCGTCTACCGGCCGCGCAATGGCGTGGGCTTCGGCGACCTGGGCGAGCTGGAGCGCATCGAAATACTGAAAGGTCCGCAAGGCACGCTGTTCGGCAAGAACACGTCCGCGGGCGTGATCAACGTCGTGACCAAACGCCCGTCGTTCGACTTCGGCGCCAACGTCGAGGTCACTGCCGGCGACTATGGCGCGATGGAAGGTGCGGCGTCCGTGACCGGCCCGTTCTCCGAATCGGTGGCAGGACGTCTATACGTCGCCTCCCGTGAGCGAGACGGCTACCTCGATGTGGTTCGCGGCGCTGGCCCGCGCACTGAAGACGAAGACGTCGACCGCAAGTTCAAGACCGCGCGCGGCCAACTGTTGTTCAAGCCCAGCGACTCGCTGGATATCCGCTTGACGGCCGACTACACCGATCGCGACGAGAACTGCTGTGCAGCCCCGCAAGCCGTGCTGACACCGACGACCGGCGTGCTGGCGGTGCTGACGGCCCTGGGCGGCGCCAACTCGTTCCGTAATCCCGCCGATCCGTTCGATCGGGTGGCGTACTCGAATCGTTCCACCAAGCAGGAAGTCGAGGACAAGGGCGCGTCGGCCGAGATCAATTGGGATCTGGCAGGGCTGAGCGGCGCGACTCTCACGTCGATCACCGCATGGCGCAACTGGGAAACCAGCAACGGCCAGGACGCCGACTTCACCACAGTCGACATTCTGTACCGCGCGCCGAACGGCGACTTCGGCAACGAGTTCAAACAACTCACGCAGGAATTCCGGCTGGCCGGCGAAAGCGAAAAGCTCAGCTGGCTGGTGGGTTTGTTCTACGCCAAGGAGGATCTGGACTCGCGCGATCAGCTGATCCTGGGCACGCAATTCCAGCAGTACTTCAACGCTCTGCTCGGTGGCGCGCTGAACCTGATCCCGGCGCAGCTGCAGCCGCTCTTGTATCCAGGCAACGGTGCCACGCGTGACGTTTACAAGCAGGAGTCGAAGAACTGGGCGCTGTTCACCAACAACAGCATCCGCTTCACCGATGCGCTCGAGCTGACCCTGGGCCTGCGTTATACAGATGAGTCCAAGGATCTCGACTCGTCGTATTCGAACGGCCACGGCGGCGTGGGCTGCGCGACCTTGCGCGCCATTCCGCAGTTCGTTGCCAGCCCGTCCGCGGCCACGATCTTCGGCATCGGTTGTAGCGTTACGTACGCCGATCCGATCTTCAACAACGTAGCGTTCTCGCAATCGCTGGATGAAGAGGAATGGAGCGGCACCGCCAAGCTCGCCTATCGCTTCAACGACGACGTGATGTCGTATCTGTCCTATGCGAAGGGCTACAAGGGCGGTGGCTTCAACCTGTATCGCGAGCGCACCGGCAACTTCCTGCTCAGCGCCGGCGTGGCGGGCGGTCCGGTGGTGGATCGCGACACCCACTTCAATAAAGAGACGGTGGATTCGTATGAGCTGGGCGTGAAGACTCAGTGGGCCGACAACAGCCTGCTGTTGAACGGTGCGGTGTTCTACCAGGACTACACCGACTTCCAGCTCAACACCTTCACCGGTCTGCAGTTCGTCGTCACTTCATTGCCGCAAGTGGTATCGAAGGGCGTCGATCTGGACTTCGTGTGGTTCACGCCGTTCGAAGCGTTGAGCTTCCAGGGCGGTATCACCTACGCCGACACCACCATCGAAGACTTCGGCACGGCTGGCGGTCTGTTCCGACCGGAGCGCAAGGACGACACGTTGTCGTTCGCTCCGGAATATTCGGCGAGCCTGTCGGCCACTTACGAGCAGCCTGTGGGCTCGAGCCTGCTATTCCGCGGCAACATCGGTGCTCGGTACACGTCGGAGTACAACACCGGCTCCAACCTGGATCCGCGCAAGATGCAGGACGCGATGACACTGGTGAACGCACGCATCGGCCTGGGTGCCGATGACGAGAAGTGGATGGTCGAGCTGTGGGCGCTGAACGTCACGGACGAGGACTACTACCAGGTGCTGTTCGACGCCACCTTGCAGGGTTCATCGACCGCGCCGGGCGCTTCTCAGAGCACCTTGAACGGCTTCCTCGGCGCGCCGAGGACCTACGGTGTGACGGCCCGGTTCAAGTTCTAAGCACCACGACTGTCGCAGGATGACAGGGCGGCTCGGGCAACCGGGCCGCCCTTTTCTTTTGCGCTACCATCTCACCTTATGAAAAACCTGTTGTTGAGCCTGCTGGCGCTGGCCAGCCTGGCGCGGATGGATGCGGCCCGGGCCGAATGGGTCGAGCGTGTCGAAGATGGGATCATGGGCACGCGCATCGTGGTCGAGCTGTGGGCCGACGACAAAACCCAAGGCAACGCCGCCATCGACGCGGTGCTCGCTGAAATGCGGCGCGTCGATCAGGCCATGAGCACTTATAAGCCGACCAGCGAGCTGTCCATCGTCAATGCTCGGGCGGCGCAGGAACCGATCAAGATTTCCGCAGAGCTGTTCGATCTGCTTAGCACGGCACTCGAGTACTCACGCATCACCGATGGCGCGTTCGATGTCACTTACGCCAGCGTCGGCTATCTGTACGATTTCAGGAAACATGTGCGGCCGGATGAGAAACAAATCGCTGCGGCGCTGCCTGGAATCAATTATCGGCACATCGAGTTGGACAAGAAAAACAGCACCGTTCATTTCGCTCGCGCTGGCGTGCGGGTGGACCTCGGTGGTATCGGTAAAGGCCATGCCGTGGATCGCGGCATCGCTGTGCTTCAAGCTCGCGGCATCGAGCACGCGCTAGTTACCGCCGGCGGCGACAGTCGCATCATCGGCGACCGTTTCGGCAAGCCGTGGGTCGTCGGCATTCGGCATCCGGATCGCAAGGAAGAAGTCATCGCTCGCATTCCGCTGGAAGATGCAGCGATCTCAACGTCGGGCGACTACGAACGATATTTCGACGAAAACGGCGTGCGCTATCACCACATCATCGACCCGAAGACCGGTCACTCAGCGAGCAAAGTGAGAAGCGCCACCATCATCGGACCGACGGCCACTCGCACCGACGGCCTCTCTAAAACGGCCTTCGTGCTCGGGCCGGAAAAAGCCATCGAGATTTACAACCGACTCGACGACATCGATGCCGTGCTGGTCACGCCGGAAGGTAAGGTGCTCTACACCAAGGGCTTGGAGCCGCCCAAGCAATGAGCAGCGCTCAGCTCTTGGCTAGCACGTCGACATCGGGATAGCTGCCGTAACACGGACAACGCTTCACGGCTTTCGCCAACGCGCGTTTGGCCTTATCGATGTTCTTCTCCAGCAGCCACGCCTGAGTAACGCGCAGTAACGCTGTCGGCTCGCTGCTCGATTCGTAAGCCTCTTCCAAATCGCGCTCCAAGGAAGCCAACACCGCCTTCGGTGGGTGCCGCGGATCGAGCGACGACAACATCAAGTAATAGTAAGCGCGTGCGCCCTTGTCCCCGGTGGTGCCGTTGCCCATCAGAAAGTCGCGCTCGACGATGTCCAAAGCCTGCACGTACGCGTCGATGGCTTTCTGTCGCTGACCTGCGTGTCGGTATGAATCAGCCAGCGCGCCCCAGATCTGGTGAATCTCTGCATTGCCGCCGGATCGCGCCATATCCAGCGCCGTCTGTCGCAAGCGTGCCGACTCGACGAAGTCTCGCAAGTAGTAATAGACCAGGCCCAGGAATTCCGTGCCAGCGTAGGAGTTCGGCGCCATCTCGCGCGCCTTGATGTAAAGATCGCGCGCGTCTTCGAAATCGCCGCGACAGAAATACATCGTGCCCAGATTGGTGGTCACGTACTCGTTACTGCTGTCGAGTTTGTAGGCCGACTGCAAAGCTGCGATGGCGTTGTCGAGCGTACCGGCGCCCGACTCGTAAACGCCGAGCCACATATAGGGCTTCCACAAATCCGGCGTCAGCGTCGTGGCCTCGCGTGCGTGCTTTAGCGACTGGTCGGCCCATTGCCGCTCGCCGGTGCGTCGATGCAGGTCGAATTGCACGTTGGCGAGCGCGAGTACGATCTCCATATCGTCCGGCTCACGCTCACGCACTTTGAGCAGCAACTTCATCGCCTCTTCGGCGCGACCGGAACGATTCAAGAAAGCGGCCTGGGCACGAATCACTTCCGGCGCCTCAGGCTCGAGCTGCGCGGCTCGAACGCACGACTTCTCGGCGTCCGCTAGTTGGCGCTCTTCACTGTCAATCCACACCGCATCGAGAATGACTTCGCATAAGCCTGCATGCGCGGCGGCGTAATTGGCATCGTTGCGAAGTGCCGTGCTGAAGTTGCCCGAAGCACGACGCAGATTGATCTCGCTCGGCGCCTGATCCATGAACCAGCGCGCTCGCAGGTACTCGTCTTGAACGGACGCCAGTGGGAAGTGCGGCGGATTCTTCACGTCGCCCGAAGGCAGACCGAACAAGCGATTGACCGCAGCGGTGATGTTGTCCGCGGTGGCCGGCCACTTGCGCCCACGACTGGACACCGGCAGCGTTTCGGCCCAGATCTGTTCGCGACGGCCACGAGCTTGAACATAAGCGAACACGCGCACCGCCAGCAGCTGGCCGACCTGCACGACTTCACCATCGAGCAATGCATCGACCCGAAAGCGTTCTGCGAGCTCGGCGCGATCCTCGCCACCCGCGATCGCCGGCAACGCGGCCGAGGCCACGCCCAGCGTACGCCCCAGGCGTTCATGCACCAGAACGGCCAACTCGCCGTCCGCATCGTCCTTGAACTGAGTGATCGCGACCTTGAAGCGGCCGAAGCGAGGTTGCAGCGGCGCGGGCTTCGCGTCGGCGACAGCCTCGCCGTCGACATTACGCGAGTGGAAAATGTAACCAACTGTAACCGCGAGGACCGCCATCAACGCGACGAGCGCAATGACCATCGTGGCGTTGCTTTGCCAAGCACGCGTGATCGAATCCGCTAAGGAGACAGACGGCCTCGTATTGACCGGCGGCAGGGGTGGAGTCTGCGCAGCCGGCGACTCACTGTCAGGCAGCTCGTCTGACGTGGTGACCTCGATGTCACTCTTGGCCGCGCCCGCTTCTGTCTCATCGTCCGCGTTCAGATAGAGCAGATAGGCTTCGGTCTGCAGCGCCCGCGCGATGCGTTCGAGCGTGGTCGGGTCGACGGGCTGCTCGCGGAACACACGACTGACGATGTCCTTCGGCGCGGCCTCCAATCCTTCGAGGTCGGCGATGCGCTCGGCCAGGGCTGCCTGAGTCTTGAAGCCAGCCGCCGTCAATGCTCGCGTGAGCTTCAGACGCGATGCCCGGATGCCACGCCGGCGTACGCGTGGATCTTGTTCAGTCATGAAGCAACTTTGGCACGGCGGATATCGGGCGGATCGGCTGACAGCTCGGGGCCAGGATCTTAACTGCCGTTAACTGGCGATAACCACCCGCTTGTATGGATGCGCTTCAGCGCCGGCTAGGGCACTGTGGCGGGCCATGCCCTCCGCCCCCCGTTCCGATCAAGCCGCTAACGAACGTTGCCACACTGGGCAACGGCGGTGGCACCCGAGCTGGGCAGCCGTTGCACCAACACGCCTTCCAGACAACGCACCCAGTGCTGCATGCTGGGCTGCTGCTGGTCGAGGCAGCTCTGTTGCGAAGGCAAGCGACCGGCGATCTGGCGGTCGTACACCGACCTCAAGCAATTGACGTACGGCTGGTCGATGCGCGCGGTCGAGGGATCTGCTGCTGGTGTAGTGGTAGTGGCGGCCGCCGAGCCGCACGAACTCGGTGTCCCCGGCATGGCCACCCCGTCCGTGACCTCCGGGCAGGCGAGCGGCTTGAAGGTCTGGGCCGCTTGCTTCCAGAACTGGCCGGGGGCGCTGGCCAGACAGCTGGCGCCTTCGCCGGGCTCGATCTGTCTCTGTAGGCAGCTCTCCAGCGCGCTCGGGTCGTTCTTGTTCACCACGCACACATTGGCGATGCGCATGGCCTCGCCGCTGCCACTGCGAGCAGCCGCTTGCCATAAGCAAGCGATACGCTCGGTCTGCGCGTCACTGGCCGCACTCAGCGGCGCCTCGAAGTACTTGCATATCTCGCTCAGGCCCTGCACCGGCGCGTTCTCGCAGACCAGTTTGAATTTCTCCCCGGGCGACGAGTTGTCCCAGAAATCGCGGCCGAGGCTGAACAGATCGGACAGCCAGTTGGTGAAGCGATTCCAGGTGCGCTTCACCGGCCAGGCGACGTTACGGTTCCACGCGTTGCCGGCGGCATCGCCGGCCGCCGAAGCCACGCCGCCAGCGATCTCGGCAGCCGCCTTGCCGGCCAGCTCCGGCACTTGTTTGACACAACTACCGCCGGCGCCGAACAGCACCGACACTACCGCGAGCAGCAGCAAGAGCTTGACCAAGCTCCAGGCCGCGCCACCACGATTGCGTGCTCTGCTCGTCATACAACGTTTGCTTTGTAAGTTAATTCGACAACGCTCGAACACCAGATCGCTATGGTCTGTGCCGATGGCGCTCGATATTGTATTTTTTTAGATGACGCGACAAGCGACGAAGCGCGGGAGATCTTTCATGTATCGCCATCTGGCAGCCGTTCGGGCCGCCGCCCTTGTGTTCGCAACGCTACTGGCGTTGCTATTTGGCGCGCAGTCCGCGCACGCGCAGTCGTTGTTCACCAACCCGGTGGCGACCCAGATCGCCAAAAAACAAGTCGAGGCCCAGGAGCTGCGCTTCCTGCAACAGACCAAGCAGATCAGCGCGCAGGAGTACCAGGCACGGCTGCAACAGAATCAGGCCGAGATCGCCTTGTTACAAAAGGTGGTCGCGCGCATGTCCAAGCAGCAGCAGGCGGACGTCCGCGCCCAGACCAAGGCCGCCTACGCCGACGGCATAGCTCAACTGAAGGAGTATCAGAAGCAGTACGCGGCTCAACAGCGCCAGCTGCAGGTTGAGGAACGGCAACAACAAGCCGAGCAACGCCGCCAGGAAAAGGTGGCAGCTCAGGAAGAAAAGCAGCGCCAACAACAGGCCGCACGCGAAGAGCAGCTAGCTGCGCAACGTGCACAGGAAGAAGCACGCCAGGCCGCAGCCGCCGAGCAACGACGCCAGCAACAGCAGGCACAGCAGCAGCAAGCGGCCGAGCGTCAGGCGCAAAAAGAAGCCCAGCTCGCGGCTCAGCGCGAACAACAACAGCAGCAACAACAAGCAGCTGCGCCTCCGGTCCAGCAGCCGCGCGCCAACACGCAGTCGTCGCAAGCAAGCAGCTCGAAGCAAAAACAGGGCGCGCTGGCTCCGCCAATGATCGTGCCTCAACAGGAGCAATCTTCCGGCTTCAACTTCGCTTATCTGGGCTTGCTGTTGATTCCTATCGCTGGTGGCGCCTATTTCGTGTTCGCCAGGAAACGCACGCCGCGGCACGCGGAATTGTCGGCGTTCTCGGAAGAGGCCGGTTTCTCGGCGCTGCCTGAATTCGCGGCGGTGAAAGTGACTGCGGCCCAACCCGTCGCAGCGAGCGCTCCTGCGGCCACGCTGCCCGCCTCGGGAGCCAGCGTCAAAGATCGTTTGTTGTCACAACAGCGCGCCAAGTATCAAGCCGCGATCACTGTGGCCACCGATCAGCTCACTCAGACGCAAATGGCGTTACAAGAGCGCGCGGCCATTCCCGAAGCCATCCGGCAGGATCTGCGTCGCATCGCTGCGATGGTTCAAGCGTCCGCAAGTCAGTTGATGCGCGAACGTTATGCCAGCGTACCCAAGGCGGTCACCAAGGCGCTGATACTGGCGCCCTTCTTCCGTCGCTTCGGGCGTGCCGGCGGCGGCATGAAAATCCTGATGCTGATCGGTTTGGGCTGGCTGGCGACCACGCTGTACGCCATGGGCACCCAAATCAGCATGCTGCTGCCCATCCTGATCTACGCGCTGGTCATAGTGCCGATCATGTTCTTCTTCGAACGGCGCGCGCAGATCAAGGCGCCGGTCTCGGCCTTGCAGAAGAGCGCCGCCACGCTGAAACATCCGATGCTGACTTATTGTTATCCGGATCAGGCTGCGGGAGCTCAAGGCACCTATCAATCGCTTCGCGTGAACAGCGCGCCGGATCGGCCGGTGCTCGAAGACGCTCCTTGCGTGCAGCTCGCGAACGACTCCAACGCACCGCCGGGCGGCTTCTTCCTGGCATTCGGCGACATCGCCACCTATCGGTTGAACACCAGCGGCACGCTCGCGCTGGTCGATTCCAAGCAAGGCAACGATCTGATGCGCACCTATGGTGCGGTCTGGACCGAAGCGTTGACGCGCCATGCCGGCGAGATCTCGCCACTGCTCCAACACTTCACGCAGTACGGCCAGCTCAAATGGACCGAACAAAGCCAGCGGCAGGAGATTCCGCGGCTGGAAAACCTGCTCGCCAAGGTACAGCGACTCGAACAGATCTGGCGGCCGGTGTATGTGGCCGAGAAAGTGTTCGAATTCCTCATTCGTCGTATCGATTTGTTCAATCTGCGCGACAAAGCGACGCCGCCGGGCCTGCTGTTGCATGGCTATCCGGGCAACGGCAAGGAATTCCTCGGCCGCAAGATCGCCGACTCGGTGTTCGGCCAATTCGTCAAACCCAGTGCCGAACAGCTGGCCTCCGCCAAGGAGATCAAGGATCTCTGGAGCGCGCACGGTGGACGCGGCCCGACGGTGTTGTTCATCGATCATGCGGATCACGTCTTCGCTCGCCCAGGATCGGAACACGACAGCGCCGGCACCAAGGAGGCGGTAGCAGCGTGGCTGGAACAATGGAGCAAACATGAAGCCGCACTCACCAACGTCTGGGTCGTGCTGAGCGCACAGAGCGAACAGAACCTGCACCCGCGCATCCTCGCTCAACTTGGCAGCTCCAGGATCGAGATCGCCGCGCCCGATACAGCCGGACGCCAGTTGGTTCTGCACACGGCTTGCCTCGAGAATCAGTTGCCCGGCAAGGCGCCGCAGTGGGTTGCGGAAGGCGCCAGCGGTGCATCCATCCGTGAACTGCGCGAAATCGTTCGCGAAACCAAAGTGCATTCGGTGCCCGATGCGCCTACCGATGAACACTGGCGTGCCGCCGTGCGCACAGTGCGCGGTTCGGATGCGTCGTTCCATGACGAGAAAAAGACTTGGGATCGTTTGGTACTGCCACCCGAGATCAAGCAGGAGTTGCAACACGCCGCACGCGTGCTGCGCGAGGCTGATCGTTACAAGGGCAAGGCCGATATTCCGAACATTCTTTTGTTCGGCCCGCCCGGCACCGGCAAGACCGACATCGCTCGCACCATCGCCAATGAAAGTGGTGTGAAATTCATCGAAGCCAAGACTGCGGATCTCAAAGCGCAGTACATGGGACAGTCCGCGCATTTGGTGCGCGAGCTGTTCAATCGTGCCCGTGCGAGCGCGCCTTGCGTGCTGTTCATCGATGAGATCGATGCGGTAGCGGTGAAGCGCGGCTCGGGCGACTCGTACACCAACGACATCGTTACCGAAATGCTGGCGCAGATGGAAGGCGCGACCAAAGCAGATCGCCCGGTGATCGTGCTGGCCGCGACCAATCACAAGGAACAAATCGATCCGGCCATCCTGCGGCGCTTCACTTACGAGTTCGAAATCCCGCTGCCCGACGAGGCGGCTCGAGGCGAATTGCTGAAGCGCTTCATCGCCGAGCGCCCGATCGATCCGGCGCTGGATGTCGAAGAGATCGCTGCATTCCTCGCCAAGCGGCTCAACCGTAAGAGCGGCAGCGACTTGTCCATGCTGGTGAAACGCGCCATGCAGCGCGCCGTGCGCGTCAGCAGCTCTCCAGATGATGTGCGCCTCACGCGCGAGCTGCTGCTGGAAGAAGCACTGCCCAAGGGCAAAGAAGTCACCGATCAGGACTTGCAGCGCATCTGGAGCCAGATCGTGCTCAAGCCCGAGGTCAAAGACGATCTGCTCGACAAGATCCGCATGTTCAACCGCGCCGACAAAGCAGCTCCCAAAGGGTTGCTGTTGTACGGACCGCCGGGCACCGGCAAGACCGAAATCGCGCGTCGCATCGCCGATTCCGCCAGCTGTTTCTTCATGTCGCTCAAGGGTCCCGATCTCAAAGCCGGCTACATCGGCCAGAGCGGCGAGCGTGTGCGCAAGATCTGGGAACAAGCCCGCAGCCGCGGTCGCTGCGTAATTTTCGTCGACGAATGCGAAGGCGTGTTCGCGCGACGTGGCGGCAGTAACTCCGACTCGGCTTCAGAGGAACTCGTGCAAGCCTTCCTCGCGGAGTGGGATGGCGTCGGCACGGAAGATCAGCGCGTGTGGGTCGTGGGTGCCACGAATCGACGCGATCTGCTCGATGACGCGATCGTCTCGCGCTTCGGCGCAGACGTGCAGATCGATCTGCCAGGTGCGCCCGAGCGCCTCGAGATCCTGCGACTGGAAATGGCCAAGCTGGAACGTCCCATGGATATTCCCGCGTTCCTCGGTCAAGCCACCACGGGCTTGTCAGGCCGCAATCTGGCTCGCGTCGCCAGCGACGTCTGCACGCTCGCCAGCAAGAGCGGCGGCGTGATCTCAGAAGCCACGTGGCGTGAAGTCTTGAGTCGTCACGTCAAGGCCGGCAGCGAAGCCGTCGATGAATCGGCGCGTTGGGATTCGCTGATCCTCGCCGATGAAACATTGGCGAAACTCAAAGGCGTGTGCGAATCGTTGCGACACGTCGAGACCTTGGTCGCGCAAGGCGTGCCGCCCCCGAAAGGCGCGTTGCTGTTCGGCCCGCCGGGCACAGGCAAGACGCAGATTGCTCGCACGCTGGCCAACGAGAGCGGCCTGCCGTTCATCGCTGCGTCCACCGCTGACTTGAAGGCGGGCTTCACTGGCCAGTCCGGCCAGAAAGTGCGTGAGCTGTTCGAACGTGCGCGCGGCAAGGCGCCGTGCATCCTGTTCATCGACGAGATCGACGCAGTCGCGCCTCAGCGCGGCAGCGCCAACGCCGATCAGTTCACCATCGAGATCGTGAATCAGTTGTTGCAGGAGATGGACGGCGTCAAGAAGACCGATCGACA
>NZ_JAEUPY010000784.1 GCF_016790065.1 Steroidobacter sp.
ACCGGCGATCGATTTCCGAGCCGGCGCGGCCGACACCGTCAGCTGGTACCGAGCGCGCGGCTTGCTGCCGCGCCCTGCAGTTACGGAGGTCGCCGATAGACAATCGGCTTGAACACTATGTCAGCGAATTTTCACGGCTCTCATTATCGACCGCGCCATCGACGGCCCTGGCACCAACAGCCCAGACCGTCCATGGACCTCGACACGACCGCCGACGTCCACGACGAGCACACGGCCGATCTCACGCCTTCCACAGTCGACATCGTGCCCGCCGACGTGCCGCCTCCGGCGCTGGCTAGCGCTGCGCCTGAGCCCGTGCCTGCAGCCGAAGCGCCAATCGTCGCGAAGACGACCGAGCCTCGACTCGAAGTGAACGAGCCCATCGTCGCGAGGACGACGGAGCCGCCGCTTGAGGTGAACGAACCCATGGTCGCGCGCGAAGAGCGAGCGCCGTTGCCGTTCGGGCGCCGTGAGCCGTTCGTGTCGGCGCAGCCGACGACGTCCGCGCCGCGTGCGCCTGAGGTCTCATCACCGCGCGTGCCCGAGATCTCGTCGACGAGCGTGACTGAAGACGTCGGCGGTGGCGACGTCGCGAAAGCCACGACAACAGTCCCTAGCGCGCCCGCGCCGGCGAAAGCCGTCGAGAGGCAGCCGCCTGCCTTGGCGCCCGGCAAGGTGCTCTGCGACCGTTACCTGCTCGAGCAGGTCATCGGCTGCGGCGGCACCGCCATCGTGTTCCGTGCTCGCGACATGCTGTCCGCGAAAGGCACGGCGCCCAACATTCAGGTCGCCATCAAGACGCCACGCCCCGAGCTGGGCGATCCCGAGCGCGCGGCGAAGCGACTCAAGCACGAGTTCGAGCACGCCAAGCTGCTCTCGCATCCGAGCATCGTCCGCGTGCACGAGCTGCACGAAGACGAAGGCCGCAGCTTCATGACCATGGAGTTGATCCAAGGCAAGCTGCTGTCTCAACTGCTGCGCGACTGGACCATGGTGCCGCCCGCACTGGCTCACAAGATCCTGAGCAAATGTGCCGAAGCCTTGCAGTACGCACACAGCCAAAACGTGGCCCACGGCGACTTCAAGCCCGGCAATGTTTTCATCACTGCCGATGAAGGCGTGCGCATCGTCGACTTCGGCACCGCGGCCGGCCCGAGCACCAACGAGTCACGCATTCCCGCCGGCACGCCGACCTATGCGAGCCCCGAAGTACTCAGTGGCGAAACCCCTGACGCGCGCGATGACGTGTTTAGTTTTGCTTGCGTAGCGTACGAGCTCCTTACCGGGCAACACCCGTTCGGCAGACAATCGTCGCTGCAAGCTCGCGACGAAGGAAAGATTCCGCCGCGAGCATGGAACCTCTCGACCTCGCAGTGGCTCTCTTTGCTTTCAGCTCTGTCATGGAAGCGAGAGCAGCGTCCCACCGGTGTTGAGGATCTGCTCACTCGCTTGAGTCCGGAGCGACCGGTGGCCATTGCGCCCGCACCGGTTCACGCCGATCCCGAGGAAGTTGTGCCAGCCGAATTGCCTGCAGACTTGATGCCCAAGCAGCGCAGCTGGGGATTTTTCGCATTCATCGCCTGCGCGTTGCTGGTCACGTATTTCGCGTTCCAGCGCCAGAATGCTTCGGATGACGGCGAGGCGCCGACCGCGCCCATCGTGCCTGCAGTATCGGCATTGCCGCCGGCTCCAACACCTGCCGTTATGTCACAACCTGCGCCGGCAGAAGTAACAGCAACGCCAGCACCGGAACCTGAGGCTGCGACGGTTACGCCCGAAGCAACCAAAGCGCCAGTGACTGCCGCGAAACCACGGCCCGCGGCACCGATGAGTGAAATCTCGTTCGAGTCCTCGAGCATCGTCACCAGCGAGTCGTCGGTAGCAGCGGTGTTTCTGATCAAACGTTCGCAGCCGTTGACCGGCCGCGTCAGCGTCAGTTGGAAGACCATCAGCGGCACCGCCGACGCAGGCATCGATTTCGCGTCCGGCGCTTCGGGCACAGTGACGTTCGCCGACGGACAGGCACAACGCGCGATCTACGTTCCTCTACGCAACGACTTGCTCAAGGAAGATGATGAAACGTTCTACGTGGAGTTGGTCGCACCCAAGTCAGCGCGCTTGGGCAAGGTCGCGCGCGCTCAAGCCATCATTCGCGACGACGATTGATCTAATAAATTGATCTGAACAACACGGATCAGCTGCGGATCGCCACCGCAGCCACTTTCTTGCTCAGCACTTTGACTTTCTTGCCGTACATGCGGAACAGGATGCGCATGCCGAATTCCAGCAGGCCGGTGACTGCCAGGCCGACATAATTCAGCGGATTCTTCCAGAACACATACAGCTTCAACGCGAACGGTTTGATGTCGCGAAAGCCGCCGAGCTGCAACAGCTGGCCCAGGCTGTATTCGGTGACGATGTAAAAATGGTCGATGTTGTGAGCAAGGTTTTCAGCGCCGACGAACGGATTGGCGCCATTCATGGCATAGACGATGGTGCGGCCGCCTGGGCGTAGCGCCGCGTGACAGAGCTGCAGAAATTCGATGGTCTCTGCGTGAGTGAGGTGATTCAGTTCCTGCTCCGGAATGATCACGTCGAATTCGGCGCGGCACTTCTCCAGATACGGAAATGCTTCAGCAGCCTCGCACGGCAGATTATGACGGCGCGCATGTTCGACCTTGGCCAGATCCGAGTCGATGCCGATGACGTTCTTATAGCCCGCCTGAGCGAGCACCTCGACCAAGTAGCCCGGCCCGCAGCTCACCACCAGAATTTTCGCGGACTTATCCTCCGGCAGATGGCCCAGATAGTTGGCGCGATAGTAAGCGGCGAACGAGCGATAACCGGCTTCGATGTCGGCGGGAGCTTGCCAATACGAATCGAACGGCTCCAGACGCGCCGCTAATACTCGACGTTGCGGCGCCGCGCGTTCGGTAACGATGGGCTGAGCACTCATGATCGAACATCTCCCCAACATCCGCAGTAACGACTGACCCGCGAGGTCATTCGGCTAAAGCCGCCCGACGTGCGAAATGTTCCCACGAGCGCTGGCAAAGTTACATGCTAGTAACCCACAACTGGCGGCATGGAACTTGCTCCTGCTCTGGCACGATGCGCATCCTTTTTTGTAACTACGAATACCCCCCGCTCGGCGGCGGCGGCGGTGTCGTCATGGCCGCTCTGGCCCGACAATTGGCGCGCCGTCATGAAGTCACAGTGCTCACGTCGCGGGCCGGAGACTTGCGAGCCGACGAGCGCGATGGCGGCGTGCGAATCGTGCGAGTGCCGGTGTTCTTTCGCCGCGAATTAGCCGTCGCGAACTTTCCCTCGATGGCCGCCTATCTGCCTACTGGCTTCATGCGAGGCCTGCGTTTCAGCCACACCGACTTCGACGTCATCAACACTCATTTCGTGGTGCCGACCGGACCGCTGGGACATGCGCTGTCTCGCTGGCATGACGTGCCGAATGTTTTGTCCGTGCACGGCGGC
>NZ_JAEUPY010000814.1 GCF_016790065.1 Steroidobacter sp.
TACAAACTCACCAGCCGCGAAACCAATCAGCGCATCACCAGTCGCTTTTTCGAGGCACTCGACGCGATCAGCGATCCGCTCACCGGAAATCCGGTGTGTCGCAGCGAGAGTGCGCGAGCCGCCGGCTGTCAGCCGCTAAACATCCTTGGTATGAACGCCGCCAGCGATGCGGCGCTGGCTTACTTCCGCACCGATCGCACGCTGCGTGTAACCAATACGCAGACGCTGGCTGGTGCGCAACTCACGGGCAAGTTGTTCGATTTGCCTGCGGGTGCATTGGCTTCGGCTATCGGTGTGGAGTATCGCAGGGATACTCGCAGCTACAAGGACGATCCACTGGCCGAGCTGGGGTTGCTGAGTGACAAGGCCGCTGGTACGTCGCTGACGGGAGAAGATTCGGTCAGCGAAGCATTTCTTGAAGTGGTGGTACCGCTGTTACGTGACAAACCTTTGGTTCACGACCTGAGCGTGGAAGGTGCTGTACGCGTCTCCGACTACGATTCCATTGGCAGTACCACCGCGTGGAAGTATGGCGGCTCCTGGTCGCCGGTGAAGAGCCTGCGTCTGCGTGCCACGGCGTCTCGCAGCGTGCGTGCGCCAAATCTTTATGAGCTGTTCGCTCCGCGCCAGATTTCGCAAATCAATATTTACGATCCGTGCGAGTTGTCGCAGATCAATACAGCGCCCAATCGTGCAACCAACTGTCATGCGCTCGGTGTGCCAGTGGGCTGGGAAGGGCCGGCGGGCGTCGGTGAGCTGGCGATTTTCAATACCGTCGGCGGTGGCAATCGACAACTCGATCCTGAGACGTCGGACGCGTGGACGGTGGGCTTTGTGTTCACGCCCGAAGCGTTGCCGGCGCTGTCTATCGCCATCGATTATTGGAACATCGAGATCGAGGACGCCGTGCAGCCGCTCGACGTTACTGCCATCGTCGAGAAGTGCGTCGACTCGGCGACCATCGACAATGTTTTTTGTCCTCGCGTGACTCGCGGCGCCGATAGCACGATCGACCTGGTCGACTACAGCATCATCAATGTCGGCAAGTTGTCGACGGATGGTGTGGATGTGCAGGTGGCTTATGTGTTCGATCCTGCGTTCCATGGACTCGATATTCCGGGCCGGTTCACGGTGGCACTCAACGCCTCGTATCTGCGCTCGCTGGAAGAGCTGATCGACAGCAGCGATCCGGCGAGTTTGCTGTTGCGGCGTGGGGAGTACAACACGCCGGCGTGGCGCGGCACGCTGTCGCTTGGCTATCAGCATCGTGGGATGAGCGTCGATCTCGACACTCGCGTGATCGGTAAGGCACGCATCGACATGAATTCGACCTTGGAGACTTACGATCGCCCGCGTGTTCCAGAACGCATCTATAACGATCTGGCGCTCGGCTATGCCATCGGCACTGGCTACAACTTGAGACTGGCGGTGAACAACTTGTTCGATGTCGAGCCGCCGCAGAACCCTTACACCTATCTCGGCGCCAATGGCGCTTTATACGATTCGATAGGTCGTTACTTTGTGTTGGGCGGTACCGCGCGGTTCTGATCGTCAGGGTAGAGGGTTTGAGCATGCGTGGTTTCATTCTGGCGGCGACGCTGCTGTTGGCGGTGCCTGCCTGGAGTTCACAGGTCGAGGCGGGCGCGCCTTTCCGCGTCTCGCGCGATGTTTTTGCTGGCGATCAACGCGGTCCGTGGCAGACGGGAACATTCGAAGAGCTGTGGATCGACGAGCAGCGGGACGAGACGACAACGTCCGATCCTACGGACAAGCGTCATCTGATGGTGCAGGTCTGGTATCCGGCGGCTGTCAAAGGCGATGCGCTGCGTGCGCCGTATGCTTTGCATCGTGAGCTATATCCACAGGATGAGGATGCAAGATGGTTGGACGACTCCAAGCACGTCCGTACTACCTCGGTGTTGAACGCGCCGTTGGCTGAGCAGCCGGCGCGTTTTCCCATCCTCATCTACAACCCCGGCGGTTATCACCCGCACTTCAGCGCGACATTCCAAACGGAGTTTCTGGCCAGTCATGGCTACATCGTCGTTGCCATTGGCCATACCGGTCTGACTCGGATCGAGCGCTTTCCCAATGGCGACAATTATCGTCCGGATCAAAACCTGCCGTTCGTTGACGATGCGCAGGCGCAGGGGCTCGCCGAAGTGGAGCGGTTTCGGTTGCAAGTGGAGCGGTTCTCAACCTTGCTGATGCCGGTGCACGTCAAGGATATCGGGTTCGTGCTGGATCGTTTGCAGGCGTTGAACCAGACCAAGCGTTCGCGCTTTTATCATCGTCTCGATTTGGATCGCGTCGGTTCGCTCGGCTGGTCGCTCGGCGGCGCGTTGTCACTACAGGCAGGTCGCGACGATCCGCGCATCAAGGCGGCAGTCAATCTCGACGGCTGGCTCTACACCGATGTGACTCAGACCGGTACGCGACGGCCGATCATGCAGATCTTCGGCGATGCTTCGGGATTGCCGGGCGACGCGGAACCGAGTGCGGCGGATCGGGAGTTGTCCGCGACGGCTGATAGTTTGCGATGGCAGCTCTACCGGAGAACGGAAGCCGACTGGTACGACCTGACCTTGCTCACGGCCACGCATGGCCACTTCTCCGATCGCACGCTGTTCGAACCTGAGTCTGCCAAGTACATGCATCCGCGTTTGGCGCACGACATCGTCAATCAGGCGACGCTGGAGTTCTTCGACAAGTATCTGCGGCAAGTGACCGAGACTCCGTTGTTGTCCGGGCAGCGGCCGTATGGTCAGCTCAAGCTGCGCTCGAGTCGCTCCACAGCGGATCGACAGTGACCCTCGAGTGTGAGGAAATGGTCGCCTCGTTCGTATTCATAGAGATAAGCCCGGGCGTGGGCCTAGCCACGAATACACGAGAAAGCACTGATGCGACGATTGATCGGCGCCGTTCTGGCCGCCATTGCTGTCTGGGCTCCATGCACGCACGCGCAGTCCTCCGCTGAGTCCGACGCGGAACTGCGTGCTCGCTACGAAAGAGCGGTGGAGCACTTTTCTTGGAAGCTAGGCAAACGAGTCACGGGTATGACGCTCAATCCG
>NZ_JAEUPY010000847.1 GCF_016790065.1 Steroidobacter sp.
GCTGGCCTGGAATCTTCAAGGCTATGGCGGCGAGCGCTATCACACCGCCATCGGCCAGCAGAGCACGTATCAGTTGCCCGATGGCTCCACCATGAAACTCAACACCCGCAGCCGCGCGCGGGTCCGGTTCTCAGAGGAGCGTCGACTCATCGAGTTGGAAGGCGAAGGATTATTCACGGTGGCGCACGATTCGAGCCGGCCATTCTATGTACGCACGTCGGGCGCGACGGTGCGTGCCGTCGGCACCAAATTCAATGTCTATGAAGTCACCGGCGAGACCCAAGTGGCCGTGGTCGAAGGCATCGTTCAAGTCACGCTCGGCAGCAAGCTCAGTACCGCGGCAGTGACTCAACCGCTGTCGCCCCTACCGGCGGGCAGTGCGCCCAGCGTCACGACATCCGCAGTCGCGCTCGCCGCCGGCGAAGCAGCCCGGGTGATCGACGGTCGCATCGAGAAACAGACGCTGCCCGATCCGGAAATCGCGATCGCGTGGCAAATGCATCAATTGGTGTTCGAAGACGCCACGCTCAGCGACGTCGTCACCCAGTTCAACCGCTACAACACCGGGCAAATCTACGTCGACAAATCCGTCGGCGACACCAAGCGCCTCTCAGGCACCTTCGATGCCATCCATCCGCAATCGCTACTGCTCTACCTCGCAAAGGATCGCGACCTGAGCGTAAATCGCGAGGGGAATGATTACCGGATCGTGCGCGAGCCGCGCTGACCTGCGCCGGCAACTTGTAGAATTCGCGCCGCCAAACCTCGCGATTTCCCCTGATGGTTCTATTTGACTCTTAGTCAGTTGGTTATAGGTTCGAGTCCTATACAGGACAGATAGTAAGGCTCGCACTCTCACATCCATGGTTGCCGAGCCGCTGGGTCGCTCATCTCACTGCAATGACGGTCGTGGCCAACGCGACCGGCTTCGCCGGCAGCTTCTTCTCGGGAGGTGCATCCGCCGAAGCGAGCGCGAGGATGCGCTGTGTCTCGGCGTTCTCCAGCGCCACATCGACGAGCTCCACGTACAGCACGCGTTCAGCGTCGCCGGACGCTGCGGGAGATGCGATATTCGCCTTCCATGCAATGTCATCACCCGAGAGCTGCGCACGTTTGGCCTTGTCGCCGACGATCTGCTCCAGCACGAACCCGCCGACGCCCGTGGCAATCGGGGCCGCATTCACCGCCACTTTCCACTGCCCCGCCTTGGGCTTGCGCACGGTGATGATCTGCTCGGCCTGGGCAAGGCCGCCGTAGCTGTACAAGAAGCACTGGCCGGTGGTGCAATCGTACAGAAACATCTCGATCTCGCTCGCGCCAGGATCGGACGTGGCACGTAGTCTCAGCACGCCGGCGTCTTCCGGCACATCAACCGTAAGCAGCGTTGGCAAGCCGTTCGCTGCGAGGTGCCCGATGTGTCGATCGCGCTTGGCCGAATAAACATCGACCGCGGGAGATTCGATGCGAGTCGCGTCGCGTCGTGCTTGAATCGAGACCTGTCCACCGCTGACGACACCGTCGATGCTGCCCGTCAGCGCGGTGAACGCCAACGAGTATTGCGCCTCGTCGGTGGAAACGCGGGACACATCCTTCTCCCGCCAACCCGAATCGTTGGCGAGACCGAGATCCCAGGTGCCCGCGACCGGAGCTGCCACGAGCCACGTGTACTTGCCGGGCTGCAACTGGACGAACTGGAATGGCCGAAGGTCTTCGGTGTTCGAGGATGGATCCATGCTACGCATGCGCGCGCTGAGCACGCCTTTACGAACCTCGATCTCGACTTTCAATGCCGCCACACCGGCGGGGACAGCAATGTAGTGATCGTCGGATTGCATCAACGGCACCCGACCGTCGAGCCGCAGCTGTGAACCTGGCGTAACGGATATCGGGCGCGGCGCGACCACCGTCAGCATCACTCGATGAACGATCGCATCATCGCGCGAGTCGTGCAGATTCAAGATGGCGCTGTGCGGACCGAATGAATTCACCTGGATGCCGACCGGCAACGACTTCGTTTCGTTCAACGGCAGGCGCAACGAGGGCGCCGTGGTGAACGTGCCGTCGTTGCCTGTCCAGCTCAGCCGATAGGTACGTGCACCCTTCGCTCCGCTGCCACGGGTGAACTTCATCTCCCGCTCGCCGGA
>NZ_JAEUPY010000849.1 GCF_016790065.1 Steroidobacter sp.
ACCGAGCCGAGTCGCCATCAATTCGCCCTGCGCCATCACGCGGGCACGCAGACGCTCGCTCACTTCACCGACGAGCGCGATGCCCGCGGCAATTTGTCGCAAACGTTTGAACTGTTCTTCCAGATCGTGACTGGGAGTGACACCCAAATCGCGCGCCAGATCGCGATGGCGCTGCTCGATCTGATCCATCACCGCCTGCGATTCTTTGCCCACGACGTTATGAGTGTCGAGCGACACCGCGAGCAATTGCTCGAGCCGATCGGTAATGCCGGACAACGCCGAGTGCACCACCACCGGTCGCAGCCCTTCGGCCAAGCGATCGCGGACTACTGACGCAACGTTTTTCCAGTTCGCGACTGAAGAAACACTGGTACCGCCGAACTTGAGCACCACCCACGGCGACGCCGCGGGCGTGGAATCAGCCATCGTCATTTGTGAGCTCTTTAGAGTGTATGAAAAAGGATCGGGTCGCGGGCCAGCGCGCACCATCCTGACTCCATGCCCAGCACCGGAGGGGATCAGCTGCAGGGGCGCGGTGTGCCAGGTGGCCCGCGCGGCACCTTACTATTCTTCTTCGAAATCGTTCAGTTCTTTCTTCAGGCGCCGGTCGGCTAAAACATCCTCGAGTTTGCTCCAGGCGGCTTTGCCTTTTTTGGCCGCTGCCGCGGCGCTCGGACGGGCGCGTCGGGCGCCAGCGTCGATGAACTTCTCGTAACTCTGGTCCTCGTCGCTTTCGGCGACGAAGTCATCATCGAGATCGAAGTGATCGTCGTCTCTCTCCATTACGGTTTCCTGAAAAATCCAGCCAAATCAACTAGATCGGGTACCGGCGCGGCCGGAAGCGAAGCGGACTATATACGATGCGCGGCGGTTTTCAATGGCTTGGAGGCGAGGCCGCCCAAATAGTTCTAAGACCAGTGGCGGCCTGGAATCAGGCTAACAAAAGCGTGCTGGCAAGTTACGGGGCATTACTGACGACCACCGGTGCCCCCCTCCCTAAACCCAGGGCCTCGGCCGCGCTCTGCTCCGCCCGGGCGATTTCGACCACGCCGAAGGAGTTCACGAGGGCCAGAAACTCGCCCGGGCTCACGTCTCCGTAGGTGCGCCTGAGGGCAAAACTGTGGCCGCCGGTTTTGACCATGGGCCGGCTGAACGACTCGATCAGGGTGGCGTCGATGTTGGTAATTAAATTGCCGAAATGATCGGTGGTTATAACCACCCCAGCCACCTGGTCGGCGGCCACGCTGGGTTCATCCACCCAGGACGGCACGATGTCGTGGGTGACCGGCCCGAGGTCTGCCGGCTGGGCGCGGCGGCCGGCGATTTCTGCCGCCAACGGCGCAAAAATGTCCCGGCCGTGGAAGGTGGCACTGGCCGGCGGCAGCTTGAACTTGAGGCTGGCCTGGGCGGCATCGAACCGATAGATCTTGGCCTCCGGCACCTTGGTGACGATGGGCGCGAGCAGGCCGTTGTCGGGCGCCAAAAAAGCATGGCCGTTAGCGACCACTGCCACGATGTCCCGCTTGGTGCCGACGCCCGGATCGACCACCGCCACATGCACCGAGCCTTCCGGGAAATAGCTGTAAGCCCGCGCCAGCCAGAACCCCGCCTCCGCCGGCCAATACACCGGGACATCGTGGGTCACGTCGATGATTCGCGCTTCCGGCAAGCGCGTCAGGATGCGGCCTTTCATGGTCGCTACGAACGGCCCTTGGGGACCGAAATCGGTGGTGAGGGTGATGACGCCGCAGGCTGCAAACATGTTGGCTCGGAGTGCTCTAGAGTTCGACGGGTTTTACAGACGATATTCGCAGCGACCGAAGTCCTGCACGACCACGTTACGTTCGCTGGCAACCACCCGGAATGACGCGTCACCGGCCGCGATGTTCCAGACTTCCACGTGCAACGGCTCGCCGGGATACACCGGGCTGGTGAAACGAGTGTCGAACTTCAGCAAGCGCGTCGGATCGTCGTTACACAGCGCTCTGATCAAAGCGCGGGCGGCCATGCCGTAGTGACACAGGCCGTGCAGGATGGGCCGATTGAACCCGGCGATGGCAGCAATCTCCGGATCGCTGTGCAAGGGGTTGTAGTCGCCGGACAAGCGATAGATCAACGCCTGGTTGGACCGGTTGGTGAGCTCGACCGACTGATCGGCCCCCCGCTCCACCGGCACCGGCCGCGGCTTGGGTGCGCCTTCGCTCTTGCCACCGAACCCGCCATCGCCCCGCAGGAACGAGACGATGCCCATGGTCGACAACAAATCGCCCGACGCCGCATCGAATACCTTGCGCGTCATGTACAAGATGGCGCCTTTCGCCGCGCCCTTGTCGTAAATCTCATCGATGCTGGTTTCGCCGACCACCGTGGCTTCCACCGGCAACGGTTTGTGAATCTGCAATGTCTGTTCGGCATGCAATAACAGTTTGTAGTTGATGCCGAACTCCGGCCGGGTCAACAACATCGGCGCCGCAGCCAGCGTCACCACTTGCGTCGGCAACGCGACCAAGTCCTTCTCGTAAACGTACTTGAGATCGCCCGCGTCGGTGGGATCGGCCGCGCCCACCCCCAACCCGAGTGCGTACAGCATCGTGTCCCGCCGCGTGTACGTGTGGCGGACCGGCTCCAACTGCATGCTCTTCAGCTTGGCATAGTCGATGGGCATGACGAATTCCCGAGTGGCGTGAGATCGCGCCGGATTGTCACCGAATCATTCCGGCGACGCCATGACCACGCACGACGTCGACATTACTTTTCGCCCTCGGCTCTTCGGTACCAGAATGCTGAGTGCCAGCTTGCAGAAGACGAAAAACTTGGCGTAGCATCGGCTCCGCGCATGTAACTGGCGTAGATGGAACAACCATCGGGAAGCATGCGTGCAGGGTCACTCCCTGCTGCGGCCGCTCGCCTGGGCACTTACTTAGGTCCCACCTTGTTCGGAGCGCCGCCATGCAGATCTCTTTCGAATTACTCCATTGTTCCGATCCCGATGTGTTCGACGCCGTCCTTGGCGAAGAACGCCGCCAACGCGAGGGACTGGAACTCATCCCTTCCGAAAACTTCGCCTTCCCTGAGGTTTACGCCACCAACGGTTCGGTGTTCGCCAATAAGTACGCGGAAGGCTATGTCGGCCGACGCTACTACGGCGGCCAACAATTCACTGACCGCATCGAATCGCTCGCCATAGAGCGCGCCAAACAATTATTTCGCGCCGAACATGCCAATGTGCAGCCGCTGAGCGGCTCACCCATGAATCAGGCCGTGTACATGGCGTGTTTGGCGCCTGGCGACACCGTGCTCGCTATGGATCTCTCCCACGGCGGCCATCTCACACACGGCGCGCCGGTGTCTTGCATGGGACGCATCTTCAATTTCGTTCGCTACAAGACGTCGCCACCTGACGGCCATCTGGATTACGACGCGATATTGGCGACCGCACGCGAGGTGCGGCCGAAGATTGTTTTGTGCGGGCACTCTTCGTATCCGCGTGAAGTCGACTATTCACGCTTTCGTGCGATTGCTGATGATGTTGGCGCTTTGTGTATGGCGGACGTGTCGCACGTTGGCGGCCTCATTGCCGGTGGCGCTTTGGCGAATCCTTTGGACTTCGGCTTCGACATCGTCACTACGACGACGCATAAGTCGCTTCGCGGGCCTCGCGGCGGGATGATTTTGTGCAAGTCGTCGTTGGCGCAGAAGGTTGATGCGGCGGTTTTTCCTGGCATGCAGGGTGGGCCGCATATGAATGCTGTCGCCGGCATTGCCGTGACGTTGAAGCTTGCCGCTTTGCCGGCCTTTAAGACTTACGCTGCTCAGGTGGTGCGCAATGCTCGGGCGCTCGCGGATGAGTTATTGCAGCTTGGCTGCACGTTGGTTACTGGAGGCACGGAGAATCATTTGATCGTGATCGATACCGTGCGCTCGTTCGACATCGACGGCCGTATCGCCGAGACGGCGCTCGACCTTGCTGGTCTCACTGTGAATAAACAAGTGATTCCCGACGACCCTCGGCCTCCTGTGAAGCCCAGCGGCATTCGATTGGGCACGCCTGCGCTCACTACGCGAGGCATGCGAGAGCCGGAGATGAAACAAGTCGCCGCTTGGCTTGTTCAGGCGCTTCGCGCCCCGACGCACGAACCGAAGCTGCGAAACATTCATGATCAGGTGAGAGCGCTCTGCAAGGAGTTTCCGATTCCGGGGCTCGAGCCATAACGCAGCCGCAGGTTTAATTTTTAGCGGCGCTGGCGGGAATGAGGACGCGTGTCTTCGCCAGCTGCGCTGGCCCGGAATAAGAAGGTTTTGCAGGGAAGACCAAGCAGAGTTTGCGGCTGTAAGCGTGACTGCGACCGCAAACTCCGCCTCCGCCTCCGACTCCGGGTCGCTGCGAACGCAGCCGACACCTGAGGCGGTGGATGCCGGGGGCTTGTGTTCTTCCGGCAGTTGGAAATACAGGGACGTGTTTTCCTACAGGCTCATCAGGGACGTGCGCGGAGCGGCGCAATGGCGCTGCGACCGTGCCGGTGCCGGAAGAACACAAGCCCCCGGCAGCCGCCGCAAGCCACCGAGCCTCCGGAACGGCGTAGGCACCGCGCGCAGCTAAGCCGCGATCCGTTCCCCGCTCTCGGCATCGAAGAAATGCAGCCGCTCAGGCAACACTTGTAAAGAGATAGTCGAGCCGAGCGGCGGCAAATCATACGGCGAAGAGCGAACAATAATCCGCCACGCCCCAACGCTGGCATGAATGAACGACTCGTTACCAACGGTCTCAATGAGATCGACGAGCGCACTCAACCGAATATTCCCCGGCGGGCTGGCGCCATCGACACGTTGCAAGTCCTCAGGCCGGATGCCGACAACCAAGGACCGGCCGGTCGGCAATCCGGAAGGTACGGCAAGCTCGGCGCCGTCCTCGCCTCTGAGCACGGAATGATCAGACGCAGCGCCACTCAATGAGCCCCGAAAGAAATTCATCGCCGGATTCCCCAAAAAACCCGCCACGAACAAATTCACCGGCCGCTCATAAATCGCCATCGGCGTATCGATCTGCTGCACGATGCCCCGATCCAACACCACGATGCGCTGACCCAGCGTCATCGCCTCGACCTGGTCGTGAGTGACATACACCATGGTGGTCTGCAACGACCGGTGCAACCGGGCAATCTCCGTCCGCATGGCCGAGCGCAGCTTGGCATCCAAATTCGACAGCGGCTCATCGAGCAAGAACACCTTCGGCTGTCTCACCAACGCTCGCCCCAGCGCTACGCGCTGCCGCTGACCGCCGGACAACTGCTTGGGCAACCGATCAAGCATCGAACCCAGCTCCAACCGATCCGCCGCCTCTTGAACGCGCGAAGCGACCTCAGCCTCAGTGTGCCCTCGCAGCTTCAAGCCGAACCCAAGGTTCTCTCGCACCGTCATGTGCGGATACAAAGCGTAGCTCTGAAACACCATCGCAATATCCCGATCGCGGGGTTCGAGATGCGTCACATCGACATCGCCGATATGAATGGAGCCGGCGGTCGCCTCCTCCAACCCAGCGATCAACCGCAGCAACGTACTCTTGCCGCAGCCTGAAGGGCCGACCAACACCAGCAGCTCGCCATCGGCGATATCGAAGCTGGCGCCCTCCACACCCACATGGCCGTTGCTGTAAACCTTACGAACGGCTTTGAGTTTTACTGCTGCCACGCCTGCCCCAGCTCCTCTAAACTCCGCGCATGACCAAGCCAATCCCATCCCACATTCAATTCCCCAAGGACTTCCTGTGGGGCTGCGCCACGTCCGCGTATCAAATCGAAGGATCGCCGCTCGCCGACGGCGCCGGCCCGAGCACCTGGCATCGGTTTTCGCACACCCCCGGCCGAGTGCAAGACGGCGACAACGCCGATATCACTTGCGACCATTATCGGCGCTACGACAGCGACGTCGACCTGATGCGTTCGCTCGGCTTGAAATCGTATCGCTTCAGCATCGCCTGGGGCCGGGTGCTGCCCGAAGGCACCGGTCGCGTCAACGCCGCCGGCCTCGACTTCTACGAGCGGCTGGTGGACAAGTTGCTGTCGCGTGGCATTCAACCGATGGTGACCTTGTTTCATTGGGACTTGCCGGCGGCACTCGACGACCGCGGCGGTTGGTTGAATCGTGACATCGCGCACTGGTTCGCCGAATACGCCGACATCGTGTTCCGTCGCCTCGACGACCGCGTTCAATACTGGACCACCTTGAACGAGCCGTGGGTGGTGGCGGACGGTGGCTACATGCACGGGATCTTGGCGCCGGGTCATCGCAATGTGTTCGAAGCTCCGCGGGCCGCGCATCATCTCATGATGGCGCATGGCGCGGCGGTCCAGGCTTATCGCGCCAGCGGACGCAACAAGATCGGGCTGGTGGTCAACATCGAGCCCAAGTACCCGGCGTCGCAATCCGAAGCGGACCTGGCAGCGACGCGACGCGCCGAAGCCTACATGAACCGGCAGTATCTCGACCCGGCGTTGCTCGGCTCGTATCCCAAGGAGTTGCTCGAGGTGTTTGGCGACGCCTGGCCGCACTGGCCCGACGCCGATTTGAAGCTGATCAAACAACCCATCGACTACGTCGGCGTGAACTACTACACCCGCGCCGTCGTGCGTGCCGAGCCGAACGCGTGGCCGCTCGGCTCCACCACGGTCAAACAAAAGCACCACACCCACATGGAGACCGGCTGGGAAGTGTTCCCGCAAGGACTCACCGACACGTTGCTTTGGGTCAAGGAGAAGTACGGCAACCCACCGGTGTACATCACCGAGAACGGCGCCTGTTTCTTCGACCCGCCGCAAGTGGAAGGGCCGGTGCTGGAAGATCCATTGCGCGTCGACTATCTGCGCAAACACATCACCGCCGTGCACGACGCTATCCAACGCGGTGCCGACATTCGCGGTTACTTTGCCTGGTCGCTGTTCGACAACTTCGAATGGGCGTTCGGCTTCTCCAAGCGTTTCGGCCTGGTGCACATGAACTACGAAACCCTGAAGCGCACGCTCAAAAGCAGCGCCCATTTCTATTCCAAGGTCATTGCCAGTAACGGCGCAGCCTTGGCGGAGTAGTTCGCTCATCGCGGAAAGACGATAGTAAACGGCAGCTGGCTGATGCGCAGGTCAGTGCCTAACCAGCGCCCGAAGCCCTGCCGAATGGAATGGTTCTTGGGCGGCGCGTCGCCCGGCCAGGAGATGGCGACGCCCCCCACCGGCATTTTGTCGATGGCCTCGACATGCAACGTGCCCTGCCCGTCTTCGATCTTGAGCGAATAATTGAGCAGGCCGAACGGCGTGCGCAGGTTGCGGACGCCAAAGCCTTCCTTCTGGGTCCAGGCTTCGGGCACGCCCGCCATCAACACCAAAGTTTCATCCGCCGGGCGCTCGAACGCGAACATATCCAAGAGCGAGCGACCGTAGTCCGAAGCCACCCAGCCGTGCGGCATGTCGCCGATGAAACGGCTCTTGCGCACGTCACGACCAACCACCTCGCCCCATTGGTTCCATTCGGCCGGCCGGCGGTCGTTCATGAAGAACTTGATGAGTTCCTCGCCGCGATCTCGCCAGCGCAGCCGAATGAACGCGCCCAGATTGCGCCACTCGTACGGCGTGTACGCATCCCAACTGGTGTCGGTGCGACGCTCCTCGAAATGCTTCCAGTAGCGCTCGAAGGTGGCGTTCAACTCATTCGGCGGCAGCATCTGCGTTTCGCCCACCGGAGTGAGCGCGATGGTGGTCGATGTGGCATCGAAGTCGCCCAGCTCAGCCGCGCCCGGCAAGTAGTCGATCTTGTGAGTGCGCATCGCGATGTTCAACGAGCGGTACAGATCCGAGCGGAACTGATCGCGCGACTCGATGAACTTGAACATTTGTTTCTTTTCATTGAGCGCGCGAGCGATCCGAATCGACGCTTCGTAGCCGCCCAGCGCCCAGAAGTTGTCCCAATACGAATGCATGGGCTTGGCCGAGTAGCCTTCGTGACTGATGGATGCCGGCATCAAGCCGAAGAACGCCGCTCGCTCGCCCTGCTGATTCTCCGGCGTGCGCTCCGACAGGCGCAGCTTGTCCATGTAATCCACTGTCTTGATCACCGCCGGCCACATGGAGCGCAACAGCTGCTCATCACCGGTGTAGCGGTAGATCTCGTCGATCAGGAACAGGAACTCGCCTTGGCTATCGTTCTCAGGCACCGGATCGGCACCACGACGGTCGACACAGCACGGCACTTTTCCGTTGGCGAACTGATACGGCGCATACCACGCTAGAAACTCCTTCGCGGCATCGGCGTGACCCATTCGCAAGAGCATCTCGGACGTCATGGCACCGTCGCGAATCCACGAACGCTCATAAGAGCGCGATCCGGGCTGCAATGCCGGGCCATCGCGATTGATGAGCACGTGAGCAAGGGATGTGCGGAGCGTGTCGTACAGCGCTTGATCGGCCTTGGGCAAAACCAACTCGACTCGATTGAGCTTGTCCCGCCACTGCTGCTCGACTTCCGCCAAGGTTGCAGTGGACTCGGTGCTCGCAGAGATCTGTCGTTGCGGTTCGCCACGGCCGGTGTGCTGCGGAAGATCCAGCACAATCTGCCGACTCTCGCCCGCTGCTAGATCGAGCGTATAAAGCAATGCACCGGAGGCAAAGCCACTGTCGTCGGTAATCTTGGTCGGCCCGCTCGGTGCGGCCAGCCATTCGCACGGCGTATCCGCAGCTAATGTCACCGCACGGAATGATTGCGGCGCCGTCTTCGGGAACACGCTTGCAACTCTGTCGACCTGCACCGCGCCGTTCTCGAACGCCAGGTCTTGAATCGGACTCACACCGCCCGCGGTGTTAAGAAACTGCGCCGGCGGATTCACCTGGAATGGCCGCACCGTCAGTGCCAGCGTGTACTGGCGGCGACCCTTGGTCGGATTACGAACGGTGTAGAGCGCTTCGGAGCGAGCCTTGCCCGGCGTGCCGAGGCTGTAGGCGGTCGTCGAGAGCTCCACATCGGAGTGGTCCCAGGACACTGTTGGAATCGGCAGATAGTTGTCGGCCAGCGAATGGCTGATCTTCATGTCCGCCCAGGTCAGCCACTTGTCTTTGACTCGGACAAACGGCTCGATGGAAAAGCTGCCCTTGCGAACTTCGAGCGCGCCATCCTCGGAGAGCATGCTCTCTTCGCTGTCACCATCGACGCCGATGATGGTCCAGTACGTTTGTTCGTTCGAATACGCGCGCGGATAACAACCGCGGCGCGCGTTCTTTGCGAGCGATTCGATGAATGCGTTCGGCGACGCGCCGAACTGCAGGTCACGTACGTAGATCTCGCCGATGCCCACAGCGTGACCGGCGCTCGGCATGGTGAGTCGGATGTATCGCGCTTCCGATTCCGGCATCAAGTGCGAGTCACGCCCGCCATTGCCGCCTTCGACGGTGCGCACCTTGTTCCAAGCTTTGCCGTCGCTGGACAGCTCGATGGTGTAGCGCTGTGCGTAGAGCTCAGGCGCCCAATCGATTTCCAGGCCACCGAATTCCTGCACGGCTTGTAGATCGAGTTGCAGGGTTTGATCGTTGCCGCTGGCGTCGCTCTGCCACTTGGTTTTGGGTTTGCCGTCAAAGGCGAGCGCAGCTACGTTACTGCCGTCCTGGGAAGACGCCGTCACCGTCGGCTTCGCGACTTGCGATGGACGCTGGATGGGTTTGATGGATAACTTGTCGAACCACAGGCTACCGGCACCACCATCCTGACCTGCCGCCACGACGAACTCGACACCGGCGAATTGCTTGAAGGTTTTGTCGTTGGTAGGCCCCCAGGCGAAATCGATCTGTCGGCGTTTGATGCGGATCTGTTGCCAGTCGCCAGTGACTTGGAAATTGGCTCGCCGAAACCACCACACGTTGTCGCCGGAGGCATCCACGAACTTCATTTCGAAATGGTTGCGCCCTGCTTCGCCTCGCATCCAGAACGAGATCTCGTAGTCGTCCGGTAGAGTGACTGGCAGTTTGCGAGTGGCCGCTGCATAACCCGCGGTGTTGTTGAGGTTGTACTCCAACACCAGCGCATTGCCTTGCACGCCTTTCGCGGTATGCACCGATGCGCTCACGCCGTCAGAAGCCAGGGACTTCCAATCGGCGGCGTTCTCCATCTCGTCCAGAGAGCGGAGGTCGAGCTGCGGGGCTTGCTCGGCGGCGGTCACCAGCAGCGGCACCATCAGGAGCATCCAAGCCAGCGCCCTCATCCCTTCACACTCCCGGCCAGAATGCCCGCGATGTAGTAACGCTGCAGCGCTAAGAACAATGCCAGCACTGGCAGCACCGTAATGACGGCCCCGGCCATCATCAACTCATTGTCTTGTACGTGCTCACGAGACAGGCCGGCGAGCGCCACTGGTAGCGTGTGTAGCTCTTGATCGGTCAGCACGATCAACGGCCACATGAAATCGTTCCAGGTGGCCAAGAAGGTCAGAATGGCCAATGTCACCAAAATGGGTTGCAGCAGCGGCACCACCAGCGACCAGAAGATCCTTGCTTCGCTCGCACCATCGATTCGCGCCGCTTCGAGCAACTCGTCGGGCAGAGACAATGCGTACTGCCGAATCAAGAAAATGCCGAACACGCTGGCCATCACCGGCACGATCACACCGCCGTAGGTGCTGATGAGTCCCATCTCCTTCACCAAAGCAAACAGCGGGATCATGGTGACCTGCGCGGGAATCACCAACGCACCCAGCAGGATTTGGAAGATCCGATCGCGGCCTTTGAAGCGAAGCTTGGCGAACGCATAACCGGCCATGGTGTTGAGCACCAGTGCGATCAACGTTCCCAAGGTTGCGACGATGGCGCTGTTCAGCATGTAGCGCCCGGCATTGTGATTGGCGAACAGTTGACGGTAGTTGTCGAGCGTCGGATTCGCCGGCAGTAACGGCGGCGGATAGGTGCTGGCCGCGCCGGTCGGCATGAACGACACGGACAACATCCACAGCAGCGGAAAG
>NZ_JAEUPY010000872.1 GCF_016790065.1 Steroidobacter sp.
TGTCAAAGGCACGCTCTCGCCGCAGGAAGCCATTGGGATTTTGTTGAAGGGCACGGATCTGCAAGTGCAGACCTCGCCCAGCGGTGCGATGGTGATTGCGCCCGCACTGAACCGCACGTCTCAATCAGTCGGCAGCGATGCGGCTGATGTGGAGTCGTGGGAACAGATCGTCGTGACTGGCTCGGCGCTGTG
Organism: Steroidobacter sp.; assembly: GCF_016790065.1. Lineage (GTDB taxonomy): Bacteria > Pseudomonadota > Gammaproteobacteria > Steroidobacterales > Steroidobacteraceae > Steroidobacter. The sequence continues at coordinate 193 of NZ_JAEUPY010000872.1, forward strand.
GATGGGAAAGGCGGGCGAGTCGCCGCGTGAAGTGCCGCAGTCGGTGTCGGTGCTGAGTCGCAAGCGCATCGAAGATCAGAATCTGGAGTCGCTGGCCGACGCGTTGGAAGCAACCACCGGCATTACGACCCAGCGCTCGAGCTCGCTGTTCGCAAACTTCTACTCGCGCGGTTTCAATATCACCAATCTGCAGCTCGACGGCGGCGCATCGCTGGATCGCAGCCTCGGTTACGGCAACGTGTTGCCGGACATGGCGCAGTTCGAGCGCGTCGAAGTGTTGCGTGGTGCGGATGGTTTGTTCTCCGGCGCCGGTGAACCTGGCGGTCGAGTCAACATGGTTCGTAAGCGCCCGACCTCGCAGCCGCAAGCGCAGGCGAGCCTGTCGGCGGGGCGTTGGGACACCTATCAAGGTCAGCTAGATCTCTCCAGCCCACTGGCTTTCGACGGCAAGCTGCGTGGCCGCATGGTGACTTCGTTCACTGAGCAAGGTTATTTCTTCGACGGCGCGCGTGATGGTAGCAAGGCTCTGGTCTATGCTATCGTCGACGCGCAGTTGACGCCGAGCACGCTGTTGACGCTCGGCGGTAGCTACGAAGATCAAGATCTGCCGTACTTCGCTTACGGTCTGCCGCGTTATTCATCAGGCGCCGATTTGCATTTGCCGCGCGATACCTATCTGTCGCCGGCATGGAGTTACTACGACTCGACCGTGAAGACCGGTTTCGCCGGCCTCGAGCAGGGCCTGGGCACTTGGTCGCTGAAGTTGGATTTGCATTATTTGACTCAGGACGAAGATCGCTCGGGTGTGAACTATTTTTTCGCCATCGACCCGGCGACCAATGCCGGTGGTTCGGCGCTGCCGAGCCGACAGCTGGGTGAAGTCGAGCAGAAGTCGGTGGATCTGGCCATCAATGGCCCAGTGGAATTGTTCGGCCGTGAGCACACCATCGTGATCGGTGCGAACTGGCAGCAGGCCGGCATCGAATCGTTGAATCAGTCCGCGACCGGCGCGACGTATGCGATGGGAAACGTGTACACATATGACCCGCGTTCTTACGCGCGGCCCGGCAGTTTTCCGCCGCCTAGCTCGTCGTACGTACCCGAGATCACTCAGTCCGGCATCTACGGCATGGTGCGCTTTCAGGTGCTCGATCCGTTGCGTGTGATGATCGGCGGGCGGGTCAGCAAGTATAAATTCGAATCGGTGTTCACCAATCTGGTTTTCAATACCGCCAGCGTCAATCGCTACGAAGACAGCAATGTGTTCACGCCCTACGGCGGCATCGTCTACGACTTGAACGACCGCTGGTCGCTGTACACCAGCCTCGGTGAAACCTACAGCTCGCAGTCCAGCAGCTTGAAAGGCCCGCTGCCAGGCTCGCCGCTGGATCCGATTGCCGGCCGAAACTATGAAGTCGGCATCAAAGGTGATGCGGCTGGTGGAGCTGTGACGTTCAACGCAGCCTTGTATCGCATCGAGCGCAAAGGCGAAGCTGTTCAGGATCTGACGTATCCGCCCAGCGCGGTCGGGCAGCTCGGTGCCAGTTGTTGTTATCTCGACGACGGCGAAGTGGTCAGCCAAGGTATCGATGCTGAAATCACCAGCGAGTTGTTTCACGGCCTGACGCTCACGGCCGGCTACACCTATAACGACAACCAGGATAAGTTGGAAGGAACCGGCCGCGCGCACTCGCGCACACCACGTCACCTGTTCAAGTCATTCGGCACTTACTTGGTGCCGCATACTCAGAACAAGCTTCGGGTCGGCGGTGGCGTCACGTTACAGAGCGACAACTACGCCAGCGGCTCGGTTGCAGCCTTCGATCAGAACGGCAATCCGCTCGGGGTGTTCGTGCCTTATGAGTTCCGGCAGGGCGGCTATTCGCTGTGGAGCTTGTTCGCCGATTACAAGATCAATGAGCAGCTGTCGCTGGCGCTCAACGCCAGTAACTTGTTCGACAAGACTTACTACTCCACCGTCGGTGTCAGCGGCTACGGCAACTGGTACGGCGAACCCCGCAATCTCACTGTGACCATGCGGGCAAAGTTCTGAGGCACTGTTCATGAGCATTGTATTGGGACGCCGCCACGTACTGGCGGCGGTGAGCGCTTGCTCGCTGCTTTGGAGTGCGATCGCCGGCGCGTCTGCCGGCGATCGCTTTGAATCGATTCGCCAGGCGATTCGCGACGGCATGCAGGAACAAAACATTCCATCGTACGCGGTGGCGGTCGCGCAGGACGGCAAGATCGTTTGGGAAGAAGCGTTCGGCTGGGCGGATCGTGAGCGGCGCATTCCTGCCACCGTGAACACGATCTACTCGTTGGCCTCAGTATCCAAGCCCATGACGGGCACGGCACTGATGACATTGGTGCAAGCGGGCAAGATCGATCTGGATCGGCCCATCAACGATTATCTTGGCGCCGCCAAGCTGCGTGCTCGCGTTGGTGATGTGAATCAGGCGACGGTGCGTCGTGTGGCGAATCACACCGCCGGCTTGCCCATGCATTGGCAGTTCTTCTACGCGGACGAGCCTTACCAGCAGCCGTCGCTCGATGAGACGATTCTTCACTACGGCAACATCGTCACGCCGCCGGCGGAACGGTTTACCTACACCAATCTCGGCACCGGCCTGCTCAACGGCATCATCGAGCGTACGTCCGGGATGAGCTTCGCCGACTACATGCGGCAGGAAGTGTTCTTGCCGTTGGGCATGACACGCAGCTCAGTGGACATCGCGCCGTCGCTGCAAGAATTCGTCGCCGCTCGCTACGGCAGCGACGATCTGCCGCTGCCGTTCTTCAGCGCCAATCATGCTGGTGCTTCCGGAATCTATTCCAGCGTTCACGACGTGCTGCGCTTCGGGTTGTTTCATCTGAAGACCCATCGGTCGGACCAGAAAGCGATCCTGAGCGATGCATCGCTCGATGAGATGCATCGGCGAACTGCCGAGCGCGGCGCTGACTTTGGCTACGGCGTGGGCTTCGAAGTCTCGACAGTCGCCGGTCGCCGCTGGGTTCATCACTCCGGCGGCATGGACGGCGCGTCGACCATTATGGTGTTGCTGCCGGATCAGAACATCGCCGTGGTGGTGTTGGCGAACAAACGAGGCATGCGCGGCGACATTCCTGAAATGATTCTGTCCACGCTGTTGCACTCGAATCCGCCTGCAAAGAAGCCAGTCGTTGCGAAGGCGGAGAGTGTTTGCTCGATGGCCTCGACGCTGAGCGGTGTCTGGCAGGGCACGCTTGCGACTTACGAGGGCGATCGATCCCTGGAATTGCGCTTCGTATCGGCGGATGAGGTCCAGGTCCGGCTCGGCGATCAACTGCCGACCCTGCTCAATCGTCCCAATTGCGACGGCAACTCATTCAGCGGTGAGTTCCTGGGACGCATCGGCACCGCCGACACGGATCGCTATCGCTACCGCATCTCTGTGTCGTTGCACCTTCGTGGTGCTGCGTTGAATGGCACGGCGACCGCCATCCACGTCGAAGGCCGCCGCGGACCGGCAGCCCTCGCTCATTGGGTTGAGGTGCGCAGGATTGATACGACTCCCGCGCACGCTCTCACTAGCGCGTCTTACTGACCGACGGCGCTGGTTGGCGCTACCGCTGCCGTTGCCTGCTTCTCACTCGGCGACGCCGAGAGCAACTGCAAACGCGCCGGATGCGCAACGATGAAGGTGTTCGGATCAATGCGGCGCGCAGTTCTGGCCACGACCACTGCCGGGTGATCGCCCAACTTAACTTCAGGCGCAGTTTCACTCGACTGGGCTGCGCTCGAGACGCTCAAGCCCGACGTGACAGCAACAATGGCGGAAAACAGAAACAAACGTGAGTTCATGACAGCTCTGCAAGGGTGATTTCAGGCTGCCACTGTAGTGGGCCGTTCCTCGCCGAAAAATCCGGCAGGGCGCATTTGATTGATTCCTTGCGAGCAGCAATTACCGGACTGTTACAGCGCTTCGCTTAGGGGCTTTCCTTAGGCATGAGTCCGCAGTGAGCGTGGGCCTAGGCGCTAGGCCAAGCCATTTCAAGCCACAACTCCAATGTTTTGTCGTGCCACGGGACTCTACTGAGCAAGTAGGGCTGGAGTTCTTCGAAGTATCTGTCTTTCAGAACCTGACGATCGATATGGCCGGCTCGGGCGAGACGCAGGAAGTCTTCTCGATCCCGCTCAGAGTTGCGCTCCAGTTTCGACAATGCAATGTCGGTGGCATTCAGACCGAAGAGGCTCAGTCGCTGCCAAGGTGCCGACGGGAACATTCGAACCAGCCGACTTGCGTATTCGGCTGGCGGTGTCGCAATCGTGACGTGCTGCATATACAGACGGTACTTGCGATGCAGTGGCGAGCCCAGCCCTGCCAGGCTTTCGACGTCATCCGCGGGCATAGGACAACTGATCGGCAGTCAAGCCAGTGAGCAGGTTCCAGTGTCGTGCAAGCGCTGAGCGATGCGTCTTGAGCCAGCAGCGTTCAGCAGCTGGCATGGATTCACGACAAAGCGTGTCCTCGCGGGCCAGGCGTGCATGCTCGAGCCGTTGCTCGATGGTGGAGAGTTGATTGAACGCAGCTGCGAACTCTGGTCTGTCAGCGGCCAGCCCCTTCGCTATCGCCACTAGAAAGCCCAGGCGATTCTGCACATCGTGCAATTTCCCATGGCGAACCAGCCACGCCCAGTCCAAGTCGGAATACGTCAACAGTACCCAAGGCAGAGCTTCCGCGAGTCGCGTTTCAAGATCGTTCTGAAGCAGCGCTTCCAAAACCACGGCCGCCGGATTCGCCTTGCGAGGACGCAGATGTGAAAACGCGGGATAGCCCAGCCCCGAGAGTTGGCGGGCAAGTTGCCCGGCGTCTGCGACGTGCCCTTCGGTCGGCGGCTCTGGCATGGGCAAAGCTGTGGCAGGAAGGCGGTAGAGCGCAGTGGCGGCGCGCGCCAGTTCGGCCGTCACGGGCCGTTGGCCCATTTCCAGCTGGGACAAATAGGACTGCGACACACCCAAAGCCGCCGCGGCCTGCTGTTGTGTCAGCCCGGCTTTGAGTCGCCCCGCCTTGAGCCGATCATGGGTCATGCCCCAACAATATTGCAAATGTTGTAATACTGCAAATCATGCCCAGTCCCCGCCGTGGCCAAGTGACTGAATCGGTTGGCAAACAGCCGGCAAGCCGGCACCCTCAAAAATAAAGGTAGCCACTTTTCGAAGTGGACTGCTCTACTGTTCCCGGACCGCCGAGGGCGCGGTCGGGGCGGGTGGGGTTTGCAGAATAACGACCGTAGAAAATCGTTCGTGGCTGACGTTGCCGTTCAATACGGCCGACGGCTGCAGCGTTTTCTTGCGGCTCGGTTGCGTAACGCCGGTGATGCGCCGGATCTGGCGCAGGAGGTGTACCTGCGCCTGCTGCGGCTCGATAAGCACGAGCTGATCCGAAATCCCGAAGCCTATCTGTTCACCGTCGCGAGCCATCTGCTGAACGAGCACACACTGCGGCAAAGTGCCGCGCCGGTGGTGGTCGATCTCGGCGAGATTTTCACCGAGCTGCACACAGTGGCCGAGCACGATCCGGCCGAGCAGGTCGAGCGTCAGCAGCGCGTGCAGGATCTGGAGCAAGCGATGGAAAAGCTGCCGGCCAAAGCGCAGGCGGCTTTGCTGCTGCATCGACGGGACGGTTACACGTTGGACGAAATCGGCGAGCAGCTGGGCGTGTCTCGCGCCATGGCAAAAAAATACCTCGCTCGCGCGCTGGTGCATTGTCAGCGCCGCTTGGAACGAGAGCGCAAGGGTTAGGGGACTCATGAGCGATCCAAAAATCCTGGAGGAGGCGGCCGAGTGGCTCGTGACCCTGCGCGATGGTGGCGGTGACGCGGCGGAGCGTTCGGAGTTCGCGGCGTGGATTTCGAAGTCGCCTGAGCATGTGCGCGCTTATCTCGAACTCTCCACCGTTTGGACCGATGCTGCGTCGGTGGACTCACAGCGCAGACTCGATGTCGCAGCGTTGCTCGCTACCGCCGAGCAAGACAGCAATGTCGTGACGTTGGAGGGCCGGGGCGCTGCTGAGCCCACTGCCGAAGCGACAGTCAATTCGCGCAAGGCCCGAAGTTTTGGCTGGCCTCAACGAATCGCTGCGTGCGTGGCCATCGTCTGCGTCGCGACTGCCATCACCTGGTGGCAGAGTAATAGCGCGCTGACGTACACCACCGGCATCGGCGAACAAAGGCTGCTGACCTTGAGCGATGGCTCACGCGTGGAGCTCAATGCACGCTCGCGGATTCGCATCCGTTTCTCCGAGCGCGAACGCCTGGTCGAACTGCTCGAAGGCCAGGGCATGTTCCAAGTGGCCAAGAATCCGCAGCGACCCTTCATCGTGAGTAGCGATCACACGCGCGTGCGGGCTGTCGGCACTCAGTTCGATGTATATCGCAGACCCAGCGGCACGGTGGTCACCGTGCTCGAAGGTAAAGTTGAAGTGCAGACAGGCGCGGCCGGCGCGGTCGAGCGCAGTAACGATTCGGTCAGCGCGCTCGGCGCGGGCCAGCAAGTCATCGTGGTGGCGGATCGCATCAATCATCCCGCCGCCGCTAACGTTGCCGCCGCCACCGCGTGGACGCAGCGACAACTGGTATTCGATTCCGCCACGCTCGCCGAGGTAGCGCACGAATTCAATCGATATAACTTGCGGCAGCTGGTGATCCGCGACGCTGAGTTGGAGGGATTCCTGATCAGCGGTGTGTTTTCTTCCACGGAGCCGGCCTCGTTGCTGAACTTTCTGCAACAACAGGCGGATTTCCTAGTGCAGGAAACGGATACGGAGATCCGCATTTCGCGCCGTGAATGAGTGCGCTGAAAAATTCCGGTATCCACTTTTCCCCGGCGTCCGTTCTATGGGCGCTATGAATCTGCCATCGACTGCGATGGCAATCACAACAAGCCTCGGCAGAGGCAGGGGAGTAGTGTTCATGCGTGCAGCTATTGTCGCGGCGATGGTGGTTTCTTCGGTGGGGCTGTCGTTGGCCTCCGATGTGCAAGCAGCAATTCGTAAGTCGACTCACATTCCGGCGCAGGGCTTGGGGCCGGCGTTGCAGACGTTGGCCAAGGATCGGGATTTTCAAATCGTTTATCGTCCCGAGTTCGTGCGGGGCTTGAGCACCACGGGCATCAGCGGCGAACTCACGCCTGAAGAGGCGCTGACGCAGCTGTTACAAGGGACGGGACTGACTCATCGCAAGGTCGATGACAAGACCATCACCATCGTGCCGGCCGCGGAACGCATTCAGTTGCCGAGCACCGGCATGTTGCCCGAGCAGATGTCAGTGATGCCGCTGAGCGTGGGTGACGATCAGCCTGCTGTTCAGCCCACGACAGTGTGGCAGCGCCTGCGTCTGGCGCAGGCGGAGTTCTCTGCCACTGCCAAACAGAACGCCAGCAGCGCCAAGAGCGACGCGGGCGAGGCGCGTTACAGCGAAGTGGAAGAGCTGGTGGTCACTGGCTCGCGTCTCGCGACTCCGCGCCAGCAGCCGGTGCCGGTGAAGATTCTGTCTAGAGCAGAAATCGACAGCAGTGGCGCGACCAGTGTGGCGCAGGCGCTGAATCAAATGCCGGAAGTGTCGGTGCAGTCGACCACCGCGCCGTTTCAAGCGAGCCGCGCCAGCTCAACCGTGCAACTGCGAGGTTTGCCATCGGGTACAGCGCTGGTGTTGCTCAACGGTCGGCGTCTGGCAGGCACGCCGTTTCAAGCGAGCAGCGGTATCACCAATCTGAACGTGTTGCCGCTTTCTGCCGTGGAGCGCATCGAGTTGTTGCCGTCCGGATCGTCGGCCATCTACGGCGGCGATGCGCTCGCTGGCGTGGTCAACATCATTCTCAAGAAGGATTTCGACGGCGCCGAAGTCAACGCGCGCTACGGCAGCGCCGACAGCTACGACGAAAAACAAACCAGCTTCACTATCGGCAAGTCGTTCTCGCGAGGCTCGTTCTCGTTCATGGGCTCGTACGTCACCAACTCCGTGTTGTGGGGTTCGGATCGAGCGATCACCGCGAACACCGACTACTCGCGCTACGGCGGTCACGTGTACTCGGTGACGTATGGCATGCCGGGTAATGTGTTTACGCGCGACGGTTCCAATCTGCCAGGCTTGAACTCGCGCTACGCGGCGATTCCAGTGGGCACCGACGGCATCGGTTTGACGGTCGCAGACTTCGCAGCCACCGCCGGAACGTTGCAGCGGGACACCGGCTTCTATCGCTATTCCTCGGTGATTCCTGCCAGCGAGACCGCCAGCGGGCTGTTGTACGGCACGTTCGATCTCACGCCCAATATCGAGCTGTTCGGCGAAGCGCTGTACTCACGCTATCAGTCGGAGGAGATGGACTATCCGATCTTCATCCATCAAGCGTATCGAGTGCCGGCTTCAAATGCGTTCAATCCGTTCGGCGTGGATTTGGGTGTCGACCACGTGTTTCGCACCAAGGAGCGCTTCTGTTACTGCCTGAAGCAGGAGTACTCGCGAGCTGCACTCGGCGCACGCGGCAACGTAGGCGCCTGGCGTTGGGAAGTGGCCGGGACTTACACGCGCGGTAAGGATACGACCAACGAAGGGCCGGTCTTCGACCCCAACGCGGATGCCAGAATCACGACCGCGCTGGCCTCTTCCGATCCAGCCACCGCGCTCAACGTGTTCTCGGATCGCTTCTGGACGTTGGCAGAGCTGGAACCTTATGGCTTGATGACACTGGTCAATGAGCTCACGTCGGAGCTGTCGTCGGTGACCGGGTTCATCAGTGGCCCGCTGTTCGACTTCGGCGCCGGTGCGGTGGAAGCTTCCTTCGGTGTCGAGGCTGAGCGTAGCGACCTTTATTACAACTACTACATCACCACGTTCAGTGGTGACCGTGACAACTACGCGCTCTTCAGCGAAGTGCGTGTGCCGCTGATCGGCCCGGGAGAAGGTGGCAACGATGCCAGAGTGGCCCTGACCGGCGCGGTTCGCTTCGACGATTACAGCGACTTCGGTAGCGAGTTCTCGACGCAGTTCGGTATCGAAGTGCGGCCGCATGAGTCGTGGCTGCTGCGCGCGGCGTACAGCGAAGCGTACAAACCGCCACGGTTGTATCAGTTGTTCTCGCCGGCGGTCTCGACCCAATCGACGCTGACGGATAGCCGTCGCGGCAACGAGGCCTATGCCGCCACCTATCTCACCGGCGGCAATCCCGACCTGGATGCGATGACCGGCTATTCGACCAGCGCCGGTTTCGTGTTCACGCCGGCCTCGGTGCCGGGCTTCCAGTTCCTGGCAACTCATTGGACCACCAAGATCGAAAACTACTCGACCTTGTTGAGCACCAATGTCGTCATCGCCAACGAAGAATTGTTTCCTGGCTATGTGATTCGCGCGCAGCCGACGGCGCAGGACATCGCCAACGGCTATCCGGGTCGCATCCAGGAGTTCCGTAACATCTATTTGAACTTCGGAACATTCGATCTGGCGGGTGTGGACACCGGTGCGAGCTGGCGTCTGCGCACACGGTTCGGTGAGTTTGTGCCCGCTGTGTCCGGTTCCTATACCTATAAGTACGACACGGCGCTGATCCCTGGTGTGCCGGTCGCAGATCGCGCTGGCAAGGCTACCGCCAGCTTCTTCGCTCCCAACTGGAAGGCGACGGCGTCGCTCGGCTGGAATACCTCGGCACTGCAGACGACGCTGGCAGCGCGCTATGTCGGTGAGTATGAGGACTACGCACCGTCGAAGCGCAAACTCGGCGACTTCACGGTGTTCGACTTCAACGCCAAGTTGCAGTTGGGCAAGGCGCTGGGTTGGACCGGCTCGGTGCTGGAACAGTCCTATGTGACGTTGGGCGCGGTGAACCTGTTCAATCGGCTGCCCGACTATTCCTATAACCGCGGCACGGTGGGTTACGACCCGACCCAATACGACATTCGCGGCCGATTCATCTATTTGCAGGCCGGGCTGAAGCTCTAACCCGCCGCTTTCTTAGGAGGACTATCCATGCAGACTCTGGCTGCGTTGGTTCGCTGCGCCCTGATTTTGTCTTGCGGGGCGCTAGCGACCGTCGATTCCAGCAGTGCCGCCGACCAGCGGGGCTGGACAGTGCGCGACATCGTCGAGACTGGGCACATCACCAGCACCGCACTCGATGAGCAGCGCCGGCGAGTCGCGTTTGTTTTCAAACGCGGCTCGGTGGACCAAGGCAAAGTTCGTTTCAGCTTGTACGTGGTCGCAGCGGATGGCAGCGCCGCTCCGCGAAAAATGTTCGAAGCGGACTATCTGGATGACGTCGCCGCACGGCCCAACAGTGACCGGTGGACCGTGCGTGCCGATCTGGGTCAAGGCGTCCAGCTGTACGAGTTGGACGAGCAGGGCGGTGTGCGTCCGGTGGTGGTGACCGAGCAGACCGGCGCGGTCGGTGGTTTCGGCGGCCTGTTACAAACATCCCACGACGAAACGCGTCAGACCGGCGTTGTTTCTTACGGCTGGTCACCCGATGGCTCGGCGTTGTGGTACTCGCGGTTGCGCCTTCGATCGCCTGCCGAGAAGCATGCGGTGGCCAATGCGGGTGTGGTCTACAACTCGGCAACCATGAGCAGTTTGCAATTCCACAAGGACCTGCCTGCGATGGCCGGCACCGAGCTGCGCTTGTGGCAGCCGAATCAGGACCGATTGTTGACTCATGTGCCTGCGGGCGCGATGGACGACTTCCTACGCTTCTCTCGCGATTCAGTCTCGTGGTCCGGCGACGGCAAACGATTGCAATATTCCGACTCGGACAGCACTAAAGACGGCCGACGCGAGTTCCTGCGTATGAGCGTCGACATCGCGAGTGGCAAGTCGCAGCGAGCTGCCAATGCCGGAGCGCTGGAAGCGATGTATGCCTCAGCGCTTCCGGACGGCAATAGCTTTCTTACCGTGCGCGACGAGGGCAAGGGCCGACGGTTGGTGCAGTTGGATCTGGCGGGCAAGGTGCTGAAAGATCACGGGACCGTCGAATACTTGCGGCTGGGCGGCAGTTTCGGCTCCTCCTGGAGTGCCAAGGGCAATCGTGCCGTGCTCGGCGTGTTCTATCGCGACCATAACGGCCTGATGCTATTCCCCGAGGTTCCGGCGAACGCGGCATGGGCGAAGCGCAGGGATCACCTTTCCAATTGCACGTTCAGCCAAGACCTTGCTTATGGCACATGCGTGCGGGAGTCGCTCACCGAGCCGCAAGAGCTCGTGGCCATCGTGCCGGATCGCGGCGAGATGACAACCATTGCGCGACCGAACGCTGCGCTGGATGAGATCGAGCCGCTGCGAAGCGAGCGTCGTGAATGGACCGGCAAGTCGGGTGGCGTCAGCGACGGCTACGTCACGTATCCACGAAATTTCGTGAGCGGCAAGAGATATCCGGTCATGGTCGTCACGCATGGTGGCGATGCACGCAATCGTTTTGCTTACTTCGGCTTCCAGGCGGAAGCGCCGGTGCAAGTGTTCGCGGAGTCGGGTTACGTGGTGCTGTCGGTCAACGATCCGATCACCAACGCGCGAACCCGACAATCGCGCGACAAGTTCTTGCACACCGATGGCAATGCCGACGTCGAGGCCATGCAGTTCTATAAACACATCGAGCCGCTCGAAGGGCTCGAAGCAGCCGTGCAATGGGCGGTTGACGCAGGCATTGCCGATGCGACGCAGGCCGGCATCGCTGGCTACAGCCGTGGCTGCGAGATGGTCGAGTACGCGTTGAGCCAATCGAAAACGTTCAAAGCGGGCGCCAACGGCGATGCCGGCGGCTGGGGGCCGGGCGGCTTTTGGTTCACCGGCTCGGACAACATCGTGGGTTTGTATCGAGGCATGTTTGGCGGCTCTCCATACGACGCGCGTGCTGTCGACAACTATCGAAAACACTCGGCAGTGTTTCGAGCCGAGCAGTTCTCCGGAGCACTCCTGCAACAGTCCGCGGCGCGTTCAGCCATGTTCGGGCTGGAGCTGCACATGATGTTGCGTGAGGCGAAGGTGCCGAACGAGTTCGTGTTCTTTCCGGAGGAGGCGCACATCTTCTGGCATCCGCAACGACGCGCGGCAGCCATGAATCGCAGTCTCGACTGGTTCAACTATTGGTTGCTCGGCAAGCGCGACGCCTCGCCGGACAAACTCGATCAATACGCAAGGTGGGACGCCATGGCTAACGAATGGCGCGCAGCCGGCCAGCGTTCTGGGAGCTAAAGCATGCATTCGATGAAGACTCTGTTTCTTGGCGCGTTACTCGCCAGTCACGCGGGATTCGCAGCGGCCGGCGACAAGCGGCCGTTCACCTCCGCCGATTTGCTGTCGATGAAGGACATCGGTGGCTACTCCGGCGGGTTGGCGTTGTCGCCCGATGGGCAGTCGGTGGCGATGCAGGTTCAACAGCCTGATTTCGCCGCACGGACTTACAAGCTCGACTGGGTCATTGCGTCAGTTCGCGATGGCACGACGCTTCAAGTGGGCGAGGGTGGTGAGTTGTTACTGAATCCCAGCCCAATGGGGCGCATCAACGGCTCGCGTGCCAGTGCCGTGGCGAAGTGGTCTCCCGATGGTCAGTGGATCGCGTATCGGCGCAAGGATCAGGGTCATGCGCAAGTGTGGCGTAGTCGTGCTGATGGTTCGCTCCAGGAACAAGTCACGCACAACGCGGCCGACGTGCTGGACTTCAAGTGGAGTGACGACGGGCGAGCCATCGAATTCACGGTGGCGCGCGATCGCGCCATGATGGCGCGTAGAGACCAAGAAGAAGGCGATAAGGGTTGGCTGCTGGACGATCGATTCGTGCCCGATGACAGCAAGGTGCCGTTATGGTTTCCGTGCACTGAAGATGCTTGGGCGATTCCACAGCCCGAATCGCAGAAGTGCACGCCGACGGCGTGGGTGGTGGATGTCGCAAGCAAGCAGGAGCGGCTCGACGACGGCACGGCGACGCAAGCTACGGCACGTCCAGCCGGCGTCAGCGCTGAGCGCGTCATTCAGAAGATCACGCCGGATGCTTCGGGTAAACACGTCGGCTGGTTCGAGAACGAAACGCCGGTCGAGAATCCCGGCTTCGGCGCGGACCTGACGTTGTTCGCCGATGGCAAGCGGTGTGGCGCGCCGGAATGTCACGGCCAATTGAAGTCGTTCTGGTGGCACGGCGATGACGTCATTCTGTTGCATCGTGAAGGTCATGCTTACAGCGAGCTGACCTTGTCGGCGTGGCGCCCGGGCTCACGCAAGGTGCGGCGGATCTATCACATCGACGGCGTGATCGATTCGTGCGATGTGCGCGCCAGCCAGGCGGTTTGCTTGCACGAAACATCGACGACATCGCGCAAGGTCGTGGCCATTTCATTGCGCGATGGTCAAGTGAAGACGGTGTTCGATCCAAACCCGCAGCTCGCCGAATTTCAGCTGGGCAGCGTCGAGAAGCTGCAATGGCACGATGCCTTTGGTAATCCGACGTTCGGTCATCTGGTGCTGCCCACGGATTATCAGAAGGGCAAGCGTTATCCGCTGGTGATCGTGCAGTACCGCTCGAAAGGCTTCCTGCGCGGCGGCGTCGGTGAGGAATACCCGATTTATCCGATGGCGGCCGCCGGCTTTGCCGTGCTCAGTTTCGATCGGCCCAATGATTGGCAAGCCATGAAGAAGTTCGATCCCAAGCAGACCGGCAAGTCCGAGGCCAAAGAATGGGAGGATGGGTACGAGCGTAAATCCGCGCTGACTGCGCTGGAGACGATCATCGATCAGTTGGCTGAGCGAGGCATCATCGACCCATCACGGGTGGGGCTCACCGGGCTGAGCGACGGTGCTGAGACAGTGGAGTTCGCCCTGTTCAATTCCAATCGCTTCGCTGCCACGGCTCATAGCGGCAGCTGGTCGCCGTACATCTATCACACGTCAGTGAATTCTTGGATGCGAGACTTTCTTTACTCGATGCTCCAGGCGAAAAACACCGAGGAACTGATGGAGCGCTGGAAGCCGATGGCGCTGGCGTTCAATGCGAACAAAGTCAGCGCGCCGCTGTTGATCCAGGTGGCGGACAGCGAAATGATCATGAGCTTACCGAACTACGTGGCGCTGAAGGATGCGGGCAAGCCGGTGGAGGCGTATGTGTTTCCGGGCGAGTACCACATCAAATGGCAGCCACAACACAAGCTCGCCGTCGCTGAGCGCAGCATCGATTGGTTCAACTTCTGGCTCAGCGACAAGGAGGATCCGGCGGCGGACAAGGTCGAGCAGTATCGGCGCTGGAGAGCGTTGCGCCGAGTCTGCGCTGCCCATGGCGAAGCTCACCAGTGCGACGGCTTCTCGATGTGATCCGCCGCGTTGGCTGCAACGGCAAGGTCGTACATCAATCGTGCATCGACGACGGCGGCGACAGCGCCGTCATCGTGATAGCCCGCTAACGGGCCGTGCACGACCGCGAACATGATCATGCCGTCTGGGTGGGTGGTCGGTTCGTGGCGAATGCCGGCGCCTTCGTAAACGTAGTCGCCGACCCGACCGCGATCTTCGCCGTAGCTGAAGCCACCTTCGAGCAGGAAGCCTTCCACTGCGCCCAGGTGGCCATGCACGGCGGCTGCGTTGTCCGGTGACACCTTCAGCAGCATCGAGAAGCCGCCGGTGGTCGGGTTCACGTTCAGCAGCTTGAACCAGGTGCCGGGCATGACCCAGTCGGCCCACGGCAGGGTGCTGGGGTTGAAGAAAGCTGATTTATGAGTTGCCGTCGCCTGGACCGAGCTGGTCCCGCTGCGCTTGATGGATACGCTCGACATGCCAATCCCCCGCTCAAAGTGTTGTGCGGCGGATGCTAGGAGCCCGCCGCCGGCGGCGACATGACGAGAACCACTCAGCCCCACTGGGGCTGAGTGAAATACGCTATTGCCGCTCCCGGCCCCCGGGTTGCAGCCTGCGGGCGCAGATCGGGGGGATCATGGCTAGGCTCGAAGGTAAAACGGCATTCATCACCGGTGCCGCGTCCGGCATTGGGCGCGCGACAGCTGTGCTGTTCGCCAACGAAGGCGCACGGGTCGTGGCGGCCGACATTTCCGCTGCCGGCGCCGAGCGCACAGTCGAGCAGATCGGCGCGAACGCGTTAGCCGTAGCGCTCGATGTTGCCAGCGAGCCGCAGTGGGAGCAGGCCATGCTCCGGGCGACCCACCAATTCGGCAAACTCGACATCGTCTGCAACATCGCCGGCATCGGTCGCGGCGGCAGTATCGAAGACGTCGAACTCGCCGACTGGAATGCGATGCTCGCCGTCAATCTCACCGGCACCATGCTCGGCTGCAAACACGGCGTGCGCACGATCAAGCGCACCGGCGGCAGTGGCGCCATCGTCAATGTTTCCTCGGTCGGCGGATTGGTCGGCATCGCCGACATCGCGGGCTACTGCGCCTCCAAAGGCGGCGTCACCATTCTTAGTAAGTCAGTGGCTTTACACTGCGCCCAACGCGGCTATCCGATTCGTTGCGTCAGTGTGCACCCAACCTATGTCGACACTGAAATGCTCGATCCGGTCGCGGCGGCGCTAGGCAGTCGGTCAGAACTCCTGGCCCGCATGGCGCGGCAGGTGCCGACCGGACGAGTGGCAACGCCGAACGATATCGCACGCACCATCCTGTTCGCGGCCTCCGACGATGCAGCGATGGTCAATGGATCGTCTTTGATCGCGGACGGCGCACAGCTCGCCGGCCCACCGTCTACGCATTTCGAATGATTGGAGTGAAGTATGAGTAGAGTCGAAGGTCGCGTGGCTTTAGTGACCGGCGCCGCGCAAGGCATCGGTTTCGCGTGCGCACAGCGTCTGAAAGAAGAGGGCGCGACAGTGCTGATGTCCGACCTCAACGCGACCACGTTGAACACAGCTGCGAAACAGCTCGGCGCACACGCCATCGTTCAAGATGTCTCGTCCGAGCAAGGTTGGATCGACACGATCAAATCGATCCGCGACACGCACGGGGCATTACACATCCTGGTGAACAACGCCGGTATCGAAGGCGATCCCGCCGCACCCAAGGATCCGCAAGGAGCACCGCTCACCGACTGGAACAAAATCTTCGCCGTGAACAGCGCCGGGGTGTTCCTGGCCTGTAAGCACGCGATCACGCTGATGGCAGATTCTGGCGGCGGCTCGATCGTGAATGTTTCTTCGATTGCGTCATTGGTGCCGACGCCGTTTTTGACTGCGTACGGTGCCGCCAAGGCGTCTGTGCAACACCTCACTCAGTCAGTGGCGCTGCATTGTGCAACGTCCGGCCATCGCATTCGTTGCAACTCCGTGCATCCGGGCCAGGCGCGCACGCCCATGCTCGATGCGTTATTCCAGCGTCTGGCAGGCCAATCGGGTGTGTCGGTCGAGCAGTTCACCGCTGCATTCGTGGCTGGCATTCCCATGGGCGAGCTGCAGGAGCCGCGAGATGTGGCGAACCTGGTGCTGTTCCTCGCTTCCGATGAGGCCCGTTACGTCACCGGCCAGGCCATCGCCTGTGATGGCGGCTACGTGCTGGCTCACTGAGCAACCCGATTCAGAGCAAAGCAAATGAACCCGACTTCCCCGCTGGCACCGGCCGGGGTCATTCAAATGGCGTATGTGGTCGAGAACATCGAGGAGGCCATGCCGCGCTTTACGCAGGCGCTCGGCATCGGCCCGTGGTTTTACTTCGAGAACTTCGGCTTCGAGCGGCTCGAGTATCGCGGCATGCCGTCGCAGGCCAAGCTGTCGCTGTGCTTGGGCATGTCCGGCGGCATGATGTACGAGTTGATTCAGCAGCGGGATGAGCAGCCGAGCGTCTACCGGGAAGTGCAACGCGAACGCGGCTGGGGCTTTCATCACTATGCCGTCGGCGTCGCGCCGGCCGACTATCAGCGCACCGTGGCCGATTATGTGGCCCGTGGTTATGACAAGGTGCTGGACGCCCAGGTCGCGGTGGGCGCGCAGGCAGCCTATGTCGACTCGCGTCGCGACCTGCAGGGCATGATCGAGATCATCGAAATGACTGCGCCGGTGCACGAGCTGTTCACCATGATCCGGGTGGCCGGCGACCGCTGGGACGGCCGGGACCCGATCCGCCGCCTCGGTTGAGTCACCCGGGCGCCTGGTGTAGTTTGCAGTAGGTCGCTCGATAACGAGCACTTTGCGCAAACGGGGGCTCCATGCACAGCGTGGATGTGGCTGACGGCTCGATTGAGTCAGCCTTTGCGACGATTCTTGCCTGCACCGATCACAGCAGCGTGGACGCACAGCTGTTGCGTCCGGTTGCCGCCAATATTGCGGCGACCAGCGGGGTGTATTTCAGGTTTGCCGGGGCGCCTCGGGCGGATTGCTACGCGGCCAATTACTCGTACGCCGGCGACACGCCGGAGGCCGCCGAGGTCTACCTGGATCATTATTTCCGCTTCGATCCGGTGGTGCGCTCGGGCCTGCATTGGCTGCATCACCCGCAGGCGCCCATTCAGCTGGTGTCGGGGCTGTCGGCCAGCTCGGTCGATTTGCACGATCATGCGTATCGAGACGCGTTCCTGTATCGCTACAACATCGGACATGTGATGGCGTTGATCGTGCCTTGTCCGATTGCGTCCGGCTCGCAGCTCATGTGTATCGGCTTTCATCGCTGTGTCGATGATCGGCCGTTTCAGCCGCATGAAGTGCGTGTGTTCGAGCGGCTGGCACCGGCGATTAGTTCGGTGCTGAGATTGCTGGCTTATCAGGACGCCGAGCGATTGTCGCATGACGTACTGAGTGCGTTGAGCACGAGCGGTGGCGTGGGTTATGTGATTCTGGATCACGACTTGGCGATCGAGAATGCGAATGCTCGCGGGCTGGCGGATCTCGATGTGAGCCCGACGGGCGCCGCGGCGTTGCTCGGCGAAGTGCGACGATTGCTGATTTCCGGTGAGTTGTCCGGCGATGGCGATGGCCGCAATGTGCTCACGACCGCTAGCAATGGCCGGCCGTTGGAGCTTTGTGTTTCTCGGTTGCGCAGTCATGGCGGTCGCGAACGGTATTTGTTGATGACCAGCGAGCCGCTGACAGCGCGCTTGTTGAATGCCACTACGCGGATGTTCGCTTTGACCGACCGGGAAAGTGAGATCGCCCGCCTGGTCGCCGCCGGCCTGTGCAACGCCAGTATCGCCACCGAACTGCGCATCGCCCTGCGCACAGTCGAGAATCATCTGCGCTCCGTTTACGTGAAGGCCGACGTCTCCAGCCGCACCCAGCTGGTATCGAAGCTCCTGCGCCTGCAATAAGGTATAGGGATGTGCCTCGCCGCCATCGGCGGCGGGCGCAGAGAAAAAACCACGCTTTTTTCTCGGAGCCACGACTGTCGTGACAGGATGTCCGATCAGTCGTTTTGGATCTGAGTGGTTCACGTCATGTGGACGGCCAGATGTGTCTGGCATTGTGCTCCCCGAACAGACGCCGCATCCGAGTGGCGCTCATTACGGGGGAATCATGTCCAATCGCACGTCTACCGCTGTGCGTGTTGCCTGCGGCCTTGCTTCTATCGTTCCGGTCGTGGCCTTGGCGCAGTCCAGCGCGGCGCCTGAAGAGGTCGGCGGGCTCACCGAAATCGTCGTCACTGCCACTCGTAGCAGCGCCAATCTTCAGGATGTGGGCATCACGCTGAGTGCGTTCAGCGCTCAGGACCTGGTCAACCGTGGCGTGCGTGACTCGACCGATCTGGCCTTGCTGGCGCCGGGCCTGCAGTTCACCGATCCGGGTGGCTCGCCCGTTGCCGGCCTGCTGTCGATTCGCGGCGTGTCGCAGAACGACTTCGCCGGCCACATCGAACCCGCCAACGCGTATTACATCGATGAGGTGTATCAACCCTCGAACGCCAGCAGCGTGCAGCGCTTGTTCGACGTCGAGCGCGTCGAAATCCTGAAAGGCCCGCAAGGCACACTGTTCGGCCGTAATGCGACCGGCGGTTTGTTACATGTGATTACTCGCCAGCCGAGCCAGACGCTCGACGGCTTTGCTGAACTCACGGTCGGCAGCTTCGATCAACTGGGTTTCGAAGGCGCCGTCGGCGGGCCGCTGAGCGACACCGTCTCGGCGCGAGCCGCGGTGCTCTACAACCGCAACGATGGTTATTTCAAGAATGCCATCGGGCCTGACTACGCCAACGACGATACCGTCGCAGGTCGCGTGCAAGTGAAGATCGAACCGTCCGATAAACTGGATATCTCACTGTTCGCCGACTACTACGAAATTCGGCCCATCAACACCGGCGCGAGCATGATCACCGGCGCCACACCGGACGCGGACGGCTTGGGCGTTCGACTGCCGCCGGGGTCGCCGACCGGCTTCGGTTATGTCGATGCTGACGGCGATCCGTACACCGGTGCCATCGATTATCAAGGCCAGATGGAACGACGCACTTGGTCGACCGGCGCGAAGCTCGAATATGACTTCGACCGCATCACGCTCGCCAGCATCACCAGCTATCAAAAACTGGATAGCACTTACGATTCCGACAACGACTTCTCGCCGTTCCCCATCGGCATCTTCCAGCAAAACGCCGATGCCTCGCACTTCACACAAGAATTGCGGTTGATCCAAGGCGAAGGCGGCTTCCGCTGGACGGCAGGCCTGTACTACCTGGCCATCGACGGCGATTATTTCCAGGGCTTCAATCTGCCGGCGTTCGGTACCTATCCGCGTGCTAGCTACAGCATGGACACGCGTTCGGCCTCGGCCTTCGCGCAAAGCGAATATGACATCTCCGATTCGTTGCGATTGACGACCGGCGTGCGTGTGACCCGCGACGAAAAGAAATATAACTACACCGAAGTTTGTACCGGTCCGCTGTGCTCGGCATTCATTCAGCCTGGCACATTGGCAGCCAACGGCACCACTCGCGACAAGCATGCGGAAACCGGAACGTCCGGGCGCGTGCAGCTGGACTGGTCGGCGACCGACGATCTGTTGCTGTATTCCAGCGTGAGCCTGGGCTACAAAGCCTTCAACTACAACGCCGGCTTCGTCGGCCAGGCGCCGCTGTCACAGTTCCGCTTCAAGGGCGAGAGCTTGTTGGCGTATGAGATCGGCGAGAAGTTTCAGTTCATGAACAATCGCGCGCGGCTCAACGGTGCGGTGTTCTATTACGACTACGACGACTATCAGGCCTTCGACCAGCGCGGCTTCAATTTCACGCTGTTCAACACCACCGCCTCGATGTATGGTGCCGATGCTGAGTTGTCGCTCAGCGCAGGCGATGGTTACTTGTTCGCTGTCGGTGGCGCGTACCTGCGCACGACAGTGGATGATGTGCCCATCGGCACCCGACGCGTCAGCCGTGAAGCGCCGCAGTCGCCGCGTTACACCGCCAATCTGTCCGCCAGCAAAGATACTCATCTGCGCTTCGGCGGCTTGAATGTGAACTTGACCGCGAGCTACAGTGACGACTTCTACGCTCAGCTGACCAATGCGCCGGTGACCAAGATTCCAGCCAGCTGGCTGGTGAATGCTCGCGTGACGCTGTCCTTGCTGGACGATCGGTTGTCGATTGCCGTGTTTGCGAACAATCTGTTGGACGAAGAGCGTGAGACCTTCGCGTTCGACGTGTCGGGTGCACCGCTCGGTGGCACCTACACGACCTACGGCGAACCGCGTTGGTATGGTGTGCAGACTCGTATTCAGTTCTGAGATTCATGTCACCACTGCAAGAGTTCATTGCCGCACGCGATGCGTTGTTAGCCGCCAGAGGCGATCTGGCGGCTGCGTGTCGCGGCTTCAAGCGACCGACGGCCACTCACTTCAATTGGGTTGCCGACTACTTCGAGCCCATCGCCAACGGCAACACTCAGGCAGCGCTGCGAGTCGTGGACGATGCAGGACGCGACGTCGAGTACTCGTACGACGCACTCCGCCTGCGCTGTAACCAAGTCGCGAATTTTCTAGCGGCGCAAGGCGTGGGGCAGGGTGACCGCGTGCTCGTCATGTTGGGCAATGTGGTGCCGCTGTGGGAAACCATGCTGGCGGTGATCAAGCTGGGCGCGGTGATGATTCCTGCAACCACGCTGCTGGATGGCGCCGATCTCGAAGATCGAATCGAGCGCGGTCGGGTCAAGGCCGTCATCACGCATTCGAATCTTGCGGATCGATTTACCCAGCTCGGCGCGGCGGCGGTACGAATCGTCGTTGGTGCTGAAGTGCCGGGATGGCTCAACTACGACGCCACGTTCTCAGCAGCGACACAGATCAACGCCGCGTCGACTCGTGCTGACGATCTGCTGTTGTTGTATTTCACCTCGGGCACGACGGCCAAACCCAAGCTCGTCGCCCACACGCATACTAGCTATCCCATCGGTCATCTCTCGACCATGTATTGGCTGGGCTTGCAGCCGGACGACGTGCATTTGAACTTGAGTTCGCCAGGTTGGGCGAAGCACGCGTGGTCGTGCTTCTTCTCGCCATGGAACGCTCAGGCCACGGTGCTCGCGTATCAGTACGACCGCTTCGATGCTCGCGCGCTGTTAGATGTAATCGAACGCTGTGGCGTGACGGTGTTCTGCGCGCCGCCCACGGTTTGGCGCATGTTGATTCAACAAGATCTGAAGAACTGGCGGCCGGCGTTGCGCGAGGCTGTGAGTGCCGGTGAGCCATTGAATCCGGAAGTGATTGCGGCCGTCAGGAATGCCTGGGGCGTCACCATTCGTGATGGCTTTGGCCAGACCGAAACCACGGCGCAGATCGGCAATCCGCCAGGGTTGCCGCTCACGCCCGGTTCCATGGGCCTGCCGCTGCCTGGCTATCGCATCGAGCTCATCGACGCCGACGGCAAGAGCGGCGATGAAGGCGAGATTTGTATCGATCTGTCCGATCGTGCGGTGGGGCTGATGCAGGGATACCTCGACGATGCCGAGCGCACCGACGCGGTCATGCGAGACGGTTACTACCACACCGGCGATGTCGCGAGCCGTGACTCGGCCGGCTATCTGACTTACGTCGGTCGCATGGACGATGTTTTCAAATCGTCCGACTATCGGATCAGCCCGTTCGAGCTGGAGAGCGTGTTGATCGAGCATCCGGCGGTGGCCGAGGCGGCGGTGGTGCCGAGCCCGGATCCGACTCGGTTGTCGGTGCCGAAAGCGTTTGTGGTACTCAGTGCCACGGCCACGGCCGATGCGGACACGGCCCGGTCGATCTTCGAACACGTGCGGGCTCGCGTTTCACCCTATAAGCGCATCCGCCGCCTGCAGTTCGCAGCGCTGCCCAAAACCATTTCCGGGAAGATCCGCCGCGGCGAGCTGCGGACCCTGGAGCAGGCTCTGCGCGCGAGCGGGGAGCGGGCTGAGCAAGAGTTCTGGGAGCAGGATTTCGGCCCGCAGCGCTCCTAAGCGCGCGCAAGCGCCCGCAACTGTCCAGGAATGCGGTACTGTCGGGGCCGCCCCAAAAAAAGTAGTGGTCGATTAGGTCGCGGGCCACTCTTTACTCTTGGGAGGCCCGATCCGGCCCGTTGCCGACCGACCGTATGCTCCAGACTCCGCCAGCCTTCATCGAGGTGCTCGACAAGCACCGGCGCCGGCTTTACCAGTTTTTGCGCCGGCGGCTTGCCAACGACGACGACGCCCAGGAATTGGCGCAGGAGTCGTTCCTCCGGCTGTTGCGAGTCCAACGCGCCGACCTGGTCGAGGACCCGCAGGCCTATCTGTATAGAGTGGCTCGCAACCTGGTCTTCGAACGCAGCAGCAAGTCCCTGCCGGCCGAGCGCTGGGCGGACGAGAGCACCCTCCAAGCCCTGGAGGATCCCCAGGATCCGCCGGAACTGGCGGCCGAGCGGGCGGCACTAGGCGAAACTGTCGCTGGCATTCTGGCCGAGCTGCCACCCCGGCATCAGGCCATCGTGTTGTTGTTTTGTCAGGAAGGGCTCAGCCAGCGCGAAATCGGCGAACGGCTGGGGCTGTCCAAATCCATGATTCAAAAATGTTTGGCGCAAGGAATGGCCCACTGCCGGAAGCGCTTGCGCGCCGTGCAGGGAACGGCTCGCCACCAGGCAGGTGCGCGATGAACGACATGTTGCCCAATGACTATCGCAATCGAATCGTCGAAGAAGCGGCGGATTGGTTTGCCCGGCTGCAGGACTCCGAAGTCGATGTCAGAACTCGCGAAGCGTTCGCTGCCTGGCTGACGGCCTCGCCCGAACACGTGCATGAATACCTGGCACTGACGGCGCTGCAATCCGATATCGGCGATTTGCCCGAGCCGCGCAGTGTGGATGAGTTGATTCGTCTCGCGAGCGAACCTGCGGATATCAATGTCATTGTCTTGCGGTCTGCATTGTCGCCCCGTGAAGCGACGATCGAAGCGGCACTTGATGCCGATCCGGCGCGCTCGCCGCGACGTCCTTGGCTGTGGTTCGGGCTCGCGGCCAGCGTGCTGCTTGCGGTATTCATCGGTGTGACCTGGCTGCGTCCGGGCGCTGCGCCGTTGATCTATTCGACCGCGGTCGGCGAGCAGAAGTCGTTCACGCTCGCGGACGGCTCTGTCGTGACATTGAACGCGGTATCCAGGCTCGAAGTGAAGTACTCGCCCGAGTATCGCGATATCCAACTGCAATCGGGCGAAGCGTTGTTCGATGTGGCGAAGAATCCGCACCGTCCGTTTCGCGTGCTCACTGCCGACAGCGTAATCCAAGCAGTGGGCACTCGGTTCAACGTTCGTCATCGTGAGGACGATACGACTGTCACAGTGCTCGAAGGTCGCGTGAAAGTGGCTGCAGCGGCGACACCGCCAACTGCGGGTGCTGAAGTTCGCACTGCCTCAGGCTCGACCAGCTGGACGCCGGTGGCTGCCGGGGAAAGCGCTAAGTTGGCAGGGCCGGGTGTCATCGACGTTGCCGCCGTGGATGCCAATCTCAACACCGCGTGGCGCGAACGACGTTTGGTGTTTGCTTCCCGGCCGCTCGACGAAGTGGTCGCGGAGTTCAATCTTTATAATCCGATGCCGTTGACCATTCGCGACCCGGCATTGCACGAGGTGCGCATCAGCGGCGCCTTTTATGCCAACGACCCAAACTCTTTTGCCATGTTTTTAGAAGCTGCGGGCCTGGCTCGCTCGCAGCCGCAGGAGCATGACATCCTGCTGTTGCCGGCCGAATGAAATATCGGTGGTCGATCTCGGCGCTTTGCACTCTTCAGGTACAGGGAGGCGGTGACGCCTGCATAAAACCAAATGAAGGGGATGCAATGAGATCGACTAAGAGCGTGCGCCACGCAGTGGTGCTGGCATTGTTTCTTGCAGCTGGCGCGACTCATGCGCAGTCTTCCGTGGCTTCCGTCACGACCATCACCATAGAGCCGCAGTCGCTGTCCTCGGCGCTGCAGTCGTTCTCCGAACAGTCGGGATTGCAAGTGGGCTACGAGTCGCAGCTCGCCGAAGGAATTCAAACGCTCGGCACGCGCGGTGCGAAGTCACCGGCCGAAGCGCTCGGTGCTCTGCTCAACGGCACTCGACTCGAATATCGATTCATCAATTCCCAAACCGTGGTGATTCGCGAGCGTGCGGGTCGCCAGACGGTGGGTGCAACCGCCGGGCCGCGCATGCTGCGTCTGGCTCAGGCTGACATTTCTAACAGCGCCGCTGCCGCTCCGGCGACCGCGCCGCAAGTGAGCCCGCAACCTAGTGCTCGGGCCGAAGCTTCGGCGGGCGATCTGGAAGAAATCGTAGTCGTCGGCTCGTCGTTGAAAATCTCGGTGCAGGAAGTGGAGAGCGGCGCGTTGCCCATCCAACTGATCTCACAACAAGAGATCGAGTCTTCCGGCACTCGCACCATTGGTGAGTTCCTGCGTAACGAACCGGCGTTCTCCGGTGCACCGAGCGGCATGGGCGACGGCAGTGTTCGCACGACGTTGAACCTGCGCGGTCTCGGTTCTCAATACACGCTGACACTCATCAACGGTCGTCGCGTTGGCATCAACGGCCCGGCAAACGTCGGTGCGATTCCGATGGAAGCGGTGGAACGCATCGAAGTGCTGAAGGCGGGCGCGAGCGCCGTGTACGGTTCCGATGCGGTCGCGGGCGTGGTCAACATCGTGCTGAAGACTTCGGCTGATGGGCTTGGCGTGGCGACTCGTTACGGCCAATCGTCTGGCGGCTACGACGAGAAAGAATACTCCGTGCATCTCGGTGGTCGTGGCGAGGACAGCAGCTACTTCGCTCTGATGAACTATCGTGAGAGCAGCGGCCTGCGCGCGACTAAGCGTGCGGTAACTCGCTCCAACGACAAGCGACCGCTGGGCGGTTTGGACGATCGCAGCAGCTACAACTTGCCGGCGCCCATCATTCTGCCCGACGAGTCGGAAGTCATCATCAACACCGACATCGTGCCGGTGGGCTCCACGTCCATGAATCCGGCCGACTTCCGCCCGTACGATTTCGAACGCGACGGTCACGACCGGCCTTTGTTCGGCAACTATGCGTTGTCGCCGTCCAAGAATATTTCGTTCGTGTTCTCCGGCGAGACGCGCTTGAACGACAGCACCAAGGTGTCGGCGGACGTGCTGCTGGATCGCTCCGAGGTGCGTTACATCGGCGGTGCGACGACATTCGATGTCGAGGTGCCGGCTGAGAACTACTACAACCCGTTCGGCGTGGATGTGGTCGCTCGGTATCGCGGTCTCGATAACGGCCGTGGCTCGCTGTTCGACTCCACGCTCGATTCGCTGAACGGCAGCCTGCGGTTGGAACATACGTTGACCGACCGGCTCACGCTGAACGTCGGCGCCAGCCTCACGCAAGAGTCGCAGGAGCAGATGTCCGAGAACAACTACTCTCGTCGCGGCGTGCTCGAAGCAATTGCACGCACCGACGCGACGGCGCTGAATCCCTTCGGCAATCGCGCCAACTCGGCCGAGCAACTGCAGGGTGTGCTGCTGACTGCCTATGATTTGTTCGACGCCAATATGTATGAGTTCGATGCTCGCGTCGGCGGCAGTTTGTTCTCGCTGCCGGCGGGCGATGTCGGCGTGGCCTTCGGTGTCGCGTCGCGTAACGAACGCGTGCATTCCAAGCCGGATGCATTGTTCCGGATCGGCGATATCTACGACAGCTCGACCCAGTCGGAGTACATCCTGACCCGTGAGGTGACGTCGGTGTTCGGCGAAGTGCGCATCCCGCTGCTGGAGTCGTTGGAACTCGGCATCGCGGGTCGCTACGAGGACTACAGCGACTTCGGCGACACGTTCGATCCGCTGGTGTCGTTGAAGTGGTCGCTGAGTCCTTCACTGGGCTTCCGAGCTTCGTACAACACCTCGTTCCGTGCGCCGTACTTGAACGACCTGATTCCGAACGAGGACCAGTCGGACATCACCGTGATCGACCCGCTCACCGGGGTGCGCACCGAAGTGGTGGCGATCAGTGGCGGCAATCCGGATCTGAAGCCCGAGAATGCCAAGACATTCAGCGCTGGCGTGCTGTTCACGCCTGAGGCGGTGGACGGCCTGTTCATGTCGTTGGACTACTATCGCATCGACCAGCAGGACGTGATCATCGCGCCGGATGCGCAGGCGGTGATCAACGGCGATATTCCTGGCGAAGTGATTCGCGAAGAGAATATCGGTCGCGGCGGTGAAGACATACTGATCATCGCGCAGCTCACCAACGTTGCCAAGCGCAAGCTGTCGGGCCTGGATTTCCAGACTCGTTACGACATGGATCTGGAAGGCGGTTCGACGCTGTCGTTCAATCTGGCAACGTCGTATTTGCTGACGTTCGAAGCGGACGTGCTGGACGGGCGCGGCTTCGTGTCGGCGGCCGATCGCTTCTCATACTTGTTCGCTTCGTTGCCGCGCATTCGTGCGACCAGCGGAGTGACCTGGAAGCTCGCGCCGTTCGAAGCCGGGTTGGATGTGAACTTCGTCAGCAACTACGATGATCCGCCGATCGAGGGTGTGGATCGTCCAGTCTCGCAGGTGGATTCGGTGACGACGGTGGATTTATCGTTGTCGATGGATCTGGGCGAGTTCATTCCAGGCCTGCGTCGCTCGGCGATTTCGGTCGGCGTCGAGAACGTCACCGACGAGTTGCCGCCGTTCATCCTGGCCTGGAACGACTACGACCGCGGTCAACATGACATCCGCGGCCGGTTCTTTTACGTGTCGTTGAACGCGGGCTTCTAACGCCCGGGCTTCCACTTGATGTTGCAGCCGATGCTCGGCTTCTGCTGCTTCGACACTTGCGCGCCGCTGAGCAAAGCATCGCAGGCGGCGCGCAAGTCCGCACCAGTGGCCGCTCCTTTACCGGGGCGGCTGTCATCGAACTGGCCGCGATAAACCAGCTGCCGCGCCGAGTCGAATAAAAACAAATCCGGCGTGCAGGCGGCCTGATACGCCTTGGCCACTTCCTGAGTGTCATCGAGTAGATACGGAAACGTGTAGCCAGCGCTGCGGGCTTCTTCCGCCATGCCTTTCGGGCCGTCCTCGGGATACGCCTGAATGTCATTCGAATTCACTGCCACCACGGCGATGCCCTTGGCTTGGTACTCGCTGGCGAATCGAGCGAACTCGTTACGGATGTGTTTGACGAACGGGCAGTGATTGCAAATGAACGCGATCACTAAACCACGTGCATCGTGCAAGTCATCGAGGCCGGTGATCTTGCCGTCGAAGTCGGCCAAGCGAAAACGCGGTGCCGGGGTACCGAGCTCGAGCATCGTGGATTCAGCGGCAGGCATAGCGAGACCTCCATGAGTGCGGTTGGGCAGTAGCGTAGTACGGCGTGATTTTCCGTTGTTTGCGCGACACGGCACAAAAATCGTTCAGAACCGGTTGTAGACCAGTTACGCACCGGTCACAACCTGACCTTTCCCTGTCAGAAAGCGGCGCAGCTATCGATACCCCGGTATGTGATCGTTACCATCGCCGCCGGTTGGTATTGAATGGTTGTGCAAATGTCTCAGCAAGATTCGCGAATTCCTGGCAGCGCCACTCTAAAGTCGGTCATCTCGGCGTTGCTCGCATTCCACGGCGCGGCGCTCATGATCGGCGACGCGCAAGCACAGTCGACGGGCGATGGCGAATCGCCGCTGTCCTCCGAAGTAGATACGGTGGTCGTGATCGGCTCGCGCAGCGGTGAAGCGACGGTGCTCAACAGCTCCGCGCCGGTGCAAGTCGTCAGCGGTGCCGATCTTGCCGAGACTGGCGCTCGCACTCTCAGCGAAGCGCTGCAGTCCACCGTGCCGTCTTTCAGCTTTCCGACCTCTGCAGCGTCGAGCAACGCAGCCAGCTTCGTGAAAGGCGTCGCGTTGCGCGGTCTCGCGGCTGACCAAACATTGGTGCTCGTCAACGGCAAGCGTCGTCACGCGTCGGCGCAGCTCAATGCATCCACTGGCGTGACCAAGGGTGCACAGACCGTCGATTTGAACAGCATTCCTCTGAATGCCATCGAACGCGTCGAAGTGCTGCTCGATGGCGCTTCGGCTCAGTATGGTTCGGATGCGGTGGCGGGCGTCGTCAACATCGTGCTCAAGCAGAGCGCGGAAGGCGGCGATCTGTCGGCGCAGTTCGCCAAGAACACCAGCGGTGACGGCGACACATCCTCGGTCGGTGGCAGCCTCGGCACGACCTTGCCGGGCGACGGCTTCGTCACTGTTTCGTTCGATGCGTGGGATATCGATGCGACCCGTCTGTCGACGCTCGACACGCGCCAGATGTATTTCGCGGGCGACTCACGCGAGTCGACTTTCGATAACCGCGATTGGTTCTACGGCAGCGGCGCGTCGAAGCGCTACAACTTGTTCGTCAATGCTGAGAGCACGGTCGGTTGGGCCACGGTGTACGGCTTCGGCTCGTATGGTTGGCGCGAAGATCATGGCTTCGGCAACTTGCGTCAGCCCAACTCCGATCAAACGGTTCGTGCGCTGTTCCCCAACGGTTTTCAGCCGTTCCTCGATATCAAGTCTCAGGATCTGTCCGCGACGGTCGGTGCGAAGGCTGGCAATGAGTCGCTTGGCGATTTCGATTTGAGCGCCACCTACGGCCGTAACCGAGTCGAGAGCGTGGTGTGGAACACCAACAATGCGAGCCTCGGCACGGCCAGCGGCACCAGCTTCGATACCGGCGATCTGCTCAATATCCAGAGCAGCGTCAACCTGGACTGGACCCGCTCGTTCAATGTGCCGGTGCTGCCGGCACCGCTGAAGGTGGCCGCGGGTGCGACCTATCGTCACGAATCGTATGAAGTGTTCGAAGGCGACTACGGTTCATGGGCCAACGGCGGCGTGCCGATTCTCGATGGTCCGAACGCGGGCCGTGTCGCGACCCCGGCGTCGCAAGGCTTCGGCGGTTTCTCGCCGGACGATGCCAATCGACTGAGCCGCGATGTGCAAGGCGCGTACTTGGAGTTCGAGAACGAACTCACCGATAAGCTCAGAGTGACGCTGTCCGGTCGCAGCGAGCATTACTCCGACTTCGGCTCCACGACCAACGGTCGCTTGGCGTTGCGCTATGAAGTGCTGCCGAGCCTCGCTTGGCGTGGCAGCGCGAGCACTGGCTATCGCGCTCCGTCGCTGGGTCAGTCTGCGTACTCGCGCACGATTCCGAACATCACCAACGGGGTGTTGGCGACCAATCGTCTGGCACGAGTGGACAGCGCACTCGCACGTGCGCTCGGTGCGACCAGCCTGACGCCCGAAGAATCGGTGAACTTCTCCACTGGCTTCGTGTGGACACCGGCGAGCCATGCTTCGTTGACCGCGGACGTTTATCAGATCGATATCGACG
>NZ_JAEUPY010000878.1 GCF_016790065.1 Steroidobacter sp.
TTGGCATCGACGGAAGCTCGCACCGGTGACGGCCCCGGAACAGACTGCGCATGTACCGGCTGCAGCACTCCCGCAAACGTCAAGACCAACAAACCCAGCACCCGCACCGCGTACGCCTGCAAGCCGTTTCCTGTACCGTGCATCTGTTCCGCTCCTTGCCTTTCGATCCAATCGACTCTCGTGCCGCCGCTAAACTGCTTGCGCTACTGGAGCAGCAAGTCCAACACCGCTGGCAGCCAACGCAAGTCCCGGACCTTGATCGTGAACGTGTATGAAGTAGGCGCGTTCGAGCCATCGCCGGTGTAGCTCGCCGTGATCGTGTGCACGCCCGCGGCGAGACCCTCGAGGAAGATGCTGGCTTGATTGCCGTATACGAAGGCAGAGCCGAGGAACACGCCGTTCTCGGTGAAGGTCACCATGCCTCCGGCAGAGCCGGTGCCGGCGATATTGACGCCGACTGAGACGCCGTACCATGCGACGTTCGCGACGTTGCTGACCGGGCTGATGGTGACCGGGCTACCGCTGGTTGCGCCGGTCGACTGGAAGCCCTCGCGGTTCCCCACTGCGTCGTACTGATAGTCCCGCTGCACTCCGCTGCCTGGCCCGCCTGCGGTCACCACCTTGGACAGCCGTCCCAAGGCATCGTAAGTGTAAGTAAGTGTTTCCGCCGCGTGCGCCGACCCTACCAGGCAAACACAAACAACAAGAGCCAACGCTCGTCGTGCGTAATCCATTCTTCCCTCGCACACTCAATCAGATTGCGATCCATGTACCCGTCGAAGCACACAGCGCGTCATTGCGCTGGCCTCGACAGACAGCCGTGCTTTCATTTTCTGGGAAGCGGCGCTGAGTAGGTATGACTGCAGCTTCCATCCCTGCCTGCTTTAGTTCGCGAGGCCGCGGACTAAAAATTGCAACAGAAGCGCTGATCTGTCAACGATGGCTGCCGCGATTCAGGGTTTCCAGCAGTCACTCGATGAGCTCGAGCGCTGGCGTGCTGAAGAAAACCCTCTCTGGGTGATGTTTCCGGTCTAGCGTGACCACATCAGAATCGAACTGCTTCGCGGTGATCTGCCCGTTTACGATCGCGGCTTCTTCCGATCGAAAAACCCCAGGACCAAGTTGTGGATGATGGCTTGCGCGGCGCGCGGGTGCAGATCCTGGGCCGTAGGCGCATCAAGCAACAGTAGACATAACATTCGGTTCGATATCGTTGTGTCGGCGAGGTGGACGCGCTCCCGCGGCAATCGGTTCGGCCTCTGATACACTGCCCTCCCGGGAGTCATTACAAGTATTCACTCCCGGACCACGAACGGATTTGAAAGACGACGGACAGCGGGCATGCGGAAGCAAATTGCGCTTTGGATGGCGTCGGCACTCTTGGGTGCCCTCGCCGGTTGCGGTGGCGGCAGTAGCGGCGGCTCCGCGCCACCTGCAGCGAACGACACGATGCCGGACGGCCTGCAGTTCGCGCCGGTCGCGAACGCGACTCGCAACGGTTGGATCGTCTCCGAACGCATCACCATCACGGGCATCACCGCCCAGGTGCCGATCAGCATCGAGAACGGCGAATACGCCATCGACAGCGGCGCTTTCACGACAGCGGCTGGAACGGTTCGCGCCGGCCAAGCGGTGACCGTGCGTGTGCGCTCTTCGGCAACGTACTCGAAAGTCACGGTCGCCCGCCTCACGGTCGGCGCAGGATCCACGGTCTTCGAGGTCACCGCGGAACTGCCGGACTACTCCCCAGACAATGTCACCTACGACGGACAGGACGTTCTATACCTGCTGAGTAACACGCACGGCCTGGTGTTCAGGTGGTCGGTCTCAGAGCAGCGTTATCTGGACGCATTACCCTTCACCCCTGCAGGCAACGCTGCGCCGAAAATCGCCGTGTCGCATGCCCAGCACCGGCTCTACCTCGGCTACACCACGGGTGCCATCCGCTACGTCGACACCGTCGCGACCAACCAAAGCGAAGTTGCATTCGCAACCACGGCCATGGGCATCGGTGGTCTCGCGAGCGTCGGCAACTATCTGCTGGCGCAGGACGACAGCGGCGCCTGGGGCACGCACTACGTGTTCAACAACGCCGGCGCTGTCACGGATCAAGAGGACTGGAACTATTACTCCAGGGAATTCGCGTGGGATGCGACAACCTCTCGCGTTTACTTCTTCCGCGACTCCTTTGGCCCGAACGACTTGCACTATGAAGTCATCGATCAAACGTCGGGCCAGATCACCTCGGAGGGCGAGACGCCCTATCATGGTGATTACGACATCCAACCGCCGATCCGTGTCTCGAGCGGAGGACAGTACGTCCTGCTCGGCAGCGGCGACATCTATCGGCAGAGCGACTTGCAGTGGTCCGGTTCGGTTGGAACGCAGATTGCGGATGCGCGCTGGTTCACCGATGGCTCACTGGTGACTCTGCGCACCCAGGGCAATCAAACGACGCTACGCCGACTGAGCGCGCCCTCGCTGAGAACGATCGAACAAGTCACCTACACAGGCCAGGCACTGCGCATCGTCGGCACGGATGCGCGGATGACAGTGGCGGTGATCGACAACGGCACCGTACATCTGCACGAATATGTGCCCAATAACGATAGCGACGGCGACGGTGTCGCCAACACGCTGGATGCTTTTCCTCTCGATGGTGCGGCCTCGGTCGATAGCGATCGTGACGGTTATCCCGATGCATGGAATGCCGGCCGCAGCCAGAGTGACAGCACCACCGGCTTGAGCTTGGATGCATTCCCGCAAGACTCCGCGTGTTATCTCGTCTCGCACGGTAGTGGCGGTACCTGCAACTACGCTGCCACGGTACCCAACTACGTGCCCGATCAAGTCGTGCAGCAAGGCGACACCGTTTATCTATTGAGCAGCGCCAACCGCCGCGTGTATCGCTGGTCGATTGCCTCGGCAACGTATCTGAATCCCTATGTGGTCGGCATCAACGAGGGCTTCAGCACCCTCGCACCGAGCAAGATCGCGTATTCGAGCGCCCATCAGCGCCTGTACTTGGGCTACAGCAGCGGCGCGATTCAATACATCGATGTGACGTCGTCAGGAGGCGCCGAAGTCCCCTTCGCGAACACGGCCATGGGCGTGGGCGGACTGGTCGCCGCCGGCAACTATGTGCTGGCTCAGGACAGCAGCGGCGCCTGGGACAGACACTATGTGATCGATAGCAACGGCGTGGTCCGAGCTCAGCCGGACTGGAATTATTACTCCAGGGAGTACGCGTGGGATCCGGTGACCTCGCGCGTCTATTTCTTCCGCGACAGCATGAGCCCGAACGACTTGCACTTCGAAGTCATCGATCAAAACACGGGCCTGATCACCGCCGCCGGCGAAACGCCGTATCACGGCTCCTACAACATCCAACCGCCGATTCGCATTTCCGTCGGCGGACAATATGTGTTGTTGGGCAGCGGCGATATCTACCGACAGAACGGCCTGCTCTGGAACGGCTCGCTCGGCATGCAGATCACCGACGCACGGTGGTTTGCCGATAACTCGCTGGTCACGCTGTCAACCGCCAACAACCAAACCAGGCTGCGTCGCCTGAGCGGCAACCTGGCCACTCAAGAGCAACTCACCTTCACCGGTCAGGCGCTGCGCGTCGTCGGTTCCGACGCTCGCATGGCCGTGCTCGTGATCAACAACGGCACGGTGCAGTTCCACATCTATGTGCCGAACGACGACAGCGACAACGACGGCGTGCCCAACGCCGCCGACGCGTTCCCGCTCGATCCGGCCGCCTCGGTCGATACCGATCGCGACGGCTATCCGGACGCATGGAATGCCGGCCGTAGTCAGAGTGACAGCACGACCGGCTTGAGCCTGGATGCCTTCCCGCAAGACTCCGCGTGCTACTTGGTGTCACACGGCAGCGGCGGTGTTTGCAACTACGGCGCGACCATTCCCAACTACGTGCCGGATCAAGTGCTCAGCCAGGGCGATACCCTATATCTGTTGAGCACCGCCAACCGCCGCGTCTATCGCTGGTCGCTGGCCACCGGCACTTATATGAATCCGCACGTGGTCGGCCTGGATCAAGGCTTCAGCGTCCTGGCGCCGACCAAGATGGCCTACTCGAGCGCTCACCAGCGCTTGTACCTGGGTTACAGCACCGGCGCGATTCAATACATCGACGTCGCTTCGAACACCGGTATGGAGATGCCATTTGCAAACGTTGCGATGAGCGTCGACGGCTTGGCCGCCGTGGGCAACTACGTGCTGGCGCAAGACGCGAGCGGCGCATGGGCAACTCACTATGTCTTCGACAGCAGCGGCGTCATCACCGACCAGGCGGATTGGAACCGTTACTCCAGGGAATACGCCTGGGATCCGGTCAGCTCCCGGGTCTATTTCCTGAGGGATGACACCAGCCCGAACGACTTGCACTTCGAAGTCATCGATCAAGCCACCGGTACCATTACCTCGGCCGGCGAGTCGCCCTATCACGGCGCCTACGGCGTAGCCCCGCCGATCCGCGTCTCACCCGATGGTCAGACCATTCTGTTGGGCACCGGCAATTTCTTCGACGCCACCGGCTTGACCTCCGCGGGCGCGCTGGGCACGACCATCACCGACGCGCATTGGCAAGGCAACGTGCTCGTCGACCTGGACACCACCGATCGAGTCGAGATCAGAGACGCGGACAGCCGCGCCGTGCTGATGAGCTATCAGTATCTCGGCACACCGCTACGCCTGGCGTTCGGTCAGACCGAGGCCTATCTGGTGCACGTCATGAACGGCACGACCGCATTCCTGCGCTTGCCCTTCTACGACCAGGATAACGACACGCTGCCGCGCTGGTGGGAGCAACTCTATGGCCTGAGCGATGCGAACGCCGCCGATGCGCTCGGCGATCTGGATGGCGACGGTGTCAGCAACGCGGACGAATTTGCTCACCACTCGAATCCATCGGTCGTCGATACCGATGGTGACGGGCTCACGGATCAGCAGGAAATCGTTACCTACTCCACCAATCCAGCGCGCGCGGATAGCGACAGTGATGGCTTGAACGATTACGACGAGGTCGTCACGCATCAGTCCGATCCCTGGGACACGGATTCGGACGATGACGGCTACACCGATCTCGACGAGGTACTCTATGGCGGCGATCCCAATGATGCCTCGGTCCTGCCGCAGCCCCTCAATAGCTATAGTCAGTCGTTCGAGAACAATCCGACGTTGACGGCCTGGGCCGCGACACCGTACAGCGACGCCGACTGGACGATCACGACCGCCGCAGCCCGCACGGGCACGGCGAGTCTGCGCTCGGGACCGATCGGCGATTCTCAACGCAGCGGCATTCGCTTCCGAGTACTGACGACGGCTGGCCAGCTACGCTTTTACGCTCGAGTCGACGTCGAGAGTTATGGCGACCAATTGCAGGTGTACGTCGATGGCATTCAAGTACTCTCCATCTATGCCAACAGTCAGTGGACTCAATACTCGGTGCCACTGACGCTCGGTGCCCACGACATCGAATGGCTATACAAAAAGGACAGCCACGGCGCCGGCGGCGCCGATGCAGTCTTTATCGACGATGTGACTTTCACGCACTGAAGATGAGTAGCGTCGTGAACAAGCCGATAGTTGCAGGTGTGGCCGTACTCGCTGCTGTGATTGCCGCAGCAGTGCTGTTGAAGAACGATTCGCCGGAACCGGACCCGCCGCCGCCCGCTACCGCGTCGACGGAACAACAGCCCGACAATGAAACCGCAGCGACGGTCGTGCAGCCGCCGGTTACGACTGCTGCCACTTCAGTGCCTGGACAGACGGACGCGCATCCTGTGCCGTCGGATCCGCGGCTCACGGCGCTCGCGGTATCGCCACCGAACGACCTGATCGAGTTCGTCCACGGATCCGATGGCCAGGTGATCAAGGAGATCGACAAGGATCCCGCCAGCCCTGGCTTCAATAAACCTTCCCGCGAATATATGTATTCTCACGGCAAGGTGACTGGATTGACCGCTTACCGATACTCGGTCAATCAGCTCGAAACCACCCGGACCGCCGTCTCGTACAAACCGGATGGCAGCGTCGACGATCTCATCTCGCAGACGACCTATAGCGACCAGAAACAGCAGCGCTGACTGCTATTACTTTCGGGCCGGCGTCGGCCGACGCAGCACCGTCACTTCCGGATAGCTCGTCTCGCCACTGAGCAACGGCGTCTTGTCCACGCCCCGCACGTAGCGATCGAAAAACTCCAGCACAAAATTATTGATGATGGCGTGCGCGGTGCGTGGCTGCAGATTCTGGGGCTTGGGCGCATCGAACAACGGCAGATCGGAGAAACTGACGTGATTGGTTCGTGCGACCGTGACGTGATACCAATCCGCGGTGCTCCGACGCAGCAGCCCCCAGAAATGCATGGCGGCTGAGGCCGAAGCCTCCATGTTCATCGCATCCACTTCACCACCAGGCGGCGGCGGTGTGTTCAATCCCGCATTGGACGGATTGAACATCAACAGCACCGGCCGCTCGCTGCCGAGCGTGACGACACCTTTCGGGCCTGCGAGGCCGTACGCCCAGCCGTCGAGATTGGCAGCCGCCTTGATGCGCGCATCATCGCGCGCCGCCTGCAATGACGTTACTCCGCCCAGCGACCAGCCAAGCGTGCCAACCCGTGAGAGATCCAGCCGCTCATGGAAGCGGCTGTTGCGATCCGCGTTCAACGTGGTCAAACGATCGAGCACGAAGCTGATGTCGTTCAAGAACAAGCTGAGATCGGAATTCACAAACCCATACTCGAACGACTCGCGGTCGAGCATGCGGTCTTCCCGATTCAGCCGCGCTTGCCAGGTCTGGCCGTCGTTACGATAGCTCGTGCCATCGGGGAAGCGCTCGATATTGCTCGAGCCGGGATGACCGATGGCGACTACCACATAGCCGTGGCTGGCGAGAAATTCGGTCTGAAACGTGGCACTGAACTGCGGCTGACCGCTGCCGTGGTTGTAGAGAAGGACGGGCCATCGCGACGGCGCCGCCGCGAAGGGTGCGTTCAGTACCGAGCGTGTCTGCACGCTCGTGAGCTTCTGCACCCAATGATCCTTAGCATACAACTGTGGATTGATGACGTAAGGCGCCCGCTTCGCATCCGCAGGCGGCGACGCCGGATACCACACCTGCACCATCATCTTGCGCTTGTCGTTTGGATCGGCGGTGCTGGGATCGTCCAGCACCGTGTTCACCCACAACTCCTCGATCGTGCCGGTCTCGTAAGGACCGCGTGGCTCGCCCTCGAACAGCTGCGTCGGCGATGCAGCTGCTGAGGTTGCGATGATCATCGCGCACGCGACCAGCACAAAAGAACATCGAGAAACAGTCATCCCGCAGCACCCCGTCTTCAGAACTTCGTGGTAACCGTCAGGTAGTACGAAGCCATGCGCGGGTTTCCAAACAAGCTGTAGTACGCCATCGTGTTGCTGGCATCGAAGGGTGCCTTCTTGTTGAAGACGTTACGGACACCCAACTGCACCTGAGTGCCGGCGAGCCAGCTGTTGACGTTGCCGCGCGCTAAACCTACATCGTAGGTCACAAAGGCATCGTGATAGATCTGGCTATCCACCTTGCCGTCGCCACCCTGGTTGGCAATCGTGGTCGCGTCGGTGCTCACCTTATAGGAATCGAAATAGCTCACGTTCCAGCCCGCCCGCCAAGCCGACAGGGTCCAGTTCACGCCGCCATTCAATTTGAGTTCCAACGGATACGCGCTACTGATGCCTGCATAATCCACCATCGGCAGCCCGCTCATCAGCTGCAGAGCGTAGGTCGGCTGGTAGGTGCCGACCAGGAACAGATCGAAGGCACCGCGTTGTTGCGTATTCAGCTGGTAGTCGATCTGGACATCCCAAGCCTTCAGCTCGGCACTGGCCAGGTTCAGCGGAGTTGCATCCACGTGAGTGATTGGCCCGGCCCAACCCACAGGATCTGTGCTCAGATTGGGCCCACGCACCACGCGACCCGGGAACAACGCCTCGTTGTCGATCACGCCTTGCACGAAGTTTGGAATCGTACCGATGTTGTCGATCTTCTGGATGCGCGTGTAATCCAATGACAACCGCAAGCTGGGCAGCGCCGAAGGAGTGAAGATCAAACCCGCCGACCAGCTCTTCGATTTCTCCGGCTCCAGATCGGGATTGCCATTGAACAGTCCCGTGAATTGGCCGGTGGGCGTATTGCCACGGCGCGGGTCACGAGAAGCTGTGTAGAGCAACCCAGTTTGCGCGGAGCCAATGGGCACCAGTTGACTCAGCGACGGTGGCAGAGTGCCCGTGCCATAGCTCAGGCGCACAGCCAGGTCCTGCACCGGCACCCAACGCAAGGCGATGGTCGGATCCACCGACGAGAACTCATTCGTCTCACGCGTA
>NZ_JAEUPY010000881.1 GCF_016790065.1 Steroidobacter sp.
CTGACCGACGAACATTACTTCGGCAACGTGTTGGCGCAGACTGGCCCGGCGGGCTATCTCGCCTCGCCGGCGGAAGGCCGCACCTGGGGCGTGGAGTTCGGTTATCGGTTCTGATCGGCTGACTGGGGGGAGAGCTCAATGATCCGTGGCATTCATCACTTTACGGTCCATGTGCGGGACCTCGAGCGTATGAAACAGTTCTACATCGACGCGTTCGGCTTCGTCGATCCCGGCTTCGCGGGCGGCTGGCAGGACAATGCACAGATCGATGAGATCGTCGACGTGCCGGGTTCGGCGGCGCGCAGTTGCATGCTGATCGCTGGCAACTGCTATCTCGAGCTGTTTCAGTACAGCGCACCGAAGCCCGACGATTCGATGCGGCCACGAACTCCGTATGAGCATGGCTACACCCATTTCTGTGTGGATGTGACCGACATCGAGATGGAGGTGGAGCGCTTGAGCACGCTGGGCATGCGCTTCGACCGCCCACATGGCCGGGGCAAGCCGGTCGATGTGGGCATCGTCAAAGCCATCTATGGTCAGGATCCGGAAGGCAACCTGATCGAAATCCAGGAGACGTTGCCGGGCTGCACTTTCGAAGCGAGCCGTCTGCCCAAAGCCAGCATCGCGAGCTGACGGAGTTACGATGAGTCAGGACTTTCTGCAACTGTGCTACGTGACGAATGACTTTGACCGCGCCATCGCAGAGCTCAGAGCAGCGCATGACCTGGGGCCGTTCAAAGAGCTGCGCGATCATCGCGTGCCGTTCAGCGCCACGCAGACAGCCGTCGGTCATTTCGGCTTGGCGTTCAAGGCCGACACTCAGTTCGAAGTGATCGAGCCGTTGTCCGGCGATGTCGATATCTATCGCAGCGTGCTGACCGGTTCTGAATTTCAGATGCGGTTTCATCACACCGGTCGTCACATCGCGTCGTTGGACAAATATCGAGCTGCGCTCGCGCAACTGAAGGCTCGCTGGCCGGTGCCCATCGACATGGAAGGCTTCGGTGGCTACTACGCGTACGTGGATGCACGCCCGTTGTATGGCCACTATCTGGAGCTGCTGTGTTTCCCGCAAGCGTCGGTGGCCACCGAAGTACCTCGCTACTGAGCGATCGCGGCAGTCGCGCCGAGATCGCCTGCGTGTTCTAAATGACGGAGGCGTCGACTTCCTTGCGTGCGATGGTGCTATTGCGCGTGTGCGCGTGCTTGGTCGTGATGCTTGCAGTGGCACTGATTTTCGGTGGCGCCC
This sequence comes from Steroidobacter sp., assembly GCF_016790065.1. GTDB lineage: Bacteria > Pseudomonadota > Gammaproteobacteria > Steroidobacterales > Steroidobacteraceae > Steroidobacter. The sequence goes on from NZ_JAEUPY010000881.1 coordinate 1,253, forward strand.
AGCTGTGGCAGCTGGGCGGCTCCGCGTACTACTTCATCACAGGCGTGAGCTTGTTCGCTGCCGGCGTGCTGCTCTGGTGTCGTCGCGAACTTGGCGTGTTGCTCACGGCAGCGACGGTGCTCGGCACGGTTGTGTGGGGTGTGTGGGAAGTCGGGCTCGATGGTTGGGCGTTGTTGCCCAGAGTGGCTTTGCTACTGGTGCTCGGCGCCGTCGTTTGTTTTTCGCCGATACGCGATGCTCTCATCTCGCCCGTGCGGCGGCGCTCGTGGCTGGCGACCCTCGTCCCAGTCGTGGCCGCTATTGGCGTCGGCGCACTGTTACATCACTTCACGAGCGATCTGCCCGCCGACCCGATGTATGCGATGGGTACGGCGCACTGGTCGGGCACGCCACGGCCGGTCGAGACGACTCCATCGGGTGACTGGCTTCATTACGGCAACGATCAGGGCGGCACGCGTTTCAGTGCGCTCAGCCAGATCGATCCGGGCAACGTGGCCGAGCTCGAGCTGCTGTGGACCGCGCGTCTGGGCCCCACCGACAGCATGCAAGTCACGCCGCTCAAGATCGATGACACGCTGTATGTCTGCAATTCGAACAACGATGTGGCTGCGTTGGACGCTGAGACTGGCCAACAGAAGTGGCGTTTCGCCGCGGGCGTCGATCGAAACAAGGCGCCGCATCGAGCTTGTCGCGGGGTTGCTTATTATCGCGTGCCCGAGCGCACCGGCACCTGTGCGGAGCGCATCTACACCAACACGCTCGATGCTCGGTTGATTGCGATCGACGCACGTGATGGTCGACGTTGTCAGGACTTCGGCACGAACGGCGAGATCTCACTGCGCAAAGGTATGGGGGAGGTGGAGGACGGCTACTACTACGTCACTTCGGCACCAACGTTGGTCAGCGGGAAATTAGTCATCGGTGGCTGGATCGCCGACAACCAATACTGGGGCGAGCCTGCGGGTGTAGTGCGTGCGTTCGATGCCGTGACCGGTGCATTCGTGTGGGCATTCGATATGGGCCGGCCAGATCGACAGAGTGAACCACCCGAGGGCGAGACATATACGCCCGCCACGCCGAACGCGTGGGCGCCGATGAGTGCGGATGAGTCGCTCGATTTGGTGTTCGTGGCCACTGGCAATGCCACACCGGATTATTTCGGCGGATACCGGCGCGAGTTTGACGATGCCTATTCGAGCGCGGTAGTCGCCATCGAAGCGTCGACTGGCCGCGTGCGTTGGGCGTTTCAAACGGTCCACCACGATTTGTGGGACTACGACGTCGCCTCGCAGCCGACCTTGGTCGACTACCCAACTGCCAACGGCAGCGTGCCGGCGGTGATTCAAACCACTAAACGCGGCGAACTGTTCGTGTTGAATCGCGAGACGGGCGAACCAGTGGTGCCGGTCGAGGAACGCCCGGTGCCGCAAACTGGCGGTGTGCCGGAAGATCGCGTGCATCCGACACAACCATTCACGGTCGGTCTGCCGTCGTTTCGCGGCCCGGTGCTGGATGAGCGTGACATGTGGGGCATCACGCCGCTCGATCAGTTGTGGTGTCGAATCAAGTTTCGCGAGGCGCACTATGAAGGACACTTCACGCCACCGGGGCTGGTACCGACCATTAGCACCCCGGGTTACATGGGCGGGTCCAACTGGGGCGGTGTGTCCGTCGATGTGAGTCGCAGTGTGTTGGTGTTGAACACCAATCATGTTTTCAATTATCTGAGTCTGTTGCCACGAGCGCAGGCGGATGCGCTGGGGCTCAAGCCGTTTAGTTCTGATCAAGCGGGTAGTAGTCACGTGGGCGGATTGACGCCCGGCGCGCGGACGCCCTATGGCGGTCAGTCCGGGCCGTTCTTTTCTCCATTGGTCGCACCATGCAATCGTCCGCCGTATGGGCGACTCAGTGCTGTCGATTTGACGACTGGGAAACTGCTGTGGACTCAGCCGTTGGGCACGGCGAGTGAAAGTGGTCCGTTGGGATTGCGGTCGTTGTTGCCGCTGCCGTTGGGAACGCCGAACAGCGGCGGCTCGCTGGTCACTCAGAGTGGGTTGACGTTCATTGCTGCGGCTCAGGATCGTTATTTGCGCGCGTTCGAGACGGTGAGCGGCAAGTTGTTGTGGCAAACGCAACTGCCCGCGGCCGGCATGGCGACGCCCATGACCTATCTTTCTCCGAGCAGCGGCCGGCAGATCGTCGTGATTGCGGCGGGCGGCCATCCCTACATTCCGACGGCGCGCGGTGACTATATCGTCGCGTTCGCTCGACCCGCTGGGTCGAAGTAATTCATCGAGGACGACAGCATGCGTAAGTACACCTGGGCCGTTCTGACCAACTGCGATCCGGCGCACGAGCAAGAGTTCAATGAGTGGTACGACACCGTTCATTTGCAGGACCTGCTGCGGATTCCTGGCATCGTGTCTGCAGGCCGCTGCAAAGTGGCGGATACGCAGATGACGATGACGGAGACCGGGCTGTCGTTGTGTGGGCCGGCAGCGCTTGGCCTGAAGTATCGATACATCGCGTACTACAACATCGAGACCGATGACATCGCGGCGGTGCTGAAGGAAGTCATCGCACGCTCGAACACGCCGCAGATGGTGATCTCACCGTACTTGACCGAAGCCTTCACCGTGATGTGCGAACGGCCGGCGTCGGATGTGATGGCCTGAAGCCTTCAAGGAGCAAGTCATGACGGACTCGGCAACGACTACGCAGCGCTCACTTGCGGAGCGTCCCCTCGGCCGCAGCGGCTTGAAGGTGACGGTGGCTAGCCTCGGGGCGGGCGGGCTCGGCAATTTCTTTCGTCGCATTACCAATGCCGACGCTGCCGGCTTGGTCGACACCGCGTGGCGGGCGGGCATTCGTTACTTCGACACCGCACCGTTCTATGGCCGGGGCCGCAGCGAGCGTCGCTTGGGTTCGTACCTCGGTGATCATCCCCGTGAGGATTTCGTGTTATCGACGAAAGTCGGTCGATTGATGGTGCCTGCGCCCGGCGGGGCGCAAGAGGATGGCATCTTCTACGACCCGGCGCCGTTCGATTCCGTCTATGACTACAGCTACGACGGCGTCATGCGCTCCCATGAAATGAGCTTGCAGCGCTTGGGACTCAGTCGCATCGACGTCTTGTTGGTTCACGACATCGGTGTGTTCTTGCATGGTGCTGACGCGACTCGTCAGTTGAACGTGTTCAAGAACGGCGGCCTCAAGGCGCTGGAAGAATTACGCAGCAGTGGCGCGATCCGCGCGTACGGGCTGGGTGTCAACGAAGTCGCGGCGTGTTTGGAGTGTCTGGATTACGGCAACCCGGACGCCTTCTTGCTTGCAGGCCGATTCACGTTGCTCGAACAAGACGCCGTGAAGCCGCTGCTCGAACGCTGCACTAAGCAGGGAGCCTCGATCATTGTCGGTGGCGTGTTCAACTCCGGCATCCTGGCGACGGGAGACACGCCGGACGCACGGTACAACTATGGGCCAGCAACGAAAGAGGTGCGGCAGAAGGTTCGGCAGCTCCAAGCAGTCTGCGAGCGCTATGAAATTCCACTGAGTGCCGCCGCGCTGCAGTTTCCGCTGTCGTCGCCGGCCGTTGCTTCGGTGTTGCTGGGCGCCGGCACGAGTTCGAGCCTCACGCGTTGCATGGAAGGGCTGCGGACGGAGATCCCGAAGGATTTCTGGCAGGACCTGGTCACGGAGCAGTTGCTGGCGCCGGAGATGATGCCGTCGTAGACGCCGCGGCTCGGGCTTGGCCGCCGCGTCCACCCAGCAGGGACAGCAGCGACTTCAGTCGATACGTCCATAGATGTAACGGATGCTCGAGCGTCATGCCCATCGCGCCAAACATCTGGTGCAAGTCATAGACGATCCGTGTCGCGCTGTCCTGTGCATGAAACGCCGCCAGCGCGGCATCGCTGTCGTCAGCGGTGCTGGCGGCCTGGAAGGCGAGCCACCGAACGCCGCCGGCCAGCACGGCGCACTCGGCTAGCCGATGCCGGAGCGCCTGAAACGCGCCGAGCGGGCGACCGAATTGTTTCCGTAAACTCAAATGCTCGACCGTCGATGCGATCGCCGCATGCAACAACCCCGACGTTTCCGCAGCAAGCGCAATCCGCGACCACTTGAGCACATTCGCAGCTTCAGTGTCTGATAGTGCCACCGTCGTCACAGCACCCTTCAACCGTGCCATCGGATAAGCGAACAAAGAATCAACCGACTCAACGTGTACCGGATCGAGTTGCGCGATGCCGACACTGTGCTCATCAATGATGAGCACGGTCTTGGCACTAGCCAGAAAGCGCGACGGGCGGCCACGCTCGACAATCGCGAGCGGGCGAGGCCAGTCGCCATGCAACTGCGGACGCAGCAGCATGGACAACGCGAACTCGGCGGTGAAAGGCAGTCGAGCCAGGCGTTCGACAGCAATGGCCGCGCTCAGCGGCCCGAACTCCGGAATCAACGCAATATCAAAAAACTCCGCTTCCAATAGCGCCTGCTCGAGCGCATCGCTCAGCAACGCGAAGCCGTGAAACTCGGTGGGCTTGCTACTGAACGCCGCCGCCAGGCGTTCGACGGCACCATCCAGCGCCGCCTGATCCGGGTTGAGCGTGAAATCCATCAGCGAGGCTCCCGCGGCAATCCGAGCAGCTCGGAGGCGATGAGGTTCAGTTGAATTTCCGCGGCACCTGAGGCGATGCCGGCGACCACCGCGCGTTGGTGATGAGCTTGCAGCAGCGGATCGCCACCTGCCAACGCTTCGGGCAGATGCTCGACCACGAACTCGGCGACGTATCGTTCAGCGAGCACCGTCGCGTAGCGGGCCGCGCTGGCCTCAGGTCCCGGCGGATGACCGTGTCGTCGTTGGTCGACGATGTGATAGCTATACAGTCGCGCCGCTTCGCAGGCAGCGCGCGCACGAGTCGCTTGTTCGCTGGCAGATTCGAACAACCGCCCAGCACGTCGCAGTCGATCGACCGCACGCGTCAACATCCTCGCAGCGAGTGCGAATCGGGGAATGCCGACGCGCTCCAAAGACAACGCGGTACGCACGATCTGCCACGCTTGTCCTTCTTCACCGAGCAGGGCATTGCTGGGAACTTCGACGTTGTCGAAGAACACCTCGTGGATGTCGCCCGCGCCGATCAAGCTTGGAATCTCACGAACGATGATGCCTGGCGTGGTCATCGGCACCAGAAAGATCGAAATGCCATCACGACCCGCGCCGGTACGGGCGAGTAGGAAACACGTCTCTGCGTGCGACGCGTAGGACGTCCAGATCTTCTGCCCGTTGATCCGATACCTGGTACCGATCTTCTCCGCTCGGGTGCGTAACGACGCGAGATCGGAGCCGGCTTCGGGCTCCGAGAATCCCTGGCACCATAAGGTGGTGCCGCGAGCCATCGGCGGAATGTATCGTTCTTGTTGCTGCTCCGAGCCGAAGCGCATCAGCGTCGGGCCGATCCAGTTGACGTTCATATATTGACCACCACGCGGCTCGCCGGCGGCCCACATCTCTTCGGCCAGGATGAACGCCGTCCAAGGATCCGCATCCGCGCCACCCCAGCGCGTCGGCCAATGAGGCACCAGCAGGCCGTACTCAGCCAGGCGCCCGCAGAATTTGACGGCGAAGTGGCTTTGCGTTTCCGACGCCGGGCCATGCGCTTGGGTTTCCCAATCTGCGGGCAAATGTTCGGCAACGAACGACCGCACCTTGTTACGAAAAGCGAGCTGCTCGGCGTTCCACTGGAAATCCATGGCTCAGGTGCTCTGCACGCGAGCGGCGAGCAGCGCCTCGCGGCTGAGATACTTGGTTGTGGTCCAGCCGCCATCGAGCGCGATGGTCTGTCCGGTGATGTAGCTGCCTTCCTCCGAGGCGAGAAAGAAAATGGCGTTGGCCACGTCTTGCACGGTGCCTTCGCGATTCAGTGGCGTCATTTCCTGATTCAAGCGCTGAAACGGCGCGGCGTCCCAGTAGTCCTTGGTCATGTCTGTTTTGATGACGCCTGGCGCCACCAGATTGGCGCGGATGCCATTGACACCATATTGGGCGGCCAGGGTTTGCGTCAGACCAACGAGGCCGGCCTTCACGGCGCAGTAAATTCCGCCATCCAATCCGCCGAGCAGGCCGAACGTCGAGCCGACGTTGATGATGCTGCCCGAGGTCATGCGAGGTACGGCTGCACGACAGAAGCGAAACGGTGCCTTCAGACTGGTGTCGATGACTTCATCGAGCGTCGCGTCGTCGGTGGCATGCACCGGCGCCCACTTGCCGGAGCCCGCATTGTTGACCAGGCAGTCGAGGCGACCGAAGGCTGACATCGCGAGTGAGGCCGCGCGCTCGGCTGTATCCGTCGCTGTCACATCTGCAGCGAGCGTGCGTATTTCAGTCAGCGGCGACAGGTCCGCGGCGAGTTGATCCAGCCGCGATTGGCGACGCGCGACCGCGACGATTCGATAGCCTCCCCGAGCGAAACGACGGGCGATGGCTTCGCCGATGCCGGCGCTGGCGCCAGTGATCAATGCCACGGGGGCAGAGGAGGACAGAGTGGGAGTGTTCATAGCGTGCGTAGCGCCCAAGGAGGGACGCTGGAATGGTAGCGACGCGCTCGACGCTTGCATCGTCCAGTGCCGTTCGAGTCAATGCGGGTGGCGTCTACAGTCTGTCGTGTGCTACCGGGTGCGGTTATCGCGGCCCGCGCGGCAGGCCCAGGACACGCTCAGCGATGATGTTGCGCTGGATCTCGGCGGTGCCGCCGGCGATGGTTTCGGAGAACGCGTCGAGATAGTCGTGTCCCCAGCCGTGCATGCCGACCACCTCGGGCGCATCGAGGCCGTACAAATCGATCGCGGCGGCCGTGACGCGTTGAGCAAACTCCGCGAAGCTCAGGCGCACGATCGAACCGCCGGCATCCGGTACGGAGTGTTCTGCATCCAGCGCGAATCGATAAGTCATGGCGCGAATGGACTGACCTTCGGCGCGCAGCCGAGCGATTCGTTGTTTCATGAACGGTCGTTGCTCGGGGCAGGCGGCCAGCAATGTTTCTACCTGCAGCGTCAGCCCGATCAGCAACGCGAGCGCCGCTGTGCCGCGCTCGAAGCCGAGCGTCGACATGGCAGTGGCCCAGCCGTTGTTGAGACCGCCGACCACGTTGGCGAGCGGTATTCGAACGTCGTCGTAGAAGACCTCGCAGTACTTGCGTGGCCCCGCCAGGGTGCGGATGGGGCGTACCGTGATGCCGGGTGTGTTCATGGGACAAATCACCCATGACAGTGCCGCCGAGGTCTTGGCGTCGGGATCGGTCCGGACCAGCAGTTCCTGAAAATCGGCGATGTCGGCGAAGCTCGACCAGATCTTGTGGCCGTTGATGACCAACTGGTCGCCTTCGATGCGGCCGCGAGTTTTGAGGCTGGCCAGATCGGAGCCGGCGTTGGCTTCGGAGAACCCCTGACACCAGATCACTTCGCCCGACAGAATCTTCGGTAGGTGTTGGTGCTTTTGCGGCTCAGAGCCGCAGGCGATCAGAGTTGGGCCGGCGTGGTTGAGGCCGACGAACGAGGCATTCAGCGGCGAGGGGGCACGGGCACGGGCATATTCCTCGAACCAGATGATTTGCTCGAGCACCGATAGACCGCGGCCGCCCACGTCCTGCGGCCAGGAAATTCCCACCCAGCCACCGTCGGCCTGACGGCGCTGCC
>NZ_JAEUPY010000014.1 GCF_016790065.1 Steroidobacter sp.
AAGCCCATGCCGATGAGATGCACGACGACCAGGAAGACAGCGACGGCAACGGCGCGCATGTTGTTCTTCACCAGACGCTGGAGCAGCGCCAGCACCGGCGGCATGATGATCGCAGCGACGGTGACCGGTACGACCAGCAGCAACATCGCCGGGGTCGAGCCGGGAACGAGGTAGACGCCGAAGTACAGCGGCAGGCTCACCAGCACCGCGATCGCCGGGACCTTCAGATAAGAGGCGACATCGCGGGTGGAAAAATGATCGGCCAGGAGCCCACCGCCGATCATTCCCAGCGCGCCGCCCGCACCGAAGATGGCGCCTACCGACGCGGCCATCTCCATCAGGTTCATGCCATGCGAGCGCATGAAGAAGGCCGGGGTCCAGTTGTTGATGGCGGCTCCGACGAAGCCGACCAGCGCGAAGGCTGGAAAGAAGTACCTGCAACTGCGCTTTCGCAGTAGATAGCCAATGGTCTCCAAGAGACCGTACGAGCGTTGTTCGGGTTGTGAGGCGGCGTCGTCCAGATGACCGCGCGCGGGCTCGCGGAACGCGAAGCGGAAGATCGCCGTGAGACCCAAGCCGACAATTCCCAAGATGATGAATGTCATCCGCCAGCCCACATGGTGCTCCAGCCAGCCGCCGAGCAGCCCGGCGAGCATGGTGCCCACGGACACCGCGCTGATATAGATTCCCAGGGCCTTGCCGCGATTGCGCGGTTCGAACAGATCGCCGATCAGGGAATTGGCGGTCGGCGTCAGTCCCGCTTCGCCAACGCCGACAGCCATGCGGGCTGCGGCCATGCTGGCATAGCTCGATGCAGCGCCGCTGGCAGCGGTGGCGAGACTCCACAGCGCCGAGCACAAGCAGATCAGTCGCGTACGGTTGTAGCGATCAGCGAGCATCGCGATCGGTACACCCATGACCGTGTAGAACAGCGCGAAGGCGAGCCCTGTGATGAAGCCAGCTTCGGCATCGCCCAGTCCCAGGTCAGCCTTGATGGGCTCGATCAGGATATTGACGATGTGGCGGTCGATGATGTTGACCACGTACATCAGGAACAATAGCGCCAACGCATACCACTTGTAGGTGTCTGACTTGATCGATGACATATTGCTTCGTCGAGGCGCGCTATCGATCCTGCTGCGCGTGCAAGGAGGCGCGATATTCCTCGGCCAATTGGTTCTTAAGCACCTTACCAAGGGTGTTGCGCGGGAAATCCTGAGAGTAGACGCGCAGGGCCTGCACACGTTGATGCTTAGCCAGCCGCCCGTTCGCCCAGTCCTGCAGGGTGATTGCATCGGTTCGAGTCCCCGGCTTCAGGCGCACCATCGCGACCGGGACCTCGCCCCATTTTTCGTGCTCGACGCCGACCACCGCCGCGTCCAGCACGTCCTCGTGACTCAACAGGCACGTCTCGATGTCGATGGGATAGACGTTCAGACCACCTGAAACGATCATGTCCTTTTTGCGCCCCCGCAGTATCAGGAAGCCGTGTGCATCGAGGGCACCGATATCGCCGGTGCGAATGAACGCGGTGCCGTGTGCGTCATGCCAGAGTACCGCGGCGTTCGCGTCGGGCCGGTTCCAATAGCCGCTCATCATCGCTGCGGAGCGGCCAACAATCTCGCCAACGCCTGAGTGCGTGATGTCGCCGTCATCAGGTCCGATCAAGCGAATGTCACAGCCCAGCATCGCGCGGCCAACGCTGTGCGGACGCTGTTGCATGTCGATCGGATCGATCAGCGTGGCCACGCCCTCAGTCAATCCCCATAGCTCGAAGAGCGAGTTGCCACTCAGCCGTTGCATCTCTTGCTTGATGCCCGCGGGCATGGCTGATCCGGCGGTGATCAATGCCTCGAAGCAGTTCAGTCCGATTTCCTCGATCCGAGGATGCTGCAAGAGGGCCGCGGCCATCGTGGGCACCGCGAATCCATGGGTCGGGGCGTGCTCCTCGACGGCGCGCAGATAATCATCCGCCGAGAAGCGCGGCAAGATCACAGTGGTCGCACCGATCCATTTCGCGGGCAGCCAGCTCAGCCAGGCGCCATTGGAGTGGATGGGAATGCACGACAGAGCTTTCGCGTGACAATGAAATCGAAACTCCGCCGCGAAGTAGGCGCCGAATTTCAATCGGGACTCGTGACTGTGAGCGATGCCCTTGGGCGTGCCGGTCGTGCCGGACGAATAGATGATCACAGCCAGATCGAGCGGGGCGAGGGTGATGGCCGGCGCCGCATCGCTGCTCGGGCGAATGTGTTCCTGGAACTGCTGTTGCGTGAACACCCGGCGCTCGCCGGCCGAGGCCTGCGTGATCGCGGCATATTCGTCGCTCGCGAACAGAATGCTGGCGTCGCAGTCCTGGATCATCTTCGCCAGGGCCTCGTGTGACAGCAGGGGGGACAGTGGTACGAAAATCGCTCCGGCACGCCACGTGCCGAGCAGCAGCTCATGCGCCCACAGACTGTTGCTGACCACAACAGCGATACGCGCACCGGGTGTCACGCCCAGCGCGATCATCGCATTCGCGATCCGATTGGCGGTGCTGTTGTACTCGCACCAGGTGACCTGACGCGGTCCCTCGACGAAAGCGAATTGCTGTGCTCGGAAGCGGCCGTGGATGGCGATCTGATCGCTGATGCCCGTGAACACCGGCTGCAGGGGCCGGGTTGGGCAGGCGGGCTCTGTCATGGGCTCTTGCATCGTGCTGTCATATATGAATACTATTTTTATAAATGAATGAAACGAAGTTACAAGCGCGCCTGGCCGAAGTCAACCGGCCGCCTGACGCCGTGCCGCAGGAGTGTCGACGTGAATGATCTCTATCGCCTCGCGCGCAACGTCCGTAGCCGAGCCATTTCTTTCGAGAATCCCACGGGTGCGCCGGGCGGAGGTGGGCGTGCAACTAGTCCACTGGGCGTCGGTCGCAAGGGCGCACCGGCGCGGATGATCGAAAGCGGCGAATGCGTCCAGCTGGCCGATATCGAAGGGCCGGGGGTGCTGCGGCATCTGTGGATGGCTACCTACGACATCGCGGACACCATGCGCGGCCTAGTGATACGCATGTATTGGGAAGATCAGCTTCATCCCAGCGTCGAAGCGCCCATCGGCGACTTCTTCGGCTTCGCGCACGGCGCCTCGCCTCCCTATGCCTCCGCCGTGCATTCGGTGGGCGAGCGCCTGGCGTTGAACATCTGGCTGCCCATGCCGTTTTTCCGGCGCGCGCGGGTCACGATCACCAACGAACTCGCTATCGCCGTGCCTCTGTTTTTCCAGATCGACTACACCGTAGGCGATGAGATCGAGGCCGACAGTGGTTATTTGCATGCGCTGTTCCGGCGAGAGATCTCGACCGTCGTGAAGGCGGATTTCGAGCTGTTGCCGCGACGAATCGGTCGGGGTCGCTATCTGGGTGCCGTCATCGGCGTGCGGCCCACTCATGCCAATTGGTGGGGCGAGGGCGCAGTGAAGATCTATCTCGACGGCGATGACGAGTTCGCGAGCATCGTGGGCACGGGCGCCGAGGACTATGTGGGCTTGTCGTGGGGGCTTCAGCGCAATGCTTTTGTCTATCACGGTGCCAGCCTCGTGACGCGTGGGCGCACCGATACCGGCCCGGTGTCCATGTACCGGTGGCATCTGCCGGATCCGGTGTACTGGCACGAGTCCATCCGGGTCACCTTGCAGCAGATTGGCTTGGCTGCCTCGCCGGAAAAACTGCCGCGCTCGCTGCAGGGCTACCGGGAGTGTCTGGTGGAACGATCCGATGACTACTCAACCTGTACCTTCTGGTACGAGCCGTTGCCCAGCGCGGCGCTGCCGGTGCTGCCGGCACTGTCGCTGCGGCTCGAGGGGTTGAGTCTGGCGCCCGATTTGAACGCATTGCCGCTGCAGCCGGGATTCTCGCTGCCGCAGTCCATGTAGGGAGACGATAAATATGAGCACGCAGACTGCGCAGTCCTTGCTGTCTGATGTGACGGAAGCGCCGGATCGCGGATGGCAGCGTTGCGTGCGCGTCGACCATGCCGGATTGCGGCTGGTCGTTACCCTAGAGGTGGGGCCGCGCATCATCGAGTGCAGTCTCGACGGCGGAGCCAACCTCTTCAAGGAGTTCGAGCAGGACATGGGGCGCACGAGTGGTGACGAGTATCTGCTGTTTGGCGGTCATCGGCTCTGGCACGCACCTGAAGCGTACCCGCGCAGCTACGGGCTGGACTTCGAGCCCGTGGAGTTCACGCGTGACGGCAGCTGTCTGCGGTTTACTCAACGCGAAGAACCGTCGACGCGAATACAGAAATCCATCGCCATCGAGTTCCTCGCCCCACACCGCGTGCATGTCAGCCATGAGCTTGCCAACCGCAATCCCTGGGCCGTGGAACTTGCCCCCTGGGCGATGACACTGCTGGCGGCCGGCAGCCGGTTGATCGTGCCGCAAGAAGAGTTCCGGCCGCATCCTCAGTTTCTGGATCCGGCCCGCACTCTGACGCTCTGGCCCTACACTCGGATGAACGATCCGCGCGTGCTTTGGGGAGAGCGCTTCATCCAACTGCAGGAGGACGGCGCGGTCGACCAGAAATTCAAGCTGGGCGTGCTCAACCGCCAGTGTTGGGCGGCCTGCTGGGTGAACGGTTGGTTGCTCATCAAGACGTTCTCGTTCGACGCACAGGCGCGCTACGCCGACCTCGGCTGCAATTGCGAGTTCTTCACCATGCCTGGCTTCGTGGAGATGGAAACATTGGGGCCGCTGACGCGTGTCGAGCCGCAGCAGCGCGTCGCGCACAGCGAAGTCTGGCATTTCTGGTCTGTGCCGTCGCTGCCCA
>NZ_JAEUPY010000671.1 GCF_016790065.1 Steroidobacter sp.
GAAGCATCAGTGGCTGCTGCAGAAGGCCTTTGGATTGGCCAATGTCGATACTGGCAAGCGCAATGGGGTCGACACGATTTTCTGTGTCGCCTCAGTGTCGAAACAGTTCACGGCCACGTTGGCCGCGATCGCCGCTCACAATGGTCATTTCTCACTGGACGACGACATCCGCAAGCACGTGCCGGAGCTCCCCGATTACGGCCGGCCCATCACCATTCGCAATCTGATTCACCACACCAACGGTCTGCGTGACGATGGCTGGCTGGTGAAGCTCACCGGCAGGTCGAGCCAGTATTCGACACAGCCGCGGCTCCTCCGCCTGATCACGCGGCAGCAGGGCGTGAATTTTCTGGCGGGCGAAAAATTCAGTTATGGCAACACCGCCTATGTGTTGCTGGCGGAGATCATCGAGCGCAAGACCGGGCAATCGCTGCACGCATATGCGAGGCAGAAAATATTCGGCCCGCTCGGCATGGTGAACACCTATTACATCGGCGATCCGCAAGGCCCGAAGAACTATGCCACGCCCTATCAGCGCGAGGGCAACCGCTGGGCCAACACGGGGGCTTTCACCGAGCTGGCTCGACGCGCGACGGGCGGTGTCATGACCACGCTCGATGACTATGGTCTGTGGGTTCAAAATCTGCTGGCAAAGGACAGCAAGCTCGACGGTGGCGCCGAGCTGACGCGCATGCTGATGGCGCCAGATCGGCTCATCGACGGCAGCTCGAACGAGTACGGATTCGGGTTGGAGCTAGGCGCGTATCGCGGCTTGCAAAGCATCGGTCACGATGGCTCGGGCGGCGGCTACAAGGCCGACACCATCATGTTCCCGACGCGATTGCTGGCTGTGTTCGCATTTTGGAACAACAGCGTCTATCCCACCGACACGGTGTTGCAACTGGTCGATTTGTTTCTCGATCAACCCGGCGGCGAGAGTGTGAGCGCCAAGGAGAAGGTGATCGACGTGCCGGCGGCTGACTTGAAGCCGCTGGTGGGCATGTACCGCGAGGCATCGGTGGGATCTGCCATGCTCGTGAGCATGACGGGCACGGGTTTGACGATCGCCTATAGAGATCCACCGCATCCCATCCAAGCCGTGTCTCGCTCGCGGTTTCTCGCGCCGGGGCATTTGCAGCTGGAGTTCGAGCGTGACGGACAAGGTCGCGGCATCCGTCTGCGACAGGACAAGTCGAGTGATCTGGTGATCGGCACGGGGATCTTCGAGCGCGTCCAGCCACCCGTCTTGAACACCAAACAATTGTCGGTTTATGCGGGCGATTACTACAGCCGGGACGTCGACGCGACCTATCGATTCAAAGTCGACAACGGCCGGCTGGTGATGAACATCGTCGGTAGCGAGCCGGGGGAGGTGGGGTCGCAGACTAAGACTGTGGTGATGCAGCCATCGTTGGTGGATGAGTTTGTCTCGATCCCCGATCGCATGGTGTTCAGTTTTCAGCGAGACGGCGGCCGAGGCCCGTCGGGATTCCTGCTGAATGCCCACCATGGATCCATTTTGCGCCTACCGTTCAAACGCAACTCGACATCGCCGGGCGTGCCGTCGGCACCGTGAACCTAAGAAAATGAGGAAACAAGAAATGCGGATTCGAGCGTGGAGCTGGCATCTGAGGAATCTGTACATCGCCAGCGTGCTCTCGCTGGTGGTTTCACCCGTGATGGCTGCCGCTAAATCCGAGCCGCTGACCGTGAACTGGTATCACAAGGCACAGTATCTGCAGCCGGTGATCGCAGCGTTTACCAAGGAAACCGGCATCGCCGTCAAGGTCACCGACGCCTACGACAAGTTCGACACGGACGTGATCCTGGTGTCGGACTACAAAGGGTTGACGGAAGCGAAGAAGTTCAACCAGTTCCAGCGCATCCAGTCGCCCGAACTGGACGCCATCGTGCCGGCGCGCTGGCGCGACCGAGATGGATACTGGTATGGCGTCGTCTTGCGCGCGCGTGCGGTCATCTATAACAAGGCACAGGTGAAGCCGGGTGAGATCAAGACTCTGCGGGATCTGGCGAATCCGAAATGGCGCGGTCGGGTGGCGTTACGATCGGCTGCGAATGTCTATAACCGTTCGCTGCTCGCCTCGATGATCGTGCATCAGGGGCACGCGTCGGCGCTGGAGTGGGCG
>NZ_JAEUPY010000055.1 GCF_016790065.1 Steroidobacter sp.
GGCGAGGACCGGCAGCCAGTTGCTTAGAAATCTCTGTAAAGGCGTGTGGCTGGGCGCGCGTATCAGCAGCTGAGCGCGGAAACGCCCGGCGCGTCGTTCCATCGGTGCGGGCGCGGGTCCGAGCAGCTCCACGCCGCGAACTGGGAAGTCGACGGCGAGATCGTGCGCGTCTTGCAGGAATTTCAGCGGCTCGTCCTGCGTGGTCGCCTCCGCGCGCAGGAGCGCGATTCGGGAGAACGGCGGCCAGTGACTTTGTTCACGTTCTGTCAACGCGCCGTCGGCGAAGGCCGCATAGCCGCCAGTGAGTAGCAGCGTCAGCAGCGGGTGCTCGGGATATTCCGTCTGAATCAACACTTCGCCGGGGCGCTCGGCGCGGCCTGCGCGGCCGGCCACCTGCACGATGGTCTGCGCCAGGCGCTCGGAGGCGCGGAAGTCGGTGCTGAACAGGCCTTGGTCGGCGTTCAGCACCACCACCAGGGTCACTTTGGGAAAGTCGTGGCCCTTGGTCAGCATTTGCGTGCCGACCAGGAGACGAATCTCACCTCGGTTGACGCGCTCGAGCGTGGCTTCTAGCTCGCCTTTACGACGCATGCTGTCGCGGTCGATGCGCGCCAAGGGAGCGTTCATAAACAACTGCTGAAGCGCTTCTTCAATCCGTTCCGTGCCTTGGCCCACGGGCTTTACGTCGGCGAAACAGGTCGGACATTCCTTCGGCAGCGGTTCTTGTGAACCGCAGTGATGACAGATCAGATCTCGGTTGCGTCCGTGGACGGTCAGGTGCGCGTCGCACCGGTGGCAATGCGCCGACCACCCGCAGTTCGGGCAAAACAATACCGGCGCGTAGCCGCGGCGATTGATGAACACCATCACTTGTCCGTCAGCGTCGAGATGACGGCGAATGGCCATCACGGTCGGCGTGGCGATGCCCTGAGTCGCGCCGTGTTTTCTTAAATCGACCAGCGCTAGTTTTGGCGGTCGCGCGCTACCGGCGCGCTCGGGCAGGCGAGACAGCGTTTCTGGTTGTTTTCGAGCGCGTGCCAATGTTTCCAGTGACGGCGTGGCCGAGCCGAGCACGATGGGAATGCCCAAGCGTTGCGCGCGTACCAGCGCCAGGTCCCGCGCGGAGTAACGAAAGCCGTCCTGCTGCTTGAAGGAAGGGTCGTGCTCCTCGTCGATGATGATCAGGCCGGGCTGGAGCAGCGGACTGAAGATGGCGGAGCGAGTACCGATCACGATGCGGGCGGTGCCTTCGCGCGCGTCTCGCCACGCGGCCAAGCGCTCTGTGTCGTTCAATCCCGAATGCAGAATGGCGAGAGGTGCATCGAAGCGCCCACGAAAGCGCGAGATCAGCTGCGGTGTCAGCGCGATCTCGGGCACGAGGACGAGTACTTGCTGGCCGCGCGCGAGAACGGCTTCGATGGTGTGCAGATACACCTCGGTTTTGCCGCTGCCGGTCACACCGTAGAGCAAATGCGAGGCAAAGGTGCCGAGCGTGTTTCGAATTCGTTCGACTGCCGCGGCCTGATCTTCATTGAGCGGCGGGCCCGCGCGCACGATGGACACCGGCGGCGGAGTTTCGGGCGCTACGCGAGCGAATTCCTCGACGTAGCCACGCTCATGCAGGTTGCGTAGTGCCGAGAGCGGACTTTCGGTTGCGCTGAGAACTTCGGACGCGGACGCATGCTCGCGACTGGCTAAGTGCTCCACGATGGCTCGGAGGCGCACGGAGCGTGCTGGCAGTTTCGTGAGTCCTTCTTCGCGGCCGGTTGCCGTGAGTCGCCACAGCATCGTTTCCTCTCGCACCGGCGCGCCGCTTCTCAACAGCACGGGTAGCGCGGAGGTCAGTACCTCTCCCACCGGATGGCGGTAGTACTCGGCAGCCCAAGTCAGCAGCGCGAGCAACTCGGTGCTGAAGGTTGGCTCAGAGTCGATGGCTTCGAATGCGGCGCGCAGCTTGTCCGAGGGGACTTCGGTGTCCTCGCGGCCTTCAACGACGACGCCAACGACGCGCCGACGGCCAAACGGCACCCACACGCGATACCCCGCGCCGACCGCTGCGCCGTTCTCAGGCGCGCGTTAGACGAACACTTGCCGAAGCGGAGTGTCGATCGCGACCGCCAGGAACGGCGTGCGCACGACCGTTGAGTCTCCCTGAATCATCAACAAAACCTGTGGACAACTCTGTGCATTGTCTGGGGTGAACCGGCTCAAGTGCCCATTACACGGGGCTGTTTAGCGATTGATCATTTTTTCGACGCAGTTCACAGCGGCGTGCGTCAACCGCGCGCGGCGACCTGC
>NZ_JAEUPY010000068.1 GCF_016790065.1 Steroidobacter sp.
ATGCCGTCAGCGATTGCCGAATGCTTGGCGTAAGCAACGCGAGCGAGCTCCGGATGGGCTGCGACAATCTGCAGCGTGTGCAACGCAGGTTGCTCGGCGGGCCGCGGAAAATTCTTGTGACGATGAAAGCGATACGCGCCAAGTCGGGCGCCGAACGCGGCGCGGGCTGCTGCCTCTGCGCCCGTATCGGGAAGATGCAGCACGAGTGTCTCAACGCCAATAGCGTCTGCGGCTCGATAGGCGTAGGCCGCAATCTCTTCGATGGCGAGCGGAGCGCGCTCGATGTCACCGGCACCGATGATGAGCACCGTGCGTCCTGCAGAGACCACGGCGTGGGTCTCTTTCTGACCTTTGAAGCGTGCGTTGAATGCTCGGCTGAGCGCGCCGCTAAAAGACTCGTCGAAGCGGCGTGCTGCCGCCGAGAGCGGTTTGTTCTCAAACGCCAGCACCGCGACGGCGGCGTCCGAGGCTACCGCTGCCTCAGTGATGAATTGGATGTCCAAGGTGGAGCTCCGCTGCCGGGGCAGCTGTTTCTAGAATCGCAACGTATCTTCAATCGCCCAGGTCAGTACGACTTCACCCGTCGGCGGCTCGGTTCGTGCCGGCAAATGCACTGTCCACACTGAGCTGCCGATGTCGACGAGTACATGGATTTCGTTACCGTGATAGCTGGAGGAGAGAACGGTACCTTGTAGCTGGAGGCCATGCGAAGGCGCCTCCGCGCGACCAAACAAACCGACATTCTCCGGACGCACGCCGATCTCGCTTGCGTCGATCTCGAGGGGGCCGTGGGTACGCTGGTAAACCGGCACATCGAGCACATTCACGGGGCCGATGAAGTCTGCGATGAATCGGGTCTTGGGCTGCGTATAGATTTCTTGCGGAGTACCGTGCTGCTCGATGCGGCCGGCTTGCATCACTCCGATCGTATCGGAGAGTGCCATCGCTTCCTGACGATCATGGGTGATAAATAAGGTGGTGATGCCGAGGCTTCGCTGGATTCGTCGCAGCTCAGTGCGGAGGCCTTCGCGCAAGCGAGCGTCCAGTGCGGAGAACGGCTCATCCATCAACAGCAAGCGTGGCGGATGCGCTAGCGCACGTGCCAAGGCAACGCGCTGTTGTTGGCCGCCGCTCAGCTGTGCGGGATGGCGGTGCGCGAGAGCTTCCAACTGCACGAGCGAAAGCATCTCATCGACGCGAGTTGAGATCTTGGCGCGCGGCGTACGACGCTCCTGCAGCCCGAATGCAATGTTCTCCGCAACCGTCATGTGCGGAAACAGTGCGTAATCCTGGAACACCATGCCGACATGGCGTAGTCGTGGTGGCGCTAGAGTCACGTCCTGACCATCGATGGCCACGCGGCCGGCGTCAGGCGCGACGAACCCAGCGACAATGCGTAATGTCGTGGTCTTGCCGCAGCCGGATGGGCCCAGCAACGTGAGGAACTCACCGTCCTTCACGGTGAGATCGGTCGCCGCCAGCGCTACGGTGTCTCCATAACGCTTCGAGACGTTTTCCAGAGTCAGTTGAGCCACAGCGTGTTCAGCGCGGCTGCGCGGCGACGGCGCTCTGAAAGCGTCGCGTCCAATCGCGCAGGTCGATACGTTCGTAAGGCGGAACGTAGCCGTTGCTCAGCGTCTGCTCGTCGAGGTTCGAGAACCGATGCGTGTTGCTGCCTTCTCGCTGTTCGCGAGCGACTTCGCGCAGCGCCTCGCGATTCACTGGAATCATGCCGGTCTCGCGACTGATCGCGAGTTGCGACTCAGCGGACAGCAACGCGTTGATGAAAGCTTCGGCCGCTGCAGGGTTGCGTGAGCCTTTCGGACGGCCGAAATAGCCACGTGCCACCATGATGCGGCCATCCGTGCCCTGCAGATGCACCATGCCCATGTTCAATCCGGATTTCTGAAAGCGGGCGGCAGCGCCGTCGGTGGAGACGGCCGCCCACAGCTCGCCGGTTTCGAACAGCTGGCCGATCAACGAGGCCGACGTGAAATAGGAGTGCGGGTTGATCTTGGCCAATGCGTCGAAGCCGGGTTGCGGCTGCTCGATGCTACCGCCGCCTTCGAAGATGAATTGAGTCAAGCCATACAGCCCGGTGTAGTGGCCGAGGTCGCCGAGCATCACTCGTCGCGCCAGGCGCGGATTGGCCAGATCTGCCAGATGCTGTGGCGGCTCGACGCCGGCTTCGCGAAGACGGTCGGCGTTGTAAATCAGCCCCGGCTGATTCACCCAGAAGGCGACACGATATTGATCGTACGAGCCGCCGATGATTTCCGCCGTGCGCGGAATGTTGGCGAGATCGAGGCGCTCCAGATAGTCGGCTGAGCGCAAGGCCGTATAGGTTTGATCGTCCAGCTCCATGATGTCGAACGGCGGAGGGCCGCCACGCGCGGCAATCAATTTCGCCATCGCGGCCTGAGCGTTCGCATCGACGTAGGTGACCTTGATGCCTCGCGCGTCCATCTCGCTGGCGACCAGGCGTTGGATGCGGTCGGCCCAGCCGCCGCCATAAGTCGCGACGATGATGCTCTTGCCGTCGTCGTGCGGTTTACTGCAACCGGTGAGCAGCAAGAGTCCAAGGAGCAGGGGCGTGAGTGTTTTAGTCAGCATGCGGTAGTCAGGGTCGCGGGATCGACTCCATGTCGGGCTGCGAGTTCCAGGATTTCATCGGAATCGAATGCGACCAGCTGGCCGTTCCGCCAGATGACCTGATCGTCGAACGTGACGGTCGCATCGAAGACGGTAGCACTGACTTCACCGGGCGCTTCACCGCAAAGATAGAAACGGGTGTCGCGGGGGCCGGTATGCCAGCTGAACACCGCGCGTCGATCGCCGCCGAACAACCCACCGATACGCTCGAAGTGAGCTTCGATGCGTGCCACCAGCAAAGGTTCGCCGCTGAGTTCGACGATGCGGCCGCTTTCGACCATGACGGTCACCGGCGTGGCCAGCGGCACCTCGGCAGCCGGATACTCATGGACGCCGGTGCTGGTCAGCGCATGGGTAAAGACCAGCCGACCGTTGAGCGCGGCGGTGTCGATGGGCGGGATGATCATGATCGGAGCGCTGCCGGTCGTGAACGGCGCGGCCGGAAGCAAATGCCCGCGGCGCAGTTTCATGGTTGCGCGAGTGCCGTTGGCACAACGAATCGAATATCGGCGCGCACCGGCCAGCAAATCCAGGATGCGATCATGGACTTCCTGAAGCAGGGCAGTGTGCGCGCGGCCAAAGTCTGCCGCGAGTGCTGCCCGGAAAGGTTGGATTGCCTGCGTCATGCGAGCTCGAAGGTGACAGATCGGTAAGCGGAGCACAGGCATAGCGCCACTGAGAAATGGCGATTCGTCCTTAGGCAAGTGCCGCCCGATCCGGTATTTTCGGCCGCTTCCTGAGTGGCACCGATCGTCTATGACGCCGAACGCTCGGCGCATCGTGTTGCTGGCTGCGCCCCATCTGCTGGTCCTGTCGGTTCTGTTACTGACCACGCATGCCGTCTATCTGGAGATGAGCCTGCATCGGGACGTGGGTTTCGGTCAGGTGGAAGCGGCCTGGTCCGCTCACAACTATGCCGCCATTCTCACCGACGGCTTTTATCTGCAAAGCCTGTATCTGACGCTCGGCATCTCCGCGATCATCGTGGTGCTGTCGATCCTGATTTCTTATCCGGCCGCTTATGCGCTGACGCGCCTGCCGCCTCGGGTGGCATCGTGGACCTTGGCGGCCATCGTCAGCTCTTCGTTTCTGGCCGGTGCAGTCAAGCTGCTCGGGCTGGTGATCCTGTTCGGGATCGAGGGCCCGGTGAATCGTGTGTTACGTGCGACGGGGCTTGCAGCAGAAGGGTTCCGGCTGATCGGCACCTTGCCCGGCGTGATGATCGGCTACGCCTATCTGTCGATCGCATTCTCGCTGCTGATGTTGCATACGACGCTACGGACCATACCGGTGCGGCTCGAAGAAGCTGCTGAAGTCCACGGCGCTAGTGCCTGGCGAGCTTTTCTGCGCGTCACCTGGCCGCTGAGCCTGCCGGGCGTGATCAACACCGCGTTGATTCAGTTCAATCTGTTGATGGGAGCGTACGCAGTGGCTGCCGTGCTGGGTGGCGGCCGCATTCTCACGTTCCCCGTTCTGATTCAACGCACGCTGGTGCAGTTCAACGATTACGGCATGGGTGCGGCGCTGTCGGTGCTGCTACTAGTGCTCGTAGTCGTGGTCAATATCGTTGCTGACAAGTTCGGCCGGCCAAAGCACGGCATGGCGGCGTCTCAGTGACGCAGCGCTCGTTCGACAAGCTGCGAGCACTCAGCTTGCTACGGAGAGCGGGGCGCATTGGCTTACGCGGCTGGCTCATCTTCCTGATCGCGCTCCTGTACGCACCCATCATCGTGGTGATCGGCTCATCGTTTGATCGCGGCCCTGACGCAGGTCCGGCGGCATTCCTCAGCTTTCCGCCGAAAGAATTCACCTTTCACTGGTACTCACAGATCACGCCACGCATGTGGGATGCGGTGTGGTTCAGTTTGAAGCTGGCCTGTGCGACGACGGCGGCTGCGCTTGCGCTTGGCGTTCCGGCAGCGTTGGGTTTGGCGCGAGCCACACCGCGTCTGTATGCATCGTTGAGTTCTGTTTGTCGCACCCCGTTGCAGATTCCTTTCATCGTCACGGGCGTCGCGTTCCTGCAGTTCTACTACGCAGTTTCGGCTGTGACCGGTTTACAACTGGTGGGCACGATGCCGGGCTTGCTGATTGCTCACGTGTTTGTGGCCACGCCTTATGTCATCGCTGCGGTGGTGGTGGCGTTGGGCGGAGCCGCGGCGAGTCTTGAAGATGCTGCCGTCAGTCTCGGAGCGACCTACCCACGTGCTGTTTGGCGAGTGACGTTGCCGCTTGCGATGCCCGGTGTGTTTGCTGGCGGCCTCTATGCGTTTCTTGTGTCTTTCACCGACGTCACGATTGCAGTTCTGCTTGGTGGCGCAGGCACGGCGACATTCCCGGTGGCCGTTATCAACGCCATCGACGGCGAACTGGATCCTTCCGTGCCGGCAGTGGCGAGTCTGGTGTTTCTGGTGTCGGTGCTGGTCATAGCGCTGCTACAAAAGTTGACCGGCGCACAGTTGCTGGTGTCATCGAGCCGCAACGGCGGATAACCACGCCGCTGACCCGAAAATAACTGCGCTGAAACCGTTCGAATATAGGAAAAATCGCCATTTCATATAGCGTTGCTGCCGCCCGTACATTGCTGCCCCCCGTCTTCCTATTAAACAAACGAGACAGCAGCAATGAGATTCGGTCGGCACGAGCATTCGATCCTGGCGCGCGCGGTGGCGATTGCCCTGGCAACGGCAGTGGGCGGTTACGCCCAGGCCCAAACGACCCAGAACTCGACCCAGAACACAGACAAGGATGAGCTCGAGTTCGTGCTGGTCAGCGCCAAGCGCGTGATCGATTCCGGCGCCAGCGCGATGGGCACTCGTCAGTTGCGAGACACGCCGTTCTCGATCTACGCCATCAGCAACGAAGAGATCGAGAAGCACCAGTCGGTCTCGCTGCCGGCCATCTTCGCCCGAGACGCGAGCGTCGCGCGTGAAGGCGGCACTGACTACAACATGTATTCGCAGCGAATCGCCGTTCGTGGCCTGTCGCTCGACTGGGTCAACAGCGTGCGCGTGAATGGTCTGCCGCTGACTTACTACGGGGCGACGCTGCCGTTGGAAGCGGTGGAGGAAGTGCAGCTGCTGAAAGGAGCGAGCGGATTCCTGTATGGCTTCGGCGCGCCCGGTGGCATCGTCAACTATCTCACCAAGCGTCCGACCGACAAGCAGTTGCTCAGCTTCAGCGCCGGCTTCCGCTCCGATCAGCTGTTCACCCAGCATCTTGATGTCGGCGGTCGCGCCGGCTCGGAAGGCACCTTCGGCTATCGCGTCAATCTGGTGAACGAGCAGGGCGACACTTACTCCGGCGGCGAAGTGGATCGAAAGGCCATCGCCACTTCATTCGAAGTGCGGCTCACCGACAACCTGCGCTGGACCACCGACCTGCTGTATCAGGACAGCCAGATCGATCGTCCCGAGCCGCTGTTCGTCCTCGACACCACCGTTTATCGCGGCGCGCGCTTGCCTGCTCCGGTCGACAGCAGCCGGACGCTGGCTTCGGCGCAAGCCTTCAGCGACACCGAGTTCGGTTCGGGCACCACCGGCTTGGAATGGAACATTGCCGATGGCTGGGATCTGAACGTCAACTACGGCAAGACCTTTACGGACTATCGCTTCCCGTATGAAACCATTCGGTTGTTGAGCCAGAACGGCACGTACGCCAACCGCTTGGCCGACTACTACGATGTGTTCGAGTACGATTTCTCGCGCGCGTTGTTGCAAGGACGGTTCAAGACCGGTGCGATCAGTCATCACTTGACCGCGGGCGTCAGCTGGCAAGATCTCGAGATCACTTACGGCACCACCAATTTCACGCCGTACAACCAGAACGGCGGCAGCATCTACGATTACGCTCCGGAAACCTGGACGCAGATTTATCCCGGTACGCCCGTGCATCGCCGTGGCAGCCACTATCTGGAGAAATCAGCGTACGTGAGCGACACGATCGGATTCACGGACCAATTGTCGTTCCTGGCGGGCGCTCGCTTCACCCAATATCTGCAAGAGTCGTTTAGCAACGCTACCGGCGCTCGCACCAGCCGTTATGAAAAGGACGCGGTCACACCGACATTCGCTTTCATCTATAAGCCGCAGGAGAGCGTGACGGTTTACGCCAGCTACGTGCAATCGCTGCAGCAGGGCGCCACCGTCGGCGTTCAGTACGCCAACTACGGCGAGCTGCTCGATCCGCTCGACAGCAATCAGTACGAAGTCGGGGTGAAAGTCGAGAAGTCGGATTGGGCGGCATCGGCTGCGATCTTCCGCCTCTCCAAGGGCGCGCAGTTCGTCGACAGTCGCAACGTGCTCACTCAAAGCGGCGAGCAACGTTACGAAGGTGTCGAGTTGAGCGGTCGCGTGCGAGTCGGGCAGAACTGGGTGGTCGGCAGCTCGGCCGTCTACCTGGATGCCAACTACGAAGATGGCGTCAATGCATGGCTGCTGGGCCGTCGTCTGCCAGGCGCCTCGCGCTTCAATGGCGCATTCGATGTGACGTATGAAGTGCCGACCATCGAAGGTCTCAGCGTGCATGCCGACGCCAAGTACCGCAGCGATACCGTGATCAATCACATCCAAGCGGCGAATCTGTCGGTCGAGGGGCCGGGCTACACGGTGGCGAATGCCGGGGGCAACTACCGAACGACGATTGCTGGTCGCGAGACCATCTTCAGCGCGGAAGTGCAGAACCTGTTGGGTCGCAAGTATTGGGATGCCGCGAGCAGCGCATTCTCGCCGGGTGCACCTCGTACGTTCGCGGTGAACGCACGAGTCAACTTCTGAGTAAGTGCATCACATGCGAAGTGCAGTCATGAATAGGTTGCCGACCATGCTGGCGGTGGTCGGTGTGACATGGATGTCGCTGATCGGTGCCGGTAATGCGGCACCGACAAACGCCAGTGTGCAGGATGCGGCGCTGGTCAAAGAGATCGAGGACTATCGAAAACGGCGCGTCGAGAACCTGCTTCAGCCGGACGGTTGGACCGCGATTACTGGCATGCACTGGCTGGAGCCGGGCCGATACTCGGTGGGCAGCGCTGCTGACAGCAACATTCGCCTTAGCATCGGTCCGGCACGCATCGGCGTGATTGAGGAGAAGGACGGCCGTGCGCTGTTCACTGCCGAGCCCGGTGTGGCACTGGTCGTTGACGGAGCGGCACCGACCGGGCCCGTGGAATTGAAACGCTACGGCAAGGGCACTCCTGCGACGACCGTGGCCTACGATGGCGGCAAGGGTTCGGTCAGCTTGATCGTGAGTGGTGGGCGTCGCGCGATACGTGTGCGCCATGCGGATGCGCCGACTCGCAAGAACTTCGCAGGCCTCGACTACTACCCCATCGATGCCGGCTGGCGCATCAAAGGAAAATTCGAACCCCATCCGCCGGGACGAGTGGTGCCGGTGCTGGA
The DNA here is from genome assembly GCF_016790065.1 of Steroidobacter sp. Taxonomy (GTDB): domain Bacteria; phylum Pseudomonadota; class Gammaproteobacteria; order Steroidobacterales; family Steroidobacteraceae; genus Steroidobacter. The sequence goes on from NZ_JAEUPY010000068.1 coordinate 8,052, forward strand.
TGTGTTGGGTGGATTGAATGATCAGGCCAATCCAGGCGTGGTGGTGTTCGAGCGCGATGGCCGGACGTTCCGGCTCGAAGTGATTGGAGACTCCGGTCGCGGCTTGTCGCTGATGTTCGCCGATCGCACCAATGGCAAGGGCAGCTATCCCTCAGGCCGGTTCCTCTCTACAGGCCTGCCGGATGCCAACGGTGAGGTCCTGATCGACTTCAACCGCACCTACACACCACCGTGCGCTTTCAGTGAGTTCGGTACTTGCCTGTTGCCGCCGCCAGAGAATCGCCTTGATCTGGCGGTGACCGCTGGAGAGAAGACTTATAAGAAAACGGGCAGCCATCTGTGATGGCGCTCCAATCGGGCCGGCGCTTCGCCGGCTATTTGCTCGCGCTTTTGGTGGCCGGCTGTGGCCAGAGTCCTGATTCAGTCAACGGCCAGGCAGCGCCGGCGAATGAAACTGAATCCCCAGTTGCCGACGCGACCAGCGCCGCGAAGTTTCCGGCGTTACGCCTGCAACTCATCGATGGCAGCGAGTACGACCTTGCTGCTCACCGAGGCAGCTGGGTGGTGGTGAATTTCTGGGCGACGTGGTGCGCGCCCTGTTTAAAAGAGATGCCGGAACTCTCAGCATTGCATGATGCGCACGATGACGTCGAAGTCGTCGGCCTGACTTACGAGCAGATCGAGCCGGAGGCACTGCGAGAGGTACTAGCCAAGCGGCCGGTTTCTTATCCGATCGCCATCGTCGATCCCTACGAGCTGCCTCGGGGCATCACCGCTCCTCGCGGGCTGCCCATGACCTACCTCGTCGATCCGCAAGGAAACGTGAAACGCGAATTCCTGGGGCCGGTCACGCGGCCGGATCTGGAGCGGGCGATCGCGGCGAATTGACTACCCCTTCGAGGAGATAATTTCGTGATGAATCCAGCACGGCTAATCGCTGCGCTCGTATCGTTGGTACCGATTTTGGCTCAAGCACAAACATCGCCACAGGCGTTTCTCGGGCATCAGGTTGGCGCAGATCGCAAGGTGGCCGACTCGCGCCAGATCAACGCTTATTTCACCAAGCTCGCGGCCGAGTCGGAGCGCGTTTCCGTGGTGGAGATCGGCAAGAGCACGCTGGGTGAGCCCATGCTCATGGCGGTCGTGACGTCAGAAAAGAACATGCCGCATGTCGATCGCTACCGAGCGATTGCGAAGCGTCTGAGCGATCCACGCGGGATTTCGGCGGACGAGGCGCGAAAACTCAGCGAGGAAGGCAAGGTCATCGTGCTGATCACGCACGGCCTGCATGCCAGCGAAGTGGGTTCGTCGCAGGCCTCGATGGAGACCGCGTACAAGCTGGCTGTGGGCGATACGCCGTTCGATTCAGCCAAGGTGCTGGATGATGTGATCGTGTTGCTGGTGCCCATCGCCAACCCGGACGGACTCATCAAGGTTGCGGACTGGTACAAGAAGTATCTCGGTACCAAGTACGAAGGCGGCGATATCCCGTGGCTGTACCACCACTACGCCGGCCACGACAACAATCGCGACGGCATCATGCACAACCTGTCCGAGACCCGCAGCATCAACAAGGTGCTGTGGCACGATTGGTTTCCGCAGATCCTCAGCGATCCGCATCAGATGGGCGCGACCGGAGCGCGCATCTTCGTGCCGCCCTATATGGAACCCGCCGATCCGAACGTGCATCCGCTGGTCTATCGCGGCATCGGCCTGATCGGTTCGCGCATGACCTTCGATCTGCAGTCGGCCGGCATGAAAGGCGCGGTCCACGACCAGATATTCGCATCGGCTTGGTGGAAGGGCACGCTGACCTGCGGCGCGACGGTGCGCAACACGACTGCAGTGTTCACCGAGATCGCCTGGACTAACATCGCGAGCCCCGTGCACGTCGATCCTGCCGAACTCCAGGACTTCTACACCCGCAAGAGCTTGCGTTACCCGGACCCGTGGCCGGGCGGCTGGTGGCGCCTGCGCGATGTGGTCGACTACACGGTCAAGACGTCGATGTCTTTGCTCCAGACGGCGTCGGTGCAAAAGTTCGATTGGCTCTACAACTACTATCAGATGGGGCGCGACGCGGTCGAGAAGGGGCTGCCGGGCGATCCTTACGCGTTCGTCATTCCGGCCGCTCAGCACGACAATCCGACGACCCTGAAGTTGATCGAAGTACTCAAGTTCGGCGGCGCTGAGATTCACCAGGCGACGACGCCTTTCGTTGCGGACGGCAAGGCCTTCGCCGCCGGCGATTTCATCATCTTCTCCGCGCAGCCCTATCGACCGTATGTGGTGAACGCGTTGAGTCGCGAGCGGCGTTATCCCGACGATGTCGTCCCCGGCGTGTTGCGTGACGACGCGTCGTGGTCCCTGCCGCTGCAAATGGGCGTTCAGTACAGCGAGATCAAGAATCCGTTCAAGGCGGAATTCAGGAAGCTCGACGAGATTGCCGTGCCGTCGGTGTCTCTGCCATCGACGCCCTATCTGGTGTTCGATACACGCGCGAATGCTTCCTATGCGGTCGCTGTCGCTCTGCTCAAGACGAAGAGCGCGATCTATCGTTCGAGCGGCGCGCTGCAGGTCTCCGGCGCAACGCTGCCGGCAGGTAGTTTCATCGTCGAGTCTACTGACCAAGTCAAACAGGCGTTGCCGGCGCTGCTCGACAAGTGGCGCGTCGAAGCTTACGGGCTCGACAACATCAAGAACCTCGACCTCCAGCCGCTGGCCAAGCCGCGTATTGGTGTTTATCAGTCGTTCCGTCCGAACATGGACGAGGGTTGGGCTCGCTACGTGCTCGACGACCTGGGGTTTGAGTTCACGACCTTGCGCAACGCTGACCTGAAGGGCGATTTGACCCAATCCTTCTCCGCCATCCTGTTCGCCAATGAAGCGGCAGACCGCATCAAGTCCGGCAACTCGGCTGACAGCGAATATCCACCGGAGGTGCAGGGCGGAATTGGTGCGTCCGGTGTGGCTGCACTGAAGGCGTTCGCGGCCAAGGGCGGCACCATCGTGGCGATCGACAATGCCGCCATGCTTTTCGTCCGTGAGTTCGGCTTGCCGGTGCGCAACGCGCTCGAGGGACTGAAGCAAGAGGAGTTCTGGATACCGTCTTCACTGGTGCGCATTGAAGTGGACAACACGCAGCCGTTGGGCTTCGGCATGCCGGACGAAGCCACCGCGATGTTCATTCAAAGCGCCGCTTTCAGTCCGCAGGTGCCCGGGGCTGGCAATTCGCTAACGCGGATCGTCGCGAGGTATCCACGGGATCGCGTGCTGGTTCAGGGCGCGATGAAGGGCAGCGAACAACCCATCGTTGGTCGAGCCGCCGTGGTGGAAGTGAAGCAGCAGCAAGGGCGCGTGGTGCTGATCGGGTTTCGCGAACATCACCGGGCGCAGACTTACGGAACTTACAAGTTGCTGCTGAACGCCTTGCTATTGCCGGCGCAGAAGTAGCAGGAAACTCGCGCTTCCAACCGCCTCAAGGACGAGGCGGCTTGGGCGGCAGGCGTTGCCACTTGCCTGGGTACTGCGCACCGAGCCAGACACCGACGGCGAACGTGGCCGCGCTCTGGCGAATCGCTGCCGGATCGATCTGCGCCATCGTGTCGTTAGCGGTGTGGTGGACGTCCAGATAATAAGTGCCGTCCAATTCCGGCCCGAGGATGGGCATCCCCTTGGCCACCAGCGGCGACAGATCGGCGTTGCCGGGCGCCTCGTTGGTACCGCGATCCATCTTCAACGGTCGGAGCACGCGATACATCTGGTCGATCACGCCGACATCGGCGGGATTCACGCGAGTCGAGAATTGCCACACGGGGCCGGCGCCATAGTCCGCTTCGATACCTAGCACATGATTCGCGAGATTCTGTTCCTGTGCGGCGGCGTAGGCGCGTGATCCTGCGGAGCCATTCTCCTCGTTGGCGAACAACACCACGCGCAGCGTTCGCCGGGGCTTGAGTTTCTGCGCTTGTATCAAGTGCGCGGCGGTGAGAACGATGCCCACGCCCGCGGCGTTGTCGATTGCGCCCACAGTCACGTCCCAAGAATCCAGGTGCGCGCCGAGGATGACAATCTCGTGCGCGAGATCGGTGCCGGGGATTTCACCGATCACATTGGCGGATCGTTGCTTCGGCAATTCGCGAGCAGTGCTCTTTATCCGCAGACGCACCGTTCGACCGCTGGCGAACTGTCGTTGGAGCGCGTCGGCATCCGGATTCGAAATGGCCAGTGCCGGAATTCGTGGCACGTCTTGGGGCTGGCGCGATCCGCCGGTGTGCGGGAAACGTTGCGAACTGGTGCTGAGAGAACGGATGACCACACCCACGGCGCCGAGTGCTGACGCGGCGGTAGGGCCTCCGCCGCGCACGCTCACAGCGCGCGAGTATTCGGCCCAATCGCGTCGTCGTTCGATGGGGTTGTTGAAAAACACGATGCGACCCTTCACGGCGCCAGCGGGCAACGCCTGCAGGGCCGCCAGATCTTTAACCATGACGGCTTCGGCTTCGACGCCGGCATTTGGGGTGCCGACGGTGCCGCCCAATGCCAGCGACGGCATGGGCTGCGGCCACGGTTCGAGTACGGCGAACTCCGCTTCACCGCGCACCCATTGCGGCACGTCGACTTCTTGCGTGTGTACGTTCTCGAAGCCCAAGCGGCGCATCTGTTCTTGCGCCCATGCAACGGCTGCGCGGTCGCCTAGTGTGCCGGAGAAACGAGGCCCAACTTCTGTCGTGAGCGATTCGGCTAACTGATAGGCAGTGGAATCACTCTGCGCCCGTTGGAGTAGGGCTTGCGCGGCAGTGAGATCAGAGCGGCTGAAACTACTTGGCGTCTGGCTGGTGGCGCTTGCAGCGGTGAGCAACGCGAATACAGTGATGGTGAGTTGAATGGCGGGTCGGCGCATGGTGTGTGTGGTCATCGCGAAGCCACCGTCAGCGGCTCGCTGCCGCCCGCGTGAGCTCGCCTGAAAATGCCGAACCCCGCATAGGCGAGTGCGATCGACAACAATGGATTGATGTAATTGAGCAGTGCCCAGGGGCCGTACTCCAACGGCGACATGCCGAGCACTCCGGTGATGAAAGCACCTGAAGTGGTCCACGGGATCAGCGGTGTGCTGAGCGTCGCGCCTTCTTCCAGGTTTCGCGACAGCATGTGGTTCTCGAGATTATGGTCCTCGTAGGACTTCTTGAAGATCTGTCCGCCGAAGATGATGGAGAGATAGGCCTCACCCATGCTCATGTTGGCGACGACACCGGCGGCGATGGTGGTCGCGATCAAACTTGCGGTGCGCCGGATGCGCGCCAGCAGCCGGCTCATGAGGACTCGGACAAAGCCTGCGCGATGCAGGATGCCGCCGAGCGACAACGCCAGCAGCGCCAGTGACATCGTCCACATCATGCTTTGCACGCCGCCGCCACTCAGCAGCGAATCGAGTTGCTCGACTCCTGTGTGAGCCTTGTAGCCGTCGTTGAGACTGTTCAGCACTTCCACCGTCGTGCGGTCTTGAATCGCCACCGCCAGCACCACGGCAACCAGGACGCTGGCCAGCATGCTCACTTCGGCGGGCGCTCGCTTGATGCTCAGCACGAGCAGTACCAGCAGAGGCAGCAACGATATCGGGCTGATCGTGAATTCTTTGGCGAGGTGTTGCTTCAGCTCCAACAGCTCCTGGGTGGAGACCGCTTGGCCACTGTAGTGCAGGCCGATCAGCAGGAACGCGACCAAAGTGATGATTCCCGCTGGCACGGCCGAATAGAGCATCGACTTGATGTGAGCGTAGATGTCCGTGTCCGCGCTCATGGCCGCGAGGGCCGTGGTATCGGAGACGGGCGATCCCTTGTCGCCAAAGCAGGCGCCGGACACCACCATGCCCGCCACGAGTGGCAGCGGAATCCCCATCGCGCCGCCAATGCCCATCAGCACCACGCCGAGCGTCGCGATGGTGCCCCAGGACGTACCGGTTGCGAGCGACATGAGGCTGCACAACACGAATCCAGTGGGCAGAAAGAAGGTCGGGTGGAGGATGTCCACGCCGTAGTAGATGAGGCTGCCGATGGTGCCGCCTTCGATCAGGGCTGCGATCAGTACGCCGATCAGGAAGAAAATGAAGAACGCGCCCAGGCCCTTCTCGATGCCGGCGATCATCGCGGACTTTATTTCGTCGAAGCTCAAGCCCAGCGCGGCCGCGTGGCCAGCAACCCAGACCAGCGCGAGCATCAGCAGGGTATGCAGATTGATGCCGAAGCCCAGGATGCCGACGATCACGATCGCGATGACGCCGCCGAAGCCGAGCGCAGATCTCAGGAAATCAGGTTCTGTTGTTGGGCGGTTCATCGATGCTCAATTATTGTTGGCGTGCGCGGCACTGCTTGGAAGCTAGCACAAACACACCACGCACCACGCGGTCACAGGCGGGTTCCAGAGTTGTCACTGAACAGTGCCGAACGATGGGTCGAGCGTCGTTACGTGACTGGCGCTGTGTCCGCGCTTTCAGCAATTAGCGACGTAGTGGAGTGAAAGGCTGCGCGGCGACGGTAATCGATTTGTAACCGCAACAGTGCTGCGCCAATCTATTCTTTAGCCGGCCTAAAGTAGATTTCAGGAAATCTTCCGGTCAGCGCCGCTCCGGCCGAAAGCGCACCACCAGAAACAACACTGCGATGGCGGCAGGCACCCAGAACAAATCGGTCGGTGTCGGCCGGCGCCGCGCAAAGCGCCGATCGCGCAATGTTTCACTCAAGGATGCGGGACCGGTCAAGCGCGCATAACTGAAGCCAAGTTGGTCGGCGAGTGCTCGCAGATGCGGCTCGTGCAAACCGGACAGATGCTCGATGGCGGGCGAGCCAGTATCGCCGAAGGCGCTGGGCTGGATGACCTCGTCGGCGCGCCAGTAACCTTGGCGATGACCTTCTTCATCGATTCTGGGGATCGGACTGGGAGCAGTGGTGCCCACACCAATGAGCCAGCCGCGAATCGAATCTTTCTGTAAGTCGTCGAGCACACGCGGCGGATAAGCGGGATCGAGCAGTGGCGCTTCTTGACCGTCGCTGATGAAGACGATGTCGGGGTGCAAGTCTGGAGGTAAGTGGGTTTCCTGAGCGGCCAGCACCGACCAATACACGCCCTTGGTGATTTCGCTGGCATTGGACCAACGCATTCGAGCATCGATTTGCTCGAGCGAGGCGAGCAGATCGTTGTAGTACTCGCACACCTCGACCGGTGCCAGCAGCGGGATCGTCCGATACCCAGTGAATGCAGCCCAACCGACGCGGGAGCCACAAGGCAGATCGCGCAACGCTCGACGAGCAGCCTCATGTGCCACGGTCAGTCGGCTGACTGGCGCGCCTTCGAGTTGGTAGTCCTCGACGTTCATGCTCTGGCTGATGTCGAAGACCAGCAGATAGTCGTATGCGTCGTGCGGCAGATCGACGCGAGGCATGACTAGTGCTGCTAACAGCAAGAGCAGTGCAAGCGCGATGGCGCGTGAATCTTTGTCCACGGCCAGGCGCAGCGACGTCATGGCAGATCGATCCTCGCGCCTTGCAGAGTACTGACACTCTGTTCCTTCTCCGGCGGAGCTTCCTTCTCTTCGATTTCTTGCTCCATCTCCGGTGCCAGCTGCAAGGCACGCGAAAGATTGTAGCGAGCATCCCAGTCCGCTGGCTGATTACGCAGGACGTCTCGATAGCGCTGTTTCGCCAGCTCGATGAGCGGTAGCGAGCGGAATGCCTCGCTGGCACCGTTCTCGAGCGCGTCTCTCATATATAAGTTGCCGAGGTTGTACATCGCTGCCTGGCTCAGATCGCGGCGGTCGCCTTCGATCAGCGCCTTGTAAGATTTCGCTGCTGCGTCTGAGTCACGCGCGCGGGCAAGGGCTAGCGCACGTGCCAATCGAGCTTCCGGCACGGACGATTCGATATCCGCCACGCGCGCGCTGGCAATCGCCGCGTTGGTTTGTTTGATCCGATCTAAACGCAGCGCGTGATACACAGCGAGGCTCGCGCATACGAGTGCAGCCGCCGCTAGAGTGCAATGAACGATAGAGCGCTTCACGGCAAACTCCGTACCAACAGAGATCGGTAGAGCAGCAACATCGCACACGAGAACGCTGCGACGGCGAGGAACGCGCGGCTATAGTCCTGGCGAGGAATCTGTTCCAGGAAATCGAGCGGCAGGTTTTGTTGGCGTTCGACATCGGCGACGGCAGTGGACAGGCTCTCGGGATCCTCGGCCTGATACGCTCGATACGGCGTCGGTAACGTCTGGAAGAAACGGTGCAAGGCGATCTCGGGTGCGTTCTCCCAACGCGACTCGGTGGTATCCAGCTTGGCGCTGTTGTAGGAACGCAGATAGATCCAGTACAGCGCGATTCGATTGCGCTTGAAGCCGATGCGGATGCGTTGCATGGTCTCATCGTCCAGATTGGCGCCGCCGTCCGACACCAACATGACGATGCGACTGCCTGAGTAAGTGCGCTGATCGAATCGAGCGATGGCCGCGATCAGTGCGCGACCGACCTCGGTATCCGCCAAGCCGCGGCCGACACCGCCTGCGGCGATGCCTGCTTGCATGACGGCATCGTGCTGAGTGAATGGCACCACGCTCAGCGGCCGATTGCTGAAATACATCAGCGAGAATCGATCGTCCGGCCGACGTGCGACGAACTGCGATAACAGATCACGCGCCACTTCGGCTTTCTGACGACCTTTGCCGAGGTGATAAAGCACGACAGTCGGGTCTAGCTCTCGCCAATTCGGGGGCAGCATTCGATCGTCCATACTGCGACTACGATCCAGCAGCACCAGAATCTCGGCGCCTTTGCCGGTGCGCAGAACCTGTGATTGCGGGCGTCCAGGCTGAGCCAAAGCGAATACGCTGCTTGCTATAGCGAGCGCGGCGAACAACGGCCAAAGCCAGCCAACGATGCGGCCGACGGGATCCCGCGGTAGCCAGTCGACGGACGGAAATGCGACTGTGTCGCGTCGCCTGCGTAACAAAGGCAGCAGTGCCAACGGCAGCAGGATCAGCGCCCACGGCTGCTCGAAGGTGAGGGCGGCGTTCATGACGCGTGCCGCCGTTCGATTCGGCGCAACTCATTGCAGAGTGCACGCACCGATAACAGATCGCCTGGCGGTCCAGCGCCAAAGAATCGCTGATTCGACTGAGCGAAGAAACGTTCTATCTCCGCCCGCCGAGGAAGCAGTTGCGGAGCACGCTCGAACAACGCGGGCAATGTTTCAATTTGCAGCACACGACCGGCGGTTCGGTCGAAGGCTCGATGCAACGCCTGCCAGGCTTCCGGCGCGCTCTCGTCGAGCCGTCGCAGTTCGTGCAGAGCTCGGGCGAAGGGTTGGTTGTGGCTGTCCCGCCAATTGCGCCACCGCCACCAGCTCAACCACGCTGCCAACGTGATCAGCAATGCAATCGACCAGAGCCAAACACTCGTGCGTGTGGTGGCTGTGTCGATGCTTGATACTTCACGATCCGGGCGGAGTTCGCCAGCGGCGCTGGAGGCGTTCGAAACCAGCGGTGCGACGCTGATGGGCGCAGCCGGAATATCGAGCTGCAAGTTACCCGCTTTGAGCTTCCACGGAGGCAGCTGCACTGTCGTCAACGCCGGCGGCGCATTAGTCACTTGATAGGTGACGACCAGCCAGTTGCGCCCATCCGCCGTCTTCTCAATAGTTGGCACGCGCCGCTCGAACCAGATATTGATGCGTTGAGCTGGCGGCAGCTCGCCAGGCTCGGCCGTCAGCAACACGCGCTGAGTGACCAGATCTCCAACGACGTAGCCGAAAGGCCGTGGCTGCTCGACGATGGCGGGTTGTTGAGCGGCAAGCGCGGTCGTTGCGATGGCTGCCGATAGCATCAGCAGCGTGCGGCTCATGCCGTAGCCTCGAAGAAATAGTGCGATAGGGCTTCGCCGTCGAATGCGCCGCTGACGTAGAACGGACGAATGCCACGGGCAGCGAATAGCGAATTCAACTCGCCACGACGTCGCTCCACGGCCTCGTGCCAACGCGTGCGCATGCTCGGTCGCAGCCAAACAGTGCTGCGACGATTGGACTCGACATCTCGCAGCGGCAGGAGGCCATCGCGTTGGGGAGGTTGGGTCTCGGCCGGATCCCAGATGACCAGCGGCACGATGTAGGAGTGCGCGAGCATATCGAGCACATCACCCAAGCGATCCAAGCGCCAATGGAAGTCGGACGCGATGAAGATCAAACCGTGACGCCCGGCCAGATGCGTCGCGGCTTCCTCCAAGCCGTCGCTACTTCCTGCCGTGCCTTCGCACTCAGCCAATAGCGAAGCCATGACTTCGCCGACGCCACGGCTCAGCAACGCCGGCACGAACAGGTCGCGACGTTCGTGAGCATCGAACGCGAGCATGCCGAGCGCATCGCCAACACGGAAAGCACTGTGCCCGAGCGCCGTCACGAAATCTGCGGCGACTTGTAGTTTCGATTTTGGCGAGCCGAAGCTCATCGAACTGGAAACATCGGCGATGACATGGACCGGCACACTGACTCGCTGGCGATGGGTTCGCACCAGCCAATCACCGCGGACTTCGCGCAAGCTGGCGCGAAGATCCAGCCGGCGCGGATCCGGCCTGTCGTACAGCTTCACGTGCGACACGAACTCCTGGCCGGCGCCGAGACTGGAGCCGGGATGCGAGCCAGGTCGCCAGCCACCGGATCGGTGCGGCAATCTGTAATGAAACTCGCGTGAGGTAGTCATCGCTAGCGCGGCGTCGGGACGTGTTCCAGGATTTGTTCGATGAGCGCGGCGGCCAGCTGGCTACGACGTAACTCGTAGACTGGAGTAAAAAATACCCGATGACCGAGCGTCCACGGAGCTACGGCATGAATGTCGGCGGGAGTGATATGAGTTCGGCCTGCGAGCCAGGCGACGACACGCGCGGCTCGCGTTAGGGACATCATGCCGCGCGGGCTGGCCCCAGCCAGTATCAGTTTGCTCATGTCGACACCGTCCAAGCGGATGTCGAAGCGCTCCGGTGCCTGGGTCGCATCCCATAGATCCAATACATAGCGTTCCAGCACTTCGCTGGCATGGATACTGCGTTGAATGGTCGAGCCGATTTCGTTGAGCTGCTGCCAGGGCAGAATGGCGGGCGTGACTCGTTCGAGCAGCCGGTCGACATCGTGAAATTCGGCGTCGAATACCAATGAGCGACGGATCTCCGGGGCCACCGGCGTCGGCATCCGCAGTTCGAACATGAAACGGTCGCGAGCCGCCGAGGCGAGCTCGAAGGTTTCTTCCTTCTCGACCCGGTTGCGGTCGGCGAACACGATCATGTGTGGGAAGCGATATTCCCGGTTGAAGGCCGAGACGGTGCGCTCGGCCATCGCCCGCAGTAGTAAAGATTGCACCTGCGGGCGGGCGCGATTGATCTCGTTGAAGAAAAACGTGGCGAGCTGTTCGCCGTGCCGGAGCAGGGGGCCGGGCTCTATGCGGGGTTTGCCGTCGGCGTCGACGTAGGTGTGATAGATGAGGTCGCCCGGCATCAGATCGACGGTGCCTTCGACTCGCTCGAAGTCTCCGCCGATGGCACGAGAGAAGGCGCGCAGAATGGTTGTTTTGCCGACGCCGACATCGCCTTCGAGCAGCACGTGCCCGCGAGCGAACAGCGCTACATTGATCAGCCGGATAGTGTCGTGCTGACCGATGACGGCCTTGCCGACTTCCGCCTCGACCCGTAACGCCCGATCCCGCCAGTCCTGCAACTGTTCGTCGGAAGCCATCGGACCCTCGCTGAGGAGACTCTACCGACCTGCGACCCCGTGCTCGGACGTAGTGTGGTGAATTCCGCTGAAATTAGCCAGCGAGCGTTCTCTGGCGGCCACCAATGTATCCAACGCGGCGATCATCACCGGGCCGGCGCAGTTCATATAGCGGGCCGGGAATGTTCCAAAACTACTGTAAGGCTGCAGCGCCCGTAGCGCCCGGTGATGAACCATCTTCTCGGCGCGTGTGTTGCTGCCGGGTAAGGTGTCGCCGAGTAGCACGATGTCCGGGGCTGCACCGAGCAGCGATTCCAGCGGCAACACGCGGTAGCCGGTCAACTTCGCCTGTGTCGCCACGTTGCTGAGCCCGGCAATCCGCATGAGTTCATCGGTGATCGTGCCTTTGCCCGCACTCATGCCGCTGGGCTGATAGATAACGGCACTGAGCCCACGCGTCCCGACAGCGGGTCTGGCGTGTTCGATGGCTTGTTTGATTCGTTCGACCAAGGCGCGGCCACGCTCCGGTTCGTGGACCAGTTCGGCGAGTCGTTGCACCTGAGCCAGGCTGGCGTCGACCGATCTGGGAATCTCGAACAGTTCCAACTGAACGCCCACTCGCTGCAGGGCGTTTCGAGTCAATGCGGCTGTGTGGCGGCTTGCCAGCACCAAGTCCGGTTTGAGCAGCACGATCTCTTCGGCCGATTCACGCGTCGTTGGCAGCTCTTTGGCAATATCCGCAATCGCTGAGCGCAGCGGATCTTTCGAATGTCGACTGAGCGCGGCGATCCGCTCCTTGGATACAAGTTCCAGCAAGATCGGATCCAGGCAGGTGTTGATGGACACGATGGACCTGGGCGCAGCGTCCGCCAGCAATGCTGGGGCTGCAGCCAACAGGAGCACGAAGACTAGCCACCGCGCGCTCATGCCGAGCCTTTCTCCTGTACGTGGAGCGCGCGAGCGATGTCTCTGCTGTTGAGATGGAAGTTCGCTTGCCGATCAAGCTGGGAACTCTGCAGCTTGACTGAGGCGGCGTGCCAAATCGCCGCGCGGTTCGAGTCGTAGTAGCGCTGACAATCCTCGCTGGTCGTTGCCGCGCACAGAGTGACGAAGGCGCGCCGATGAATGAAACAAAGTCCGGCGTGATCCGCTGGCCGAAACGTCAGCGAATCCACATCCGAGCGCCAGGACGCCTCGCTCAAAACTCGATGCCTCGCTGTGCTTTGACGCCTTGATCCCGGTACGGATGTTTGACGACGTGCACGTCGCTCACCAGATCGGCCGCTTCGATCAACGGCGCCGGTGCGTTACGCCCTGTGACGATGACGTGTTGCATCGGTGCGCGAGCGGCGAACACCGGCAGCACCGATTCGACATCCAGATACTGGTAATGCAACACGGCGTTCAGCTCATCGAGGACCACCATGTCGTAGCTGGGATCTTCGATGAAGGTGCGTGCTTGATCCCAGGCACGCTTCGCGGTGGCGATATCTTGTTCGCGGTTCTGGGTGATCCAGGTGAAGCCATCGCCGATGGTGTGCCACTCGACGTTGGGGAACTTGGTGAGCACGTCGCGTTCGCCGGTGGCTTTGGCGCCTTTGATGAACTGCACGACGCCGATTTTCATGCCATGCGCGATACCGCGCACGATCATGCCGAGTGCGCTCGAACTCTTGCCCTTGCCGGGGCCGGTGAGCACGAGGAGCAATCCTTTCTCGATGGTCGCGCGTGCTTGCTTGCGTTCATAGCCGGCGTTACGACGCTCGGTCATGCGCTTGTGTTTGGCTTCGTCTGAGTTCTGGTCATCCATTGGCGTTGCGCGCCGTGTCGGCGGCCTTGGTGAAGTTGCGATCTTGTAGATTCAGGTACTGAGCCGACCAACGTCGTGCCAGCGTGAGACAGTGCTGCAGTCGAATGCGACTACGCTCGCAATCGACCACGACAATGTTGTCGGCTGCCGATGGACGAGCGGGCGATTCTGTGGTTCGGCCATCGGTCAGCAGCCACAGCCAAGTGTGCTGTTGGGGCTGCGCTTGCTTGGCCTGCGAGATCAATCGCGATGCCGTCGCGACTCCGCGTGACAGCGGGGTGGCCCCGCCACCGCGAATGGGTTGCAACCATCGTTCTGCGTGAATGGACGTCGGTGGGCGTGCTCGCGTCGGAGCCACGAACACACGCGCCTCGGCGCCCGCAAAGCCGACGATGGCGATGTCGGCTTGCTGGTCATAGGCCATCTGAATGAGTTGCATGAGCATGCCCTTGGCCGCCGCGAGTTGCTGGGACTGGAGCATCGACGCCGAACAATCGACTAACAAACAATGCAGCGTGCGAGTGCGAGCCACGCCGGGACGAAATCGCAGATGTTCGCGCCGGAAGATTTCCGGCCCCTTCGCTACCAAGGTGCGCACCCAGTGCACTCGCTCGCCGCCACGCTGACGACTCGCTGTGAGTTGCCGAGCCGCCGACGTCATTCCTGCCCGACGCTGGGCACCTCGCGGTCCACTACTCAGAAACTTTTTTTTTGAGCCGGAGGCTCGATGGCAGGTGTCGCGAGTGCCTTGACCGGGGAGGGCGCCATCGCACCCCATCGTGCATCGTCCGGTTGCGAGCGCGGTGCTTCACGTGGCTTGGAGGGGCCCTGAGTTGGCGGCGACTCACGCGATGTGGTCTCGCGTGCTCGGTGATGAAGCGCGAGCGGGGCAACCTCCGACACGTGTTCCATCGTAACGCGGGTATCGCCATTCCGAGCCGCAAAGGCGCAAGCCGCACGAACGATCACGAGATCCGCTCGCAAGCCTTCGACGCCTGCAGCCACACAAAGCTCGCTGACAGCTGCGATGCAGACGTCGTCGATGACGATTCCGGGCAACGCTGCGCGAGCCTGAGCGATGTCGGCCCTCAGCCAAGCCTGCGAGCCCGCGAAACGGTTTCGGAATTCTTCAGGGTCCCTATCGAACGCCAGTCGCGACTTCACGATGTCCACGCGGGTGGCTGGATCGGTGCAGTCGCTCAGCGATAACGCCAAGCCGAAACGATCCTGGAGTTGTGGCCGAAGTTCGCCTTCGTCGGCGTTCATGGTGCCGATGAGTGCGAAGCCGGCGGCATGCCGGTGCGATACGCCGTCGCGCTCGATGAAGTTGACGCCGCTGGCAGCCACGTCGAGCAGTTGATCGACCAAGACATCGGGCAGCAAGTTCACTTCATCGACGTACAACACGCCGCCGTGTGCCTTGGCCAGCAGCCCGGGAGCGAAAGTCACTTTGCCTGACTGCAACGCTGTGTCGACGCTCAGCGAGCCGATAAGCATTTCTTCAGTGGCGCCCAAGGGTAGGGTGACAAAGGCGCCGCTGGGCAACAGTTCGGCGAGCGCTCGGGCGCTGGTCGACTTCGCCGTGCCGCGTGGGCCGTCGATGAGCAAGCCACCGATGCGCGGATCGATGGCAATGAGCGTCAACGCAAGTTGCAGCCGGGGCTGTCCAACGAGCGCAGCGAACGGAAATACGGGGCGGATGGCGTCGCTCATGAAGCAGCCTCTAACTGCGACTCAGTATCGAGCAGTTGCTGGCGAAGCATCGATTCAAACTCTCCCGGGGATTCCCACAGCTCGCGCTCGATGGCTTCGAGCAGCCGTTCGCAGATGTCGTGCATGGCGTTGGCGTTGTGACGCAAGAGGAACTCACGCGTATCTGCGTCATTGACAAACGCATCGGCCACCAGCGCGTACTGATAATCGCTGAGCACGTGCGCAGTGGCGTCGAACGCGAACAAGTAATCGACGGTATCGGCAATCTCGAACGCGCCCTTGTAACCATGGCGCTTCACGCCGGCAATCCACTTCGGGTTGACCACGCGCGAACGAATCACTCGCCCGATTTCTTCGCGTAGCGTGCGAATGCGAGGGGCTTCTGGATTGCTGTGGTCGGCGTGATACGCGACCGGTGCGATGCCGCTCAAGTGTCGAACTGCGGCCGACATGCCGCCATGAAATTGATAGTAGTCGTTGGAGTCGAGCACATCGTGCTCGCGATTGTCCTGGTTCTGAACGACCAATTGCATCGCTGCCAGGCGTTCGTTGAAGCGGGCGACGGCGGGCACACCTGCAACGCCTCGGCCGTACGCGTAGCCGCCCCACGCACAGTACGCATCCGCCAAGTCGGCGTCGTTGGACCAGTTGCCGCTGTCGATCAGTGACTGTAGCCCCGCGCCATAGGCGCCAGGTTTGGAGCCAAAGACTCGCCAGCCAGCTTGCGCTCGGGCCGCTTTCTGTTCGGTCCCAGTGTCAACGAGCTTCTGTGTGTCTCGAAGGATGCGCGCGCGAACGAAGTTGTCTTGTTCGCTTTCTTGCAACTCCGCGACGGCCTGGACTGCGGCATCGAATAACTCGATGACATTGGTGAAGGCGTCGCGAAAGAATCCCGAGACTCGCAACGTAACGTCGATGCGGGGCCGATCCAGGATAGACACAGGCAGAATCTCGAAGTCGGCGACTCGATAGCTGCCTTGGGCCCACACCGGGCGAACGCCCATCAATGCCAAGGCTTGGGCGATGTCATCGCCGCCGGTGCGCATGGTAGCCGTGCCCCACACCGAGATGCCGATGGTTCGGGGATAGTCGCCGTGCTCTTGCAGATAGCGTTCGATCATTTGTGCCGCGGAGGCGAAGCCAAGTCGCCATGCCGTCGGCGTAGGAACGGCACGCGTGTCGACGGAATAAAAGTTCTTGCCCGTCGGCAACACATCAGGACGCCCGCGAGACGGCGCACCGCTCGGGCCGGAGCGAACGAAGCGGCCGCTCAGGCCGGCACGCAAGCCGTGTAGTTCACTGGTTCCGCAGCCATCCAAGGCCGGACGCAGACGATTCTGCAAACGCTCCAACACCTGACGCGTGCGAGGCAAGGCGCTTATGTCGATGGGGGCGTCAACAGCGGCGTTCGCTTCGGGCGCTACTTGTTCGATCAGTATCGACGCGAGTTTCTCCAGCCGCTCGCGAGTGTCCCCGTTGTGACGCCACGGACTATCACTGACCTGGCTCAGTAGGGCGGGCCGAGCGCCAGACCATTCTTGGGTCCAGTCCGAGTCGAACGGATTGAAGCCCTCCAACTCTAAATCCAACGACAGCGCGGCAAGCAACCCAGCATTGCCGGCTTTGCCGTCGCCGACCGCGAATCGCGCAAGCGCAAGCAAGGTGTCGCGACGCTGAGTGCCACCGGGCGAGCGACCAAACACGTGCAGGCCATCGCGGATCTGGGATTCTTTCAGATCGCAGAGATACGCATCGGTCCGCATTAGCAGCGCTCGCTCGGCTTCCGCATTCTCGGGCCGCCCGATGCCAAGATCCTGGTGCAGGTTCTGCGAGATCACATTGGCGAGAATCGTCGAGCGCAACATGTCGGCACGGCGCGGGTCGATGACCAACGCCTCGTAGTACTCATCTACCTGGCGCTCCAAGTCCTGCAGTTGTCCATAGGTCTCCGCGCGTGTGAGCGGCGGCATCAGGTGATCGATGATGACTGCCTGCGAACGACGCTTGGCCTGACTGCCTTCGCCGGGATCGTTGACGATGAACGGATACAGATGCGGCATCGGACCGAGCAGCACGTCGGGCCAACAGGTATTGCTGAGCGCGACACTCTTGCCCGGCAACCATTCGAGATTGCCATGCTTGCCTACGTGCACGATCACGTCGCACTTGAAGCACTCACGCAGCCAGAAATAAAAGGCGA